>NZ_JBLZPT010000020.1:0-107905 GCF_049199985.1 Pseudomonas kitaguniensis
GACTCAGGCCCTGGTCATCATCGCCCGCAAGCTGGCTCGCATCGCGTTTTCTCTCATGAAAAACCTGAGCGAATACCAGTCGAAAGCGGTTTTGGAGGCTTCCCCAAAACCATAGAATCTCCCACACTTGACCGCGTTTTGATCGTTCCCCTCAACCATGAGTACAGCAAAATGCTATCCACTTACGGTATAAACCTCGGACGCTTTAGTGTTTCGAGGCCCCGTTTTTAATGCAAAACCCTCTACAACGCCCACTGTGGCAGATCTACCTGATCTTTCTGGCGCCGATGGTGCTGTCGAACTTTTTGCAGAGCTTTTCCGGCACCCTTAATGGCATCTATGTCGGGCAAATGCTCGGTACTCAGGCGCTGGCGGCGGTGTCGGGGATGTTCCCCATCGTATTTTTCTTCATTGCCTTGGTGATCGGTTTGGGGGCGGGCGCTTCGGTGCTGATCGGTCAGGCCTGGGGCGCCGAGGAAACCGCCATGGTCAAGGTGATCACCGGCGCCACGCTGACCCTTGGCGCGCTGGTGGGGTTGATCGCGGCGGTGCTTGGCAGCCTGTTTGCGCGCCCGGCGTTGCAGGCATTGGGCACGCCGGTTGACGTTCTGGACGATGCGGTCGGTTATGCCCAGGCGATGATGCTGATCATGCCGCTGCTGCTGGTGTTTATTCTCTACACGCAACTGCTGCGCGGTGTCAGTGACACGGTCTCACCGTTGTTGGCATTGATGGTCTCGACGTCTGTCGGCCTGTTGCTGACCCCGGCGCTGATTCGCGGCTGGATCGGCTTGCCGCCGCTGGGCATCCAAAGTGCGGTGTACGCGGGGCTGGTCGGTAACGCCTCGGCGATGCTGTTTCTGATACTGCGCCTGCGCCATAAAAAGCATGTGATGGCGCCGGACCGTGAGCTGCTCGCCGCGTTGCGCCTGGACCGCGTAATCCTCGGTAAAGTCTTGCGCATCGGCCTGCCGACCGGCTTGCAGATGGTGGTGCTGTCGCTGTCGGAGCTGGTCATCCTGGCCTTGGTCAACAGCCACGGCTCTCAGGCTACGGCGGCCTATGGCGCAGTGACGCAGATCGTCAATTACGTGCAGTTCCCGGCGCTGTCGATTGCGATTACCGCCTCGATCCTCGGTGCCCAAGCCATTGGCGCCGGGCGCTTGGAGCGGGTCGGGCCAATTTTGCGTACCGGGCTGTTGATCAACCTGTGCCTCACCGGTGGCCTGATCGTGCTCGGGTATTTAATGTCGCACTGGTTGTTGGGCCTGTTCATTACTGACGCCGATGCGCGGGTCAAGGCCGAACACTTGCTGCACATTATGTTGTGGAGCGTGCTGGTATTCGGTTTTCAGGCGGTGGTGGGCGGGATCATGCGCGCCAGCGGCGTGGTGCTGATGCCGGTCGCGATCTCGATTTTTTGTGTGCTCTGCGTTGAGCTGCCGATGGCGTATGTGTTCAACGCACACTTTGGTCTGGAAGGGGTGTGGATGGCGTTTCCGGTCACCTACCTGGCCATGCTGGCGCTGCAGACCGCGTATTACCGGCTGGTGTGGCGGCATAAGCAGATCAAGCGGTTGGTGTAATAAAAGTTGCCCACATTCAGTGGCAGAAGGCGTTTAAGTCATGGCAAACCCCTACGCCGAGTTGTTCCAGGCCCCTGGTACTCGCGCTTTTGTACTGGCCGGCATGCTTGCCCGCATGCCGATTTCCATGGTCGGCATCGGCTTGATCACCATGCTTTCCCAGGTTCACGGCGGCTTCGGTTTGGCGGGCGCGGTGGCGGCCGTATTTGCCCTGGCCACGGCGTTTTGCGCGCCGCAGGTGTCGCGCTGGGTAGACCGCTACAGCCAGGGCAAGGTAGTGCCGATAGCCGCGCTGATCGGCGGTGGCTCGTTGTTACTGCTGTTGGTGTGCACCCGTTTGCAGGCACCGGAGTGGACGTTGTTTGTGTTCGCCGCGCTGGCCGGTTGCATGCCGAACATGTCAGCCATGGTACGGGCGCGCTGGACCGAGCTGTACCGGGGCCAGCCCGCGCTGAAAACTGCCTTTGCCCTGGAGTCGGTGCTCGATGAGGTGTGTTTCATCATCGGCCCGCCGATTTCAGTCGGGTTAAGCGTTGTGCTGTTCCCGGAAGCCGGGCCTTTGCTCGCCGCACTGTTGCTGGCGGTGGGCGTGACCGCTTTTGTGCTGCAACGCGCGACTGAACCGCCCGTGCATGCACACCAGGAGCATCTGGGCGGCTGGCTGATCGCCTCGCCTGCGGTATTGATCTTGATGATTCTGCTGCTGGCCATGGGCATGATCGTCGGCGTGGTGGATGTGGTCAGCGTGGCCTTTGCCCAGTATCAGGGCCAACCGGCGGCGGCGAGTATCGTGCTCTCGGTGTATGCCATCGGTTCGTGCCTGGCAGGGTTGGCGTTCGGCACTCTCAAACTCAAGGCATCGCTGCCCAGGCAGTTTCTGTTCTGCGGCGTGGCCACCGCCTTGACCACCTTGCCATTGCTGCTGGTGACCAATATCCCCGGCCTGGCGGTGGCAATCTTCATTTCCGGACTGTTCTTCGCACCGACGCTGATTGTGTCCATGGCGCTGGTGGAGCAGATCGTAGCGCCGAGCCGCCTGACCGAAGGCATGACCTGGCTGATCACTGGCCTGAGCATCGGCGTGGCCATCGGTGCTGCCAGCTCCGGCTGGATGATCGACCACTTCGGCGCCACCAGCGGGTTCTGGGTGGCGTTGGTTGCGGGTGCGGTGGTGTTTGGCGCTGCGCTGCTGGGGTATCGGCGCTTGGGCTAGTCAGCCAATCGCCGGCGAAGGCTCGGCGCAATGCTGTTGCAAAAACTCATTCAGCGCTTGGCGTGTCAGGTCATTGAGCGTCACTTTTTTGCGGATCGCCGCCAGCGCCGCTGCCAGATGCAGATCATGGCCGACGCGTACGTTGAACGAACCCTTGCAGGGCTTTTCGGGTGTTTGCCCGAGGGTTTGGCAGGTAGAGAGGTAATCGTCTACCGCCTCACGAAAGGCCACGTCCAGCGCTGCAACGGTGTTGCCTTCATAGCTGACCAATGCCTTGATAAACAGGATTTTGCCGAACAGGCAGTTATCTTCGAGGCTGGCTTCGATAGAGCCGATGTAGCCTTTGTATTTGAGTTGGTTGTTCACTGAATCAGTTCTCCTGACTTCAATTGTTCGATGACCTGGCGCCGAATGTAGTGCTTCAGTTCGTTGCCGGGGTGAGGCTTGTGCAAGCTGATCATCGCACTGGGGTCACCGCTGTCGAATTTGACGCGACTTCCAGCCCCTTCAATTTGTGTGTAGCCAAGCCAACGCAGCAGCGTCACAAGCGCTGGCCAGTTAAAAGCCATGTGCTCATTGAGCAGTTTGGCGAGCAGCTTTTCATTTTTGGACACGGCGTTCCCTGCGTGTAACTAAATGTAGTTGCAAAAGATGGTGTGCGTCAATGCTAACTCGGGCGACCGTGCCGTTGCTGAAATTGATGTAACCCCTGATGACAGCTCGCTCCACGCCCTCCATGCGCCGCTAATTTTTCCCCGCCCGGTTCGTTTTATAGGGACGACGTGCCTTTGTGCTTCCTGCCTATTGCTCCGGACTCCAAGAAATGAATGCTGAAGACTCCTTGAAACTTGCTCGCCGGTTTATCGGGTTGCCCCTGGAAAAACGCCAGGTATTCCTGCAGGCCTTGCAGAACGAAGGTGTGGATTTTTCAAGGTTTCCGATTCCGGCGGGAGTGGAGGCCGAGGACCGGCAGGCACTGTCCTACGCGCAGCAACGCATGTGGTTTCTCTGGCAGTTAGACCCGGCCAGCGGCGCCTACAACCTGCCGGGCGCGGTGCGGCTCAAGGGCGCACTCAGCTTGCGCGCGCTGGAGCAAGCGTTCGCCAGCCTGGTGGCGCGTCATGAAACGTTGCGCACGGTGTTCCAGCGCCAGGCCGATGAGCGCCTGGCGCAGGTCGCGTTGGCGCCGTCGCTGGCGGTCGAGCAGGTGGACATGAGTGCCCTCGACCTCGCCGAGCGCGAGCAGGCCGTCAACCACGCGGCGACGCGTCAATCGCTGTTGCCGTTCGATCTGGAAAACGGCCCGCTGTTGCGCGTGCAATTGCTCAAGCTCGACGAGCAGGAACACGTGCTGCTGCTGACCCTGCACCACATCGTCTCTGACGGTTGGTCGATGAACGTGCTGATCGACGAATTCATTCGCTTTTACGACGCGCATGAGCGCAACCAAACGCCGCAATTGCCGGCGCTGCCGATTCAGTACAGCGACTACGCCCTGTGGCAGCGCCGCTGGCTGGAAGCGGGCGAGCAGGCGCGTCAGTTGGCGTACTGGCAAGCGCGTCTTGGCGATGAACATCCGCTGTTGGAATTGCCAACCGATCGTTCGCGCCCGGCCATGCCCAGCTACCAGGGCACGCGCCATAACTTCGCAATCGATGCGGCGTTGGCCGCGCAACTGCGCAGTTGCGCGCAACAGCACAACGTGACCCTGTTCATGCTGCTGCTGGGCGCTTTCAATGTGCTGTTGCATCGTTACACCGGGCAGGGCGACATCCGCGTGGGTGTGCCGATTGCCAACCGCAATCGCAGTGAAGTCGAAGGGCTGATCGGCTTCTTCGTCAACACCCAAGTGCTGCGCACCGAGCTGAACGGGCAGACCCGCGTGGCCGAGTTGCTGCAACATATAAAAGAGCACGCGCTGGGTGCTCAAGCCCATCAGGAACTGCCGTTTGAACGTCTGGTAGAGGCGCTGAAAGTCGAGCGCAGCCTCAGCCGCACGCCGCTGTTCCAGGTGATGTACAACCACCAGCCGGTGGTGGCGGACATCGCCTCGGTCAGCACTGCTTCCGGCCTGGAGCTTTCGCTGGTCGAGTGGCAGGGCCGTACGACCCAGTTCGACCTGACGCTGGACACCTATGAAAAGTCCGGCACCTTGCATGCCGCGCTGACCTACGCCAATGACCTGTTCGACGCGCCTTCGATTGCGCGCATGGCCCGGCACTGGATCAGCCTGTTGCACGCCATGGTAGCCGAGGGTGACCAACGCATCGGCGAACTCCCGATGCTGGCCGCCGAGGAGCAGCACTTGCTGGTGCGTGGGTGGAACCAGACTGCCGAGGCGTACCCGACCGAGTGCGCTGTCCATCAACTGATCGAAGCGCAGGTGCAGCGCACGCCGCATGCGCCAGCGCTGGAGTTTGGCGCAACCACGCTGAGCTACGCAGAACTCGACGCGCGTGCCAACCAGCTGGCGCATGCGTTGCGCGAGCAGGGCGTTGGCCCGGACGTGCTGGTCGGCCTTTGCGTCGAACGCTCGGTCGAAATGGTCGTGGGCCTGTTGGCGATTCTGAAGGCGGGCGGCGCCTATGTGCCGTTGGACCCGGAATATCCCCAGGAGCGCCTGGCCTACATGATCGAAGACAGCGGCATCACGCTGCTGCTTAGCCAACACAGCTTGCTGGCATTGCTGCCCACCGAAGGCGTTCAGGTGATTGCGCTGGACCAGACGCCGGGCTGGCTCGACGGCTACAGCACCGGCTCGCCTGCAGTGACGATGCATGCGCTCAATTTGGCCTATGTGATCTACACCTCCGGCTCCACCGGCAAACCCAAAGGCGCCGGCAACAGCCATCGCGCGCTGGTCAACCGCTTGTGCTGGATGCAACAGGCCTACGGTCTGGACGCCAGCGATGCGGTCTTGCAGAAAACCCCGTTCAGTTTTGACGTGTCGGTCTGGGAGTTCTTCTGGCCGCTGATGACCGGTGCGCGTCTGGTGGTCGCAGCACCTGGCGAACACCGCGAGCCGGCGCGCCTGATCGAGACCATTGGCCGCCACGCCATCACCACGTTGCACTTTGTGCCATCGATGCTGCAGGCGTTTATCCACGAGCCTGGCGTACACACCTGCGCGAGCCTGAAACGCATCGTCTGCAGCGGCGAGGCGTTGCCGCTGGATGCGCAACTGCAGGTGTTCGCCAAGCTGCCGACGGCGGCGTTGTTCAACCTTTACGGCCCCACCGAAGCCGCCATCGATGTGACCCACTGGGCCTGTGTCGATGAAGGTGCTGACAGCGTGCCCATCGGCCGTCCGATCGCCAACCTTGCCACCTACGTGCTTGACGCCCAGCTCAACCCGGTGCCAGCCGGTGTGTCGGGCGAGTTGTACTTGGGCGGTACGGGCCTGGCGCGCAGTTATCACCGCCGTGCGGGCTTGACTGCCGAGCGCTTTGTGCCGAGCCCGTTCCTCGCCGGCGAGCGCCTGTACCGCACCGGCGACCGCGTGCGCCAGCGTGCCGATGGGGTGATCGAATACCTCGGCCGTCTCGACCATCAGGTCAAGTTGCGCGGCTTGCGTATCGAGTTGGGCGAAATCGAAACGCGCCTGATGCAACACCCGCAGGTGCGGGAGGCGGTGGTGCTGGTGCAGGGCGGCAAACAGTTGGTCGCGTACCTGGTACTCGAAAACGCAGCGCCCACCGACCTTAAGGCGTGGCTGCTGACCAGCCTGCCGGAATACATGGTGCCCACGCACATGGTGCACCTGGCCCAGTTGCCGGTCACCGCTAACGGCAAGCTCGACCGCAAGGCACTGCCGGTGCCGGATGCCGCGCCGCAACACGCCTTCGTTGCGCCCTCAAGCGAACTGCAAAAAGCCCTGGCGGCGATCTGGCGTGACGTACTCGGCGCCGCGCAAATCGGCCTGGACGACAACTTCTTCGAACTGGGCGGCGACTCGATCATCTCCATCCAAGTGGTCAGCCGTGCTCGGCAGGCGGGCATTCGCCTCAGCCCGCGCGACCTGTTCCAGTACCAAAGCGTGCGCAGCCTGGCGCTGGTGGCGAGCTTTGAACAGGCGAGCGTTATCGATCAAGGCCCGGTGAGCGGCGAGGTGATTCTGACACCGGTGCAGCAAAGCTTTTTCGCGCAGGCAATCCCTGCGCGTCAGCACTGGAACCAGTCGCTGTTGCTGACGCCGCGCGAAGCGTTGGCGCCGGCACGGCTGGAGGTGGCGTTGACGCAATTGATCAACCATCACGATGCGCTGCGCCTGCGCTTTACGCAGGTGCCCGAGGGTTGGCACCAAGCCCACGGCGCCGCTGACGAGGCGCGCGTACTCTGGCAGTCCAGCGTCACCACCGACGCCGAGCTGGCCGCGCTGTGCGATGAAGCCCAGCGCAGCCTCGACCTGGAGCAAGGCCCGTTGCTGCGTGCAGCCCTTGTCACGCTGGCCGACGGCAGCCAGCGCCTGTTGCTGGTGGTGCATCACTTGGTGGTCGATGGCGTGTCCTGGCGCATCCTGCTCGAAGACTTGCAGCAGGCCTACCGCCAGGCCGAATTGCCGGCCAAGACCAGCAGCTATCAACAGTGGGCGCAACAGTTGCAGGCCTACGCGAAAACGCTTGAGGAGCAACTGCCGTTTTGGCAGGCGCAAGCCACCGACGCCGACTTGCCGTGCGATCACCCCGAGGGCGGTTTGCATAACCGGCTCGGCCTCAAGGTTACAACCCGCCTGGATGCCGAACACACCCGCCAACTCTTGCAGGACGCGCCGGCGGCGTATCGCACGCAGGTCAACGACCTGCTATTGACTGCGCTGGCGCGGGTGATCAGCCGCTGGAGCGGCCAGGCCGCGGCGTTGATTCAACTCGAAGGGCATGGTCGCGAAGACCTGTTCGACGGCATCGACCTGAGCCGCACGGTCGGTTGGTTCACCAGCCTGTTCCCGGTGCGCCTGCAGGCCGGTGGCGAGCTGTCGAGCGCGATCAAATCGGTCAAAGAGCAACTGCGCGCAATTCCGCACAAAGGCCTCGGTTACGGCCTGCTGCGCTACCTGGGCGCGCCTGCATCACGCGAAGCCCTTGCAGGCTTGGCTGCGCCGCGTATCACCTTCAACTACCTTGGGCAGTTCGACCGCCAGTTCGATGAGTCGGCGCTGTTCGTGCCGGCCGCTGAAGGCAGCGGTCAGGCGCAAGATGCCGACGGCCCGCTGGCCAACTGGCTGACGGTGGAAGGGCAGGTGTATGGCGGTGAGCTGTCACTGCAATGGGGTTTCAGCCGCGAGATGTTCAACGCCGCAACCATTCAGCGCCTGGCGGACGAGTACAGCACCGAACTCAAGGCTTTGATCGAGCATTGCTGCCAACTACCGGCCGGTCAGGTGACGCCGTCGGACTTCCCGCTGGCGCGCCTCAGCCAACCACAACTGGATGCACTGCCGGTGGCCGGGCCGGCTATCGCAGACCTTTACCCGCTGTCGCCGATGCAGCAGGGCATGCTCTTTCATACGCTCCTGGAACCGGCGGCCGAGGCCTATATCAACCAGCTGCGCGTGGACATAGACGGCCTTGATGTGCAGGCGTTCGGGCGTGCCTGGCAGGCAGCGCTGGACCGGCATGCCATCTTGCGCAGCAGCTTCCATTGGCTTGGCCTCGACAGCGCCCATCAAGTGATCCAGCGCCAGGTCGACGTGCAGTTGCAGGTGATCGAGGACGTGGCTGCCGACCTCGATACCCTGGCCGATGCCGAGCGTGCACGCGGCTTTGAGCTAAATGCCGCGCCGCTGTTTCGCCTGATGTTGGTGCGTGGCGCGGGCAGCGCCTGGCATTTTATTTTCACCAGCCATCACATCCTGATGGATGGTTGGAGCAACGCGCAGTTGCTCGGCGAAGTCATTGCCCACTATGCAGGCCAGGCCGTGCCTGCGCCGCTGGGGCAGTTCCGCGATTATTTGGCTTGGCTGCAACAGCAAGCGTCGGGCGAAGTGTTCTGGAAGAACGCCCTGGCGCCGCTGCAAGCACCCACGTTGCTCGCGCAGGCGCTGCGTACGCCGGTCGGCGGTGTGGGTGTGGCAGAGCATCACGTGACGTTGGGCAGCGACTTTACCCACGCCCTCGGCGAGTTTGCCCGCCAACAAAAAGTCACGCTCAATACGGTGCTGCAAGGCGCCTGGAGCCTGTTGCTGCAACGCTACACCGGCCAGGCTTGCGTGGCGTTCGGCGCCACCGTTGCCGGGCGTTCGGCGCCCTTGCCGGGGATCGAGCAGCAACTGGGCCTGTTTATCAATACCTTGCCGATTATCAGTGCGCCGTCGCCTGCGCAATCGGTCGGCGCGTGGCTGAGTGAATTGCAAGCGCTGAACCTCGGCCTGCGCGACCATGAGCACGTGCCGCTTTACGACATTCAGGGCTGGGCCGGTCAACAAGGCTCGGCGTTGTTCGACACCCTGCTGGTGTTCGAAAACTTCCCCGTCGCCGACGCCTTGAAGCAGGGCGCGCCTGCCGGCCTGACGTTTGGCCGGATGCACAACCATGAGCGCACCAATTACCCACTGACGTTGGGCATTGAGCTGGGTGCTGGCTTGCGCCTCGAATTCAGCTACGACCGCGCGCATTTCAGTGAGCAACAGGTCACGCGGTTGGGCGCTGACCTGCTGCACCTTTTGCAGCAATGGGTGGCCGACGCCAGTGTGCCACTTGGCAACGTGCAACTGCTCGACGCCGGCGCCCAGCACAGCGTACTCACCCTTAGCCGATCCGCCGCTGCCGCGCCGCGCCATCAGCGTGTGCATGAGCGCATCGCCGCGCAGGCACAGGCCACGCCTGACGCGCTGGCGGTGCAGGCGGGCAGTGAGCGCCTGACCTATGCCCAGCTCAACGACCGCGCTAACCGCCTCGCGCATCGCCTGTTGGCACTCGGCGTCGGGCCGGGCCAGCGCGTAGGCCTGGCCAGTCGACGTGGCCCGCAGTTGATCGCAAGCTTGCTGGCGGTGCTTAAAAGCGGCGCCGCCTACGTGCCGCTGGACCCGAAATACCCGGCCGAGCGCTTGGCCTACATGCTCGCCGACAGTCGCCTTGACCTGCTGCTCAGCGAAACCGGTTTGCTCGCTGACCTAGTGTTGCCGCAAGGGCTGACGCGCGTGGATTTCAGCGCCAGTGGTGAAGAGCTGGCCAGCTACCCGGCCACCCATCCCGCCAACGCTGCAGCGGCTGGCGACCTGGCTTACATCATCTACACCTCCGGCTCCACCGGCCTGCCCAAAGGCGTGGCCATCGACCATGCCGCCCTCAGCCAGTTCTGCGACAGCGCCGAAGTGTACAGCCGGCTGGGTGCAGAGGACCGCGTACTGCAATTTGCGACCTTCAGCTTCGACGGGTTTGTCGAGCAGTGCTATGCGCCGCTGTGTGTGGGCGCGGCGTTGATCATGCGTGGCGATGAGTTGTGGGACGCCGGGCAATTGGCGCGCGAAATCGTCGAGCAGGGCGTGACCCTGGCCGACTTGCCGGCCGCTTACTGGTATCTGTTGGCCAAGGAATGCGCGCTCGACCGTCGCACCTTGGGCAACCTGCGCCAGGTGCATGTGGGCGGCGAAGCCATGTCGGTGGAAGGTCTGCGCGCCTGGCACGCCGCAGGGCTGGGCGCAGTGCGCCTGGTCAACACCTACGGGCCGACCGAGGCAACGGTGGTGTCCAGTGTGCACGACTGCCAATTGGCGGATGCCAGTGATGCGTTCGGCGTGCCGATTGGTCGGGCGATTGCAGGCCGCGCGCTGTATGTGCTCGACAGTGCTTTCGAGCTGCTGGCCACCGACGGCGTCGGCGAGCTGTGCATTGGTGCGCACGCGGGCTTGGCTCAGGGTTACTTCGACCGCCCGGCACTGACTGCCGAGCGCTTCCTTCCCGACCCGTTTTCCAACGTGCCGGGCGCGCGGCTCTACCGCAGCGGTGACCTGGCGCGCTACAACGCGGCGGGAGCGCTGGAGTACGTCGGGCGTATCGACCATCAGGTGAAAATCCGCGGCTATCGCATCGAAATGGGTGAGATCGAGGCCTGCCTGCAAGGCATGTCGAACGTGCGTGAAGCCGCAGTCATCGCCCAGCCGGGTGCGACCGGCCTGCAATTGGTGGCTTACGTGGTGCCTGCCCAAGGTCAACGTCTGGACTCGCAAGCCTTGGCGACAACCTTGCGCGAGTCGCTGCCGGACTACATGGTGCCGGGGCACTGGGTGGTGCTTGAAGCCTTGCCGCTGAACAACAACGGCAAACTTGACCGGCGTGCGCTGCCGGCGCCAGACCTGAACCTGCGTCAACAGGCGTATGTAGCGCCGCACAGCCCGCTGCAACTGCAGTTGGCGGCGATCTGGCAAGCGGTGTTGCAGGTCGAGCAGGTGGGCCTGGCGGATCATTTCTTCGAGCTGGGCGGTCATTCGCTGCTGGCCACTCAAGTGATTTCGCGCGTGCGGCATGAGTTGAAACGCGAAGTGCCGTTGCGCGCACTGTTTGAGCAGCCGACGCTGCAAGCATTCGCCACCGCGTGTGCGCAGTTGCATCCGCACAGCGCGCAACCGCTGGTAGCGCTGGAGCGCGGGCAACCGATGGCGCTGTCCTTCGCCCAGGAACGCCAATGGTTTTTGTGGCAACTCGACCCTGCCAGCGCCGCGTATCACGTACCCACGGCGCTGCAGGTGCGCGGCCAACTCGACGTCACCGCGCTGGAGCGCGCCTTGCAGGCACTGGTCGAACGGCATGAGCCTTTGCGCACCACCTTTGTCGAAAACGCTGAGCAAGTCTTGCAGGTAATCCATCCCACACGGGCGATGCCTGTCGAGCAGGCCAGCGTAGAGGCTGCGGCGATCCAGCGCTGTGTGGAGCAAGAAATCCAACGCCCGTTCGACCTGTGCAACGGCCCGCTGATGCGCGTCAAACTGCTGGTGATCGCGCCCGACCACCATGTGCTGGTGATCACCCAGCACCACATCATCTCTGACGGTTGGTCGATGCGCGTGATGGTCGATGAACTGGTGGCGTTGTATCAGGGCCAGGCCCAGTTGCCTGGCTTGCCGATCCAATACGCCGACTACGCCGTATGGCAGCGCGACTGGATGGCGGCCGGCGAAACACAGCGCCAGCTGGATTACTGGCAGCGGCGCCTGGGCGACGAGCACCCGGTGCTGGAATTGCCGCTCGACCGCCCGCGTCCGCCGGTGCAAAGCTACCGTGGCGCGCGTCAACAGGTGCAGCTCGACCCTGCGCTGGTGGCCGACCTGAAGGCGCTGGCGCACCGTGAGGGCGTGACCTTCTTTGTGCTGTTGCTGGCGTCGTTCCAGACCTTGTTGCATCGCTACAGCGGCCAGTCAACGCTGCGTGTCGGGGTGCCAATCGCCAACCGTAACCGCCTTGAGACCGAGCGTCTGATTGGTTTCTTCGTTAACACCCAAGTGCTGCAGGCCGACCTTGACGGGCAAATGGCTTTCGGCCAATTGCTCGCGCAGGTCAAACAGCGCGCGCTGGAAGCGCAAGCCCATCAGGACCTGCCATTCGAACAGTTAGTCGAAGCGCTGCAACCGGAACGCAGCCTCAGCCATAACCCGTTGTTCCAGGTGATGTTCAACCACCAGGACACCCTGCGCGGCGGCGCTGTGCAACTGCCGGGCCTGGTGTTGCAGCCGCTGGAGTGGGCTGGCCACACCACGCAATTTGACTTGAGCCTTGAAACCGAAGAGTCCGCCGAGGGCCTGTGGGCTTCGCTGACCTACGCTACCGATTTGTTCGAGCCCGCGACCCTGCAGCGCATGGCGCAGCACTGGCAGAACCTGTTACACGCGGTGGTCCGTGACGCCTCGCAAGCACTGGATGAATTGCCGATGCTCAGCGAGCAGCAATGGCAACAGAGCGTGCACGGCTGGAACCACAGCCAGTTCGACTACCCGCACACGCGCTGCGTGCATCAACTGTTCGAAGCACAAGCATTGGCCACGCCGGACGCCTGCGCGCTGCAATTTAATGACGACGCGCTGAGCTACAGCGAGCTCAACCGCCGCGCCAACCGCCTGGCCCATCGCCTGATCGCAGCGGGCGTTGGCCCGGACGTGTTGGTGGCGGTGCATGTCGAGCGCTCGCTGCAGATGGTGGTCGGCTTGTTGGCGACGCTCAAGGCCGGTGGCGCTTATGTGCCGCTTGACCCGCAGTTCCCGGCGGAGCGCCTGTCCTTCATGCTTGAAGACAGCCAGGCCCGGGTGTTGCTGACCCAGCCACACTTGAACGGTCGTCTGGCGCAACCGCACGGTGTGCAGGTGCTGTTGGTGGATGATGCCAGCGCGGACGAACACAACCCGCAGGTCGCTGTCACGCCTGCGCACTTGGCCTATGTGATCTACACCTCCGGTTCCACCGGCAAGCCCAAGGGTGTGATGGTGCGCCATCAGGCGCTGTGCAGCTTTACCTGCGGCATGGCCGACGCCCTGGAAATTCGCCGCGACGCGCGGGTGATGTCGCTGACCACGTTCTCGTTCGACATCTTTGCACTCGAGCTGTACGTGCCACTCAGCGTCGGCGCCACGGTGCTGCTGAGCAGCCAGGAACTGGCGCTCGACCCGGAAGCGATTCTGGACCGGGTGCACGGCCAGCGCGCAAGTGTGCTGCAAGCCACCCCGTCAACCTGGCGCATGCTGCTGGAAAGCCCGCGTGCCGAGCTGCTGCAAGGCATCCAGTGCTTGTGTGGCGGCGAAGCGCTGCCGGTCGACTTGGCCCAGCGCCTGCTCGACCTGCAAGGCCCGGTATGGAACCTGTATGGCCCGACGGAAACCACCATCTGGTCGGCTGCCCATCGTTTGTTGGACGCGCAGCCTTTTGTTGGGCGACCGATTGCCAATACCTCATTGTTGATTCTCAACGCCGGGTTAACGCCTTGTCCGCAGGGCGCTGCCGGTGAATTGCTGATCGGCGGCGTTGGCTTGGCGCGGGGTTATCACCAGCGGCCAGCGCTCACCGCTGAACGTTTTGTGCCTAACCCTTACGGCGCGCCCGGCGAACGCCTGTACCGCAGCGGCGACCTGGCCCGCTATCGCGCCGATGGCGTGGTGGAGTACATCGGCCGCGTCGACCATCAGGTCAAGGTGCGCGGTTTCCGTATTGAGCTGGGTGAAATCGAAGCCTGCCTGCGTGAACTCACGGCGGTGCGCGAAGCCGTGGTGCTGGCCGACAACGACCGCTTGATCGCCTACCTGGTGAGCGTCGCCCCCGACCAGCAAGCAGCGCTGCGAGACCAGTACAAGGCTGCCTTGCGCGAACGTTTGCCGGACTACATGGTGCCTGCGCAGCTGATTTTCCTGGACAGCCTGCCCTTGACCCCCAACGGCAAACTCGACCGCAAGGCACTGCCCAAAGCGGATGCCGGTGTGTTGCTGAAAGCGCATGTAGCGCCCGTCACGCTCCGCGAACAACAGGTTGCGGCGATCTGGGCCGAGGTGCTGGAGGTGCCGCAGGTGGGCCTCGACGACCACTTCTTCGAACTCGGCGGGCATTCGCTGCTGGCCACGCGAGTGGTGTCGCGGGTGCGCCAGGTGTTGGCGCTGGAAGTCGCGCTCAAGAGCCTGTTTGAACAGCCGCTGCTCGGTGATTTTGTGCGCGCATTGGGCGAGCAGGGCGTCACCGTGCCAGCGCTGCTGAGGGCGGATCGCACGCAGCCGTTGCCACTGTCTTATGCGCAGGAGCGCCAGTGGTTCCTCTGGCAACTCGACCCGCAAAGCGCGGCGTACCACATCCCCAGCGCGCTGCGTTTGAAAGGCGCGCTGGACGTGGCCGCGCTGCAACGCAGTTTCGACACCTTGCTGGCGCGCCATGAAAGCCTGCGCACGCATGTGCGCCAGGAGCCTGGCGGCGCCGTGCAGGTGATTGAGGACTCGGGCCTGATCGAAATCGAACGCTGCGACGCGGATGAAGCCGGGCTCAAGGCGCAGGTGGCCGAGGTGGTCGCGCGGCCGTTTGACCTGCTGCGCGGGCCGTTGCTGCGGGTCAAGTTGTTGCGCCTGGCCGAGCACGACCGTGTCGTGGTGCTGGTGCAGCACCACATCGTCTCCGATGGCTGGTCGATGCAACGGATGGTCGAAGAATTAGTGCAGCTATACGCCGCGTTCAGCGACGGCCGTACGCCGCACTTGCCGGCACTGCCGATTCAGTACGCCGACTATGCGCTGTGGCAGCGCAACTGGATGGAAGCCGGGGAGAAAGCGCGTCAACTGACCTACTGGCGCGAGCAGTTGGGCGGCGAGCAGCCGGTGCTGGAGCTGCCGTACGACCACCAGCGCCCGGCGTTGCCAAGCCATCGCGGTGCACGCCTTGAGGTTGAGCTGGCGCCGACACTTTTGGCGGGGTTGCGCAGCCTGGCCAAGCAGGCCGGGGTCACGTTGCCGATGGTGTTGCTGGCGGCCTATCAGGCCTTGCTGCACCGCTACAGCGGCCAGCAAGACGTGCGCGTCGGCGTGCCGATCGCCAACCGCAACCGCCTTGAAACCGAAGGCCTGATTGGCTTCTTCGTGAATACCCAAGTGCTCAAGGCCGAGATCAACGGCCAAATGAGCGTCGCAGACTTGCTGCAACAGGTACGTCAGTGCTCGCTGGAGGCTCAGGCGCATCAGGACTTGCCGTTCGAGCAACTCGTGGAGGCGTTGCAGCCCGAGCGCAGCATGAGCCTGAGCCCGTTGTTCCAGGTGCTGTTCAACCACCGCGTGACCTCGGCAGGCAGCCATTTGCAGCGTTTGCCTGGCCTGCAGGTCGAGGTATTGAGCTGGGATGAAGGCGTGGCCCAGTTCGACCTGGCGCTGGATGTGGAGGAATCCCGCGAGGTGCTGCGTGCGTCGCTGAGTTACGCCACCGACCTGTTTAACCACAGCACCATCGAACGCATGGCCGGGCATTGGCAGAACCTGTTGCAAGCCATGGTCGATGATCAGCAACAATCCATCGGCCAACTGAACCTGCTCAATCGTGACGAGCAACAGCACATCTTGCAGTTGTGGAACTGCACCGATTCCGGCTTCCCGGCCACGCGGCTGGTGCATGAGTTGGTCGCCGACCGCGCTGGCGAAACGCCGGATGCCGTCGCGGTCAAATTCGACACGCAAACGCTGACCTACGCAGAGCTGGATGGCCAGGCCAACCGCTTGGCACATGCGCTGATCGCGCGCGGTATCGGCTCGGAAATGCGCGTGGCCATCGCCATGCCGCGCAGCGCCGAAATAATGGTGGCGTTCCTTGCGGTCATGAAAGCCGGTGGTGTGTACGTGCCGCTGGACATTGAGTACCCGCGTGATCGCCTGCTCTACATGATGGACGACAGCCGCGCGCAATTGCTGCTGACGCACACCAGTGCCTTGCAGCAATTGCCGATCCCGCAGGGCCTGAACACCCTGGCGATAGATCGCACTGAGGACTGGGCGCATTGCAGCGACAGCGCGCCGCAGGTGGCACTGCACGGCGACAACCTCGCCTACGTGATTTACACCTCCGGCTCCACCGGCTTGCCCAAAGGCGTGGCCGTGGCTCACGGGCCGTTGGTTGCGCACATCATCGCCACCGGCGAGCGCTATGAAACCGGCCCGGCGGACTGCGAGCTGCATTTTATGTCTTTCGCCTTCGACGGTTCCCACGAAGGCTGGATGCACCCGTTGATCAACGGCGCCAGCGTGCTGATTCGCGACGACAGCCTGTGGTTGCCGGAATACACCTACGCACAGATGCATCGCCATAACGTGACCATGGCCGTGTTCCCGCCGGTGTACCTGCAACAGTTGGCCGAGCATGCCGAGCGTGACGGCAACCCGCCGGCGGTGCGGGTTTACTGCTTCGGCGGTGATGCCGTCGCCCAAGCCAGTTACGGCCTGGCGTGGCGTGCGCTCAAGCCGACCTACCTGTTCAACGGCTACGGCCCGACGGAAACCGTGGTCACGCCGTTGCTGTGGAAGGCGCGTAAAGGCGACCCTTGCGGCGCGGTGTATGCGCCCATCGGCACACTGTTGGGCAACCGCAGCGGTTACGTATTGGACGCGCAATTGAACCTGCAACCCATCGGCGTGGCGGGTGAATTGTACTTGGGCGGCGAGGGCGTGGCGCGGGGTTATCTGGAGCGTCCAGCGTTGACCGCCGAGCGTTTTGTGCCGGACCCGTTCGGCAAACCCGGCAGCCGCGTGTACCGCAGCGGCGACCTGACCCGAGGCCGCCCGGACGGCGTGGTCGACTATTTGGGCCGCGTCGACCATCAGGTGAAAATCCGTGGTTTCCGCATCGAGCTGGGTGAAATCGAAGCGCGCCTGCGTGAGCAGGACAGCGTCGGTGAAACCGTGGTGGTCGCCCAGGAAGGCCCGACCGGCAAGCAACTGGTCGCGTACGTAGTACCGGCCGACCCAGCCCTGATCAACCAGGCCGAGTTCCGCGACACCTTGCGCCGCGCGCTCAAGACGCGACTGCCGGATTACATGGTGCCTGCGCATTTCATGTTCCTGGCGCAAATGCCGCTGACCCCCAACGGCAAACTCGACCGCAAGGGCTTGCCTGCGCCGGATGCAAGCCTGATGCAGCAACGCTATGTGGCGCCCGAAACCGAACTGGAACAGCAGATTGCGGCGATTTGGGCGCAAGTGCTGCGCTTGCCGCAAGTAGGCCTGGACGACAACTTCTTCGAAGTCGGTGGGCATTCCTTGCTGGCGATCCAGATCACGTCGCGGGTGCAGGTCGAGCTGGGCCTGGAGGTGCCACTGGTGGAAGTGTTCCAGACCGAAACGCTGCGCGCCTATGTGCAGGCCGCAGCCACCTTCCGTGCGGGCAGTGCGGAAGACTTTGATGATCTTCGTGACTTTTTGAGCGAACTAGAGGCGATTTGAACCATGCTTTCCAACCCTAATATCGACTTGGTCTCGCGCTTTCTTCGCCTGCCTCTTGAACAACGCCAGCAGTTTTATCAGCGCCTGCAAGCGCGCGGCATGAGCTTTGCGCAATTGCCGATTGCCCCGACCCGCCAGGCTGCCGACACGTTGCCATTGTCCTACGCGCAAGAGCGCCAGTGGTTTCTCTGGCAGTTGGACCCGGGCAGCGCCACCTATCACATTCCCGGCGCGCTGCGCCTGCACGGCCAGCTGGATCTGGCGGCGCTGCAACAGAGTTTCGACGCATTGCTGGCGCGTCACGAAAGCCTGCGCACGCGCCTGGTGCAAGACGGTGAGCGGCTGCTGCAGGCGGTCATGCCGCAGGCCACGGTTGAAATCGTGCAGGTGCGCACCGACGAACAGCAGTTGATGGCGCAGGTGCAAGCGCAGGTCGCGCTGCCGTTCGATCTGCTCCAGGCACCGCTGTTGCGTGTGACGCTGCTGCAACTGGCCGAAGATGAGCATGTGCTGGTGATGGTGCAGCACCACATCATTTCCGATGGTTGGTCGATGCAAGTGATGGTCGAGGAACTCGTGCAACTCTATGCCGCTTGCAGTCAGGGCCGCAGCGTTGAATTGCCGGACCTGCCGATCCAGTACGCCGACTATGCCCTGTGGCAGCGCGGCTGGATGGAGGCCGGCGAGAAAGCCCGTCAGTTGGCTTACTGGCAGGCACTGCTCGGCGGTGAACAACCGGTGCTGGAGCTGCCCCTCGACCATCCGCGCCCGGCCCAACAAAGCCATCGCGGCAACAGCCTGCAAGTGCATCTGCCACCCGCATTGGTCAGCGCTATAAAACGCCTTGCGCAGCAAGAGGGCGCCACCCCGTTCATGCTGTTGCTGGCGTCGTTCCAGACCTTGCTCTATCGCTACAGCGGGCAGTCGGATGTCCGCGTTGGCGTACCCAACGCCAACCGTAACCGTGTCGAAACCGAACGGTTGATCGGCTTTTTCGTCAACACGCAAGTGCTCAAGGCCGACCTCGATGGGCAGATGACCTTCGTCGAACTGCTGCAACAGACCAAGCGTCGCGCCCTCGAAGCCCAGGCTCACCAAGACCTGCCTTTCGAGCAACTGGTGGTGGCGTTGCAGCCCGAGCGCAGCCTGAGCCACAACCCGTTGTTTCAGGTAATGTTCAATCACCAGACCGACGCCAAAGACGAGGGCCAGCAATTGCCGGGCCTGCGCGTCGCGGAGCTGGACTGGGACAGCCACACCACGCACTTCGACTTGAGCCTGGACACGCATGAATCCGCAGAGGGCATTTGGGCCGCGCTGACCTACGCCACTGACCTGTTTGATGCCGCGACGATAGAGCGTTTCGCGCAGCACTGGCAGAACCTGCTGCACGCCTTGGTGAGCGCGCCTCACAGCCGCATCAGTGACTTGCAGATGCTCAGCGACGCCGAACACGCGCTGATACGTCAGGCGTGGAACGCCCCGGCCACCCGCACTGAGTTGCGCGCGGTGCATCAGTTATTCGAAGCGCAGGCGCACCAGCACCCGCAGCGCCAGGCGTTGGCGCTGGATGAGCAGGCCATGAGTTACGCCGAGTTGAATCGCCAGGCCAACCGCTTGGCGCACTACTTGATCGGCCAAGGCGTAGGCCCGGAGGTACTGGTCGGCATCGCCGTGGAGCGCTCATTCGCCATGGTGGTCAGCCTGCTGGCGGTGCTCAAGGCGGGCGGCGCCTACGTGCCACTCGACCCTGACTACCCGCGCGAGCGCCTGGTGCACATGCTTGAGGACAGCGGCGTGCGACTGGTGTTGACCGAGTCTTCGCTGCGTCAGCGCCTGCCGTTGCCTGAGCGGTTGGCGACGCTGGACATCGACTTGGCCGATG
Source organism: Pseudomonas kitaguniensis (assembly GCF_049199985.1). NCBI lineage: Bacteria > Pseudomonadati > Pseudomonadota > Gammaproteobacteria > Pseudomonadales > Pseudomonadaceae > Pseudomonas > Pseudomonas kitaguniensis. The sequence continues at coordinate 19,557 of NZ_JBLZPT010000020.1, forward strand.
CGCAGCTTGCGCAGTGTGCCGAGCACAACCCGCAGTTCGAGTTCGAGCCGCGCAGCCTGGCCTATGTGATTTACACCTCCGGCTCTACCGGCAAACCCAAGGGCGTGGCCATCAACCATGCGGCCCTGAGTGAGTTTGCGAGCATCGCCGCCGACTACTCGTGCCTGACCCCGGATGACCGGGTGTTGCAGTTTGCGACCTTGAACTTCGACGGTTTCGTCGAGCAGTTGTACCCGGCGCTGACCCGCGGCGCCAGCGTGGTGCTGCGCGGCCCGCAGTTGTGGGACGGTGCCGAGCTGTACCGGCAGATCATCGCGCAGGGCATCACCCTGGCCGACTTGCCAACGGCGTACTGGAAGCTCTTCTTGCAGGATTGCCTGGCGGCCGGCCCACGCGCTTACGGTGCACTGCGCCAGGTGCATATCGGCGGCGAAGCCATGCCGCTGGACGGCCCGGCGCTGTGGCGTCGCGCCGGGCTCGGGCATGTGCGCCTGCTCAATACCTATGGGCCTACCGAGGCGACGGTGGTGTCGAGTGTGCTCGACTGCAGCGACGCGACGACCGTGATCGGTGCCAGCGCCAGCCCTATCGGCCGAGCGCTGGCGGGGCGCGGCTTGTATGTGCTCGACCGCGATTTAAACCTGCTGCCAATGGGCGCGGTGGGTGAGCTGTATATCGCCAGTCAAAGTGGCCTGGCCCGCGCCTACCTGCAGCAACCTGCGCTGACCGCCGAGCGTTTTGTTGCCGACCCTCTGGGCCGCTCGGGCGAGCGTGTGTACCGCACCGGTGACCTGGCACGCTGTCGCGCCGACGGGGTGATCGAGTACGTCGGGCGTGTCGATCATCAGGTCAAAATTCGCGGTTTTCGCATCGAGCTGGGTGAAATTGAGGCATTGCTGCTGGCCCAGCCAGGTGTGCGCGAAACCCTGCTGCTGGCCGCTGATAACCAACTGTTGGCCTACGTGGTGCCAACACAATCACTCGGTGAGGCAGAACAGGCGGCCGCCACTGAACAGCTCAAGGCCAGCCTGCGCGAACAATTGCCGGACTACATGGTGCCGGCGCACCTGATCTTCCTCTCGCACATGCCGTTGAACCCGAATGGCAAGCTGGACCGCCAGGCACTGCCCAAACCGGATGCCGGCGCAGTGCAAGCCGACTGGCAAGCGCCTGTCACGCCGCTGCAACAACAGGTTGCGGCGATCTGGGCGGATATTCTCGGCACTGAGCGCGTGGGCCTGACCCAGCACTTTTTCGAGCTGGGTGGGCATTCGCTGCTGGCGATGCAGGTGGTCTCACGCATCCGCCAGGCACTCAACCTTGAAGTACCGCTCAAGAGCCTGTTTGAACAGCCGCGCCTGGACGGATTCGTCGCCGCCATTGAAGCGCATTCCCCGACGGCACCCAAAGCTCCGGCGCTGCTGCCGGTGGGGCGTGACCAGGCGTTGCCGTTGTCATATGCGCAAGAGCGCCAATGGTTCCTCTGGCAACTGGAGCCGCAAAGCGCTGCGTATCACGTGCCCAGCGCCCTGCGCTTGAAAGGCCAGTTGGATGCGGCGGCGTTGCAACGCAGTTTCGACACGCTGCTGGCCCGCCATGAAAGCCTGCGCACGCATGTGCGCCAGACGCACGACGGCGCGGTGCAGGTGATTGCGCCAGTGGTGGCGTTGCAGATTGCGCACGACGACGTTGAGGAAGCGCAGCTCAAGGCGCGCGTAGAAGCTGAAATCGCCCAGCCGTTCGACCTGCAACAAGGCCCGCTGCTGCGTGTGACGCTGCTGCGCTTGGCCGCCGACGAACATGTGCTGGTGCTGGTGCAGCATCACATCGTGTCCGATGGTTGGTCGATGCAGTTGGTGGTGGAAGAGCTGGTGCAGCTCTACGCGGCGTACAGCCAGGGGCAGGACGTGCAACTGCCGGTGCTGCCGATCCAGTACGCCGATTACGCCGTGTGGCAACGCCACTGGATGGACGCGGGCGAAAAAGCCCGTCAACTGGCGTACTGGCGCGAGGTACTCGGCGGTGAGCAGAGCGTGCTCGAATTGCCCTTCGACCACCCGCGCCCGGCGGTGCAGAGCCACCGTGGCGCACGCCTGGCGATTGAGCTGGCACCGGCGCTGGCGCACGACCTCAAGACGTTGGCCCAGCAACAAGGCGTGACCCTGTTCATGTTGCTGCTGGCGTCGTTCCAAACCCTGCTGCACCGCTACAGCGGCCAGGAAGAGATTCGCGTCGGCGTGCCGATTGCCAACCGCAATCGCAGCGAGACCGAGCGCCTGATCGGCTTTTTCGTCAACACCCAAGTGCTCAAAGCCGACCTGCATGGGCAGATGAGCGTCGAGCAGTTGTTGCAGCACACGCGCCAACGCGCGCTGGATGCCCAGGCGCATCAGGACCTGCCGTTCGAGCAATTGGTAGAGGCGCTGCAACCGGAACGCAGCCTGAGCCACAACCCGTTGTTCCAAGTGATGTTCAACCACCAGACCGATGTGGGCCAGGCCCAGGTCCAGCATCAGTTGCCGCACCTGCGCGTAGAAGGGCTGGACTGGGAGAGCAAGACCGCACACTTCGACCTCGACCTGGATATTCAGGAGTCCACCGAGGGCATCTGGGCCACGTTGGGGTATGCCCAAGACCTGTTTGAAGCCGCCACCGTGCAACGCATGGCCCGGCATTGGCAGAACCTGTTGCAGGGCATGGTTGCCAATCCGCAGCAAAGCCTCAGCCAATTGCCGTTGCTGGACGCTGCCGAGCGCCAACAGATTCTTGAGCTGTGGGACTGCACCGATTCGGGCTTCCCGGCTACGCGCCTGGTGCATGAATTGTTCGCTGACCGCGCGCGTGAAACGCCGAATGCCGTCGCGGTCAAATTCGATGCGCAAACCCTTACTTACGCGGAACTGGATGACCAGGCCAATCGCCTGGCGCATGCGCTGATTGCTCGCGGTATCGGCCCGGAAGTGCGCGTGGCCATCGCCATGCCGCGCAGCGCCGAAATCATGGTGGCGTTCCTCGCGGTGATGAAAGCCGGTGGCGTGTATGTGCCGCTGGACGTGGAATACCCGCGTGACCGCCTGCTCTACATGATGCAAGACAGCCGTGCGCAACTGTTGCTGACGCATTCTGCCGTGCAGCAGCGGCTGCCGATTCCGCAAGGGCTGCAAGCGCTTGCGGTCGATAAGGCCGAAGCCTGGGCTGGCGCTGATGACAGCGCGCCACAGGTGACACTGCACGGCGACAACCTCGCCTACGTGATCTACACCTCCGGCTCCACCGGCTTGCCCAAAGGCGTGGCCGTGGCTCACGGGCCGTTGGTTGCGCACATCATCGCCACCGGCGAGCGCTATGAAACCGGCCCGGCGGACTGCGAGCTGCATTTTATGTCTTTCGCCTTCGACGGTTCCCACGAAGGCTGGATGCACCCGTTGATCAACGGCGCCAGCGTGCTGATTCGCGACGACAGCCTGTGGTTGCCGGAATACACCTACGCACAAATGCACCGCCATAACGTGACCATGGCCGTGTTCCCGCCGGTGTACCTGCAACAGTTGGCCGAGCATGCCGAGCGTGACGGCAACCCACCGGCGGTGCGGGTTTACTGCTTCGGCGGTGATGCCGTCGCTCAAGCCAGTTATGACCTGGCGTGGCGTGCGCTTAAGCCGACCTACCTGTTCAACGGCTACGGCCCGACGGAAACGGTGGTCACGCCGTTGCTGTGGAAAGCCCGCCGTGGCGACCCTTGCGGCGCGGTCTACGCGCCCATCGGCACGCTGTTGGGCAACCGCAGCGGCTACGTATTGGACGCGCAATTGAACCTGCAACCCATCGGCGTGGCGGGTGAGTTGTACTTGGGCGGCGAGGGCGTGGCGCGAGGTTATCTGGAGCGTCCAGCATTGACCGCCGAGCGTTTTGTGCCAGACCCGTTCGGTAAACCCGGCAGCCGCGTGTACCGCAGCGGCGACCTGACCCGAGGCCGCCCGGACGGCGTGGTCGACTATTTGGGCCGCGTCGACCATCAGGTGAAAATCCGTGGTTTCCGCATCGAGCTGGGTGAAATCGAAGCGCGCCTGCGTGAGCAGGACAGCGTCGGCGAAACGGTGGTGGTCGCCCAGGAAGGCCCGACCGGCAAACAGCTGGTCGCCTATGTGGTGCCGTTGGACCTGACGTTGCTCGACGATGCCGTGGCGCAATCGAACAGCCGTGAAGCACTGCGCCGCGCGCTGAAAACCCGCCTGCCGGACTACATGGTGCCCACGCACTTGATGTTCCTGGCGTGTATGCCGCTGACGCCGAATGGCAAGCTGGATCGTAAAGGCTTGCCGCTGCCGGACGTGAGCCTGATGCAGCAGGTCTACGTCGCACCGCAGAGTGAGCTGGAGCACAAGCTCGCGGCGATCTGGTCCGACGTGCTGCGCCTGCCGCGCGTGGGCGTGCATGACAACTTCTTCGAACTGGGCGGCGATTCGATCATTTCTATCCAGGTGGTCAGCCGTGCACGCCAGGTGGGTGTGCGGTTCACGCCCAAGGATCTGTTCCAGCACCAAACGGTGCAGAGCCTGGCGGCGGTCGCCCTGGAGGGCGAGGGCGCGGTGGTGCTTGATCAGTCGGCACTGACCGGCGAGTTGCTGCTGCTGCCTGTGCAACACGCGTTTTTTGACGATGAAATTCCTCAGCGCGAGCACTGGAACCAATCCGTGGTGCTGCAACCGCACCAACGGCTGGAGGCGCCGCTGCTGGTGGCGGCGTTGCAGGCTTTGATTGAGCATCACGACGCCCTGCGTACGCGCTTTGTTCACGCTGCAAACGGCTGGGCCGCGGCCTACCGAGGCCCGGAGCAGCACCAGGCCGAAGAGGTGCTGTGGCAGACCACGCTCACCACGCTGGAAGAACTTGAGGCGTTGGGCGAAGAGGCTCAACGCAGCCTCGACCTGAGCCAAGGCCCGCTGTTGCGTGCGGTATTGGTGGGCCTGGCCGATGGCTCACAACGCTTGCTGCTGGTGATCCATCACTTGGTGGTGGACGGGGTGTCCTGGCGCATCCTGCTGGAAGACTTGCAAAGCGCCTACCGCCAATTGGCTGAAGGCGCCAACGTGGTACTGCCGGCCAAAACCAGCTCCACACGCGCTTGGGCCGAGCGGCTGCAGGCTTACGCCGGCAGTGCAGCGCTTGGCCAGGAGTTGCGCTGGTGGCAGACGCAGTTGCACGGCAGCCGCGCCGGTTTGCCGGGCGCCGACCCGCAGGCCAGCGTGAGCAACCGCGATGCGCTGAGCGTGACCACCCATTTGGACCAAGGGTTTACCCGACGCTTGCTGCAAGACGCGCCAAGTGCCTACCGGACTCAAATCAACGACCTGCTGTTGACGGCGCTGGCACGCGTGATGGTGCGCTGGACCGGTGACGCGTCGATGTTGATCCGCCTGGAAGGCCACGGCCGCGAAGACCTGTTCGACGAGATCGACCTGACCCGCACCGTCGGTTGGTTTACCAGCCTCTATCCGTTGCAACTGGTGCCAACCGATTCGCTGGCAGGCTCGCTCAAACAGATCAAGGAGCAACTGCGCGCAGTGCCCAACAAAGGCCTGGGTTTTGGGGCCTTGCGTTATTTGGGCAGCCACGAGGCTCAGCAGGCGTTGGCCGCGTTGCCAACCCCGCGCATTACGTTCAACTATTTGGGGCAGTTCGACGGCAGTTTTGAAGGCGGCGAACAGCAAGGCCTGTTCGCGCCATCCGGTGAGGCCGGCGGCGCCGAACAAAGCGACGATGCGCCGCTGGGCAATTGGCTGGAAATCAATGGCCAGGTCTACGCCGGTGAGCTGAAACTGAACTGGAGTTTCAGCCAGGCCATGTTCGCGCCCGCCACCGTGCAGCAACTGGCCGATGACTACGCCGTGGAGCTGAAGGCCTTGATTGAGCATTGCTGCGCGGCGCCCCATCAAGGTGTCACGCCGTCGGACTTCCCGCTGGCGCGCCTGTCTCAAAGCCAACTGGACGCGCTGCCACTGAGCGCCGCTGAAGTTGAAGACCTGTACCCGTTGTCGCCGATGCAGCAAGGCATGTTGTTCCAGTCGTTGTATGGCGAAGGTTCTGGCGACTACATCAACCAGATGCGCATTGATGTGGACGGTTTGGACGTGCCGCGTTTCCGCCAGGCTTGGCAGGCGGCGGTCGACCGGCATGAAATTCTGCGCAGCGGTTTTCTCTGGCAGACCGATGTGCAGCAACCGCTGCAAGTGGTTTACAAGCAGCGCCGCATGCCGTTCGATGCACTCGATTGGCAGGGCCGCGCAGACTGCCTCGCGGCCCTCGACAGCCTCGCCGAATCGGCACGCGCCGAGGGTTTTGTGCTGGAACAGGCGCCGCTGTTGCGCCTGTCGGTGATACGCACCGGCGTGTCGAGTTATCACCTGATCTACACCAACCACCACATCCTGATGGACGGTTGGAGCGGTTCGCAGCTGTTTGGTGAAGTACTCCAACACTATGCCAGCGAGCCGCTGGCCGCGCCGACCGGGCGTTATCGCGATTACATCGCTTGGCTGCAAGCGCAGAACCAGGCCGTCAGCGAAACCTTCTGGAAAGAACAACTGGTCAACTTGCTGGCGCCCACGCGCCTGGCGCAAGACCTGTCGACCGACGAACCGGCGGCGCTGGCGGCCAACGGCGAACATCGATTGAGCTTTGATGCCGCGCACACCGAGCGCCTCAAAGCGTTTGCGCAAAGCAACAAAGTCACCCTCAATACCTTGGTGCAAGCCGCCTGGTTACTGCTGCTGCACTATCACACCGGGCAGGCCACGGTCGCTTTCGGTGCCACCGTGGCCGGCCGCCCCGCCGAGCTGCGCGGCATCGAACAGCAGGTCGGGTTGTTTATCAACACGCTGCCCGTGGTGGCCACGCCGGACGCACAGCTATCGGTTAGCCAGTGGCTGCAACAGGTTCAGGCGCAGAACGTGCGCTTGCGTGAGCAAGAGCATACGCCGCTGTTCGAGATTCAGCGCTGGGCCGGGTTGGGCGGCGAGGCGCTGTTCGACAGCATCCTGGTGTTCGAGAACTACCCGGTGTCCGAGGCATTGGAGCAGGGCGCGCCGTCGGGCCTGCGCTTTGGCGCTGTGCACAGCCTTGAGCAGACGCACTACCCGTTGACCGTGCTGTTGGGCATGGGCGAGAGCCTCGGGCTTGAATTCAACTACGACCGGCAGGCCTTCAGTGCCGCGCGTATTCAGGGTTTGGCTGAACACTTCGAGCAGTTGCTCAACGCCCTGATTATGGATGCCGATCAGCGCCTGGCCACGCTCCCTTCCGTGGCTCAGGCCCAGCGCGAAACGCTGCAGGCCTGGAATGCCACGGCGCAGACTTACCCGCTGGACCAAGGCGTGCATCAGTTGATTGAAGCGCAGGTCGCACGTACGCCGGAGGCTACGGCGCTGGTGTTTGCCGGGCAGCCACTGAGTTACGCCGAACTGAACCGTCGCGCCAACCGCTTGGCGCATCGTTTGATCGCGGCGGGTGTGGGGCCGGACGTGCTGGTGGGGCTGGCGGTGGAGCGCTCGATCGAGATGGTCGTCGGCCTGCTCGCAGTGCTCAAGGCCGGTGGCGCGTATGTGCCGCTGGACCCGGACTACCCGCGTGACCGACTCAGCTACATGCTGCAAGACAGCGGTGTGACATGGCTGCTGACGCAGGCGCATTTGCTCGAACAACTGCCGATTCCGCAGGGCGTTCAGAGCCTGGTGCTGGAAAGCGGGGCGGCGTGGCTTGAGGGCTATAGTGAGCACAACCCGGCTATCGCCCTACAGGGCGAAAACCTCGCGTATGTGATCTATACCTCGGGTTCTACCGGGCAGCCCAAGGGCGCCGGTAATCGGCATTGCGCACTGACCAATCGACTGTGCTGGATGCAACAGGCGTATGGCCTGGATGCCAGCGATACGGTGCTGCAGAAGACGCCGTTCAGCTTTGACGTGTCGGTCTGGGAATTCTTCTGGCCGCTGATGACCGGCGCGCGCCTGGTGGTGGCAGCGCCTGGCGACCATCGCGACCCGGCCAGGCTGGTCAGCCTGATCAACGCCGAGCAGGTCACCACGCTGCACTTTGTGCCGTCCATGCTGCAAGCCTTCTTGCAAGACCCGACGGTTAATGCCTGCCATAGCCTGCAACGCATTGTGTGCAGTGGTGAAGCCTTGCCGGTGGATGCTCAGCAGCAGGTATTTGCCAAGTTGCCGGCCGCCCAGCTGTACAACTTGTATGGGCCGACGGAGGCCGCCATCGATGTAACTCACTGGACGTGCGTCGACGAAGGGCGTGATGCCGTGCCGATTGGCCGGCCCATCGCCAACTTGGGCTGCTACGTGCTGGACGGCAACCTGGAACCGGCGCCGGTGGGCGTGTTGGGCGAGCTGTACTTGGGCGGCCTCGGTCTGGCGCGGGGTTACCACCGTCGGCCGGCGTTGACCGCCGAGCGTTTTGTGACTGACCCGTTTGGCAGCGGCGCACGCCTGTACCGCAGCGGCGACCTGGCGCGCTACCGTGATGACGGCGTGATCGAGTACGCCGGGCGCATCGACCATCAGGTCAAGCTGCGCGGGCTGCGCATCGAATTGGGTGAAATCGAAGCGCGCCTGCTGGAGCACGCGAATGTGCGCGAAGCGGCGGTGCTGGCCGTGGATGGCGCGTATCTGGTGGGTTATGTGGTGTTGCATGCGTGCGGCGAAGACTGGAAAACCGCAGTCGGCGAACACTTGGCTGCGCAATTGCCGGACTACATGGTGCCCGCGCAGTGGGTGCTGCTGGAGCAGATGCCGTTGAGTCCGAACGGCAAGCTGGACCGCAAAGCGCTGCCCACCCCTGAAGCAAACGCAGCGCAGGCTTATCAGGCGCCGCAGAGTGAAATCGAGCAGCATGTTGCTGCGATTTGGAGCGAGGTGCTCGGGGTTGAACGGGTCGGGCTGAACGACAATTTCTTCGAGCTGGGCGGGCATTCTTTGCGTGTGCTGCTGCTCAAGGAGCGCATCCGGCAGGTCAGCGGGGTCAACCTGTCCGTCAGTCAGTTGATGCTCAACCCTACCGTGCGTGGGCAGGTCGCTTGCCTGCAGGGCAGTGCGCGAAGCGAGTTGATCGTCAAGCTCAACAGCCAGACCCATGGCACGCCGCTGTTCATGTTCCACCCAAGCTTTGGCTCGGTGCATTGCTACACCGCCATTGCCCTGGCACTCCGCGAGCAGCGCCCGGTGTACGGCGTGATCTGCCGTGCGCTGGTGGAGGAGGGCGCGTCGGTGCCGGAGTGGCAAGCGATGGTCGACGACTACACCGCGCAATTGTTGAGCGCTCAGCCGCAAGGCGCCTATCGCCTGGCCGGCTGGTCGCTGGGTGGCAACCTGGCGATGGAAGTCGCCTATGCGCTGGAGCAAGCAGGGCGTGAGGTCGAATTTGTCGGCTGGATCGACGCTGCGCCACCGCAATGGCTCACGCCGTATTGGGACGCGGTGGTCATCGAGGAAGACCGTGAGGTGTCGGCCAATGAACGGCGCGCGGCATTGCTCGGGGTGATGTTCCCGGCGTTTGCCGAGCACATTGAAAGTGCCTGGCAGCAGTGCCAACGTGAGGCTAAGGACGAAGCGTTGCAATGGCAAGCGTTCGTGGCATGGGCCGAACATACGCTGGGTGAGGCGTTCACCGGCATCAAGGAAGAGTTGCTGCGTGGCAATGAAGCACAGATTTCCTGGGAGGTTGACCGGGCACTCAGTGAGCGTATGACGGCGGCGGACTTTAAGCCGATCAAGGCGCCGCTCAGTTGCTGGTGGGCTTCATTGAGCCGCGCCGGGCAGTTCAAAGCGCAGATTGAGCAGCACATGGTGGGTGTAATTGGCCAGGGGCGCATCGAGCGTTCAGTGATGATCGACACCGATCATGACGGGATCATCGACAGCGCCGAGTTCATCAATAGCTTGGTGGCCGCCATGGAGTAGGGCGCCGCTGCACAAAAAAACCGGATCATTGATCCGGTTTTTTTGTGCGTGTTTTCTGGCCCATCAGGCACTGCATTCCTTCCCGCTGATCATTGCACCCGTCGCGTGTAAAAGCCCGATGAAAGCGAGGCCTTCATCGGGCTTTAACTTGATCACCGGGGCGATCACTGCATCAGGTCAGAAGTCCCAGCGGGTGCTGAACATTACGTTACGCGGCTCACCGTAGGCGGCCGAGTTATAGAAGCCCACGTTGGTGTAGTAGTTCGTGTCAAAGATGTTGTTGACGTTGACCGTCGCCGAGAGGTTCTTGGTGATCTGGTAGCGGGTCAACAGGTCCACCACCCAATAGGATTTCTGGGTGATGTCCTGGTTTTTGTCGAGCGGCGAGTTATAGATCTCGTACCAGCCCTTGCTCTGCCAGCGCACGCCGCCACCGATGGTGAACTGGTCGAGGTTGCCCTTGAGCTTGTAGGTGGTGTTCAGGTTGACCTGATGCTCCGGCTCGAAGGTGGAGATTTTTTTGTTGTCTTCGTCGCGTACGATCTTGTGCGTGTAACCACCCTGCACTTGCCAGCCTGGGCTCAATTCCCCGGAGATTTCCGCTTCGTAGCCTTTGGTGACGGCCTTGGAACCCTTGAACGCATAGTTTTGCGGCGCCGGAGTTTGGTTGTTGTAGGCGTCGTCGGGTATAGCGCGATTGGTTTCATGCACCTCGAAATACGCAAGGCTGGTGTTCAGGCGGCCTTCAAAGAACTCGCCCTTGAGGCCGAACTCATAGTTTTGCCCTTCGTCCGGCTCCAACAGCGTTTCGTTGCGGTCTTTGTAAGTACTTTCTTGCGGTTGGAAAATATCGGTGTAGCTGGTGTACAGCGAGAAGTTGTCGTTAAGGTCGTAGATCACACCCGCATAAGGAATAAACCGGCCGGTTTCCTTGTATGACGGGTTGTTACCGGTGACGTGGTAGTTGGCGACACGGCCGCCGAGAATCACGTTGAGGTCATCCATCACGTTCAAACGCGTGGTCACGTAGTAGCCGGTCTGGCGAATGGTGTCGTCGTTGTACTGTTGGGCCGGGCCATAAATCGGCTTGCTGATAGCGCCGTTCCAGTTGTAAAAATCCACCTTGTTGCCATCTGGCCATTCCGGCGACCAATAACCCTTGCCCTGCCAGCGCGAGGTGCCGATCGAACCGCCCACCACCAGTTCATGGTCGCGGCCGAACAGGCTGAAAGGCCCGGTGGCATACAGGTCAGCCGAGGTGCTTTTGGTCTCGCCGGTGTACTTCTGCCCATTGATCTCTGCGGTGCCATCGGCTGCCGGCTGCACGAACTGGATAGAGCCGAGGTCGGCGTGGTAGCTGTTGATCTTGTGGTCGAGTTGGAACTTGGTGACCCAGCCGTCGCCCAGGTCATGCTCGAGCATGGCAAAGGCGGTGCGGGTGTTTTGCTCCCATGAACTCCAGCTGGTGCCGTTGTTGTAGGAGCGCGGCATCTTGTTGATGCTGCCGTCGTACTTCACCAACGGGAAGGCACCGGACCAACTGGAGCCTTTCGGTGTGTTGTCCTGGTAGTCGAAGCCGACGGTCAGCATGGTGTCGGGCGACAGGTCGAATTCGGTGATGCCGTAGTAGGTTTCAGTCTTGCGCGAGTAGTGGTCCATGAACGAGTTTTTGTCTTGATACGCAGCCACCGCGCGGCCGCGTACATTACCGCTGTCGGTCAACGGGCCGCTGACATCGACTTCGCTGCGGTAGTTGTCCCACGAGCCCGCGCCCAGTTGTACATGGCCCTTGAACGCCGAGGTTGGCTTTTTGCGAACCAGGTTGATGGTCGCGCCCAGCGAACCGGCACCGTTAAGCAGGCCGGTTGAGCCCTTGAGTACTTCGACACGGTCGTAGATGGCCATGTCACTCAGGGTGTTGCCGGCCGAATAGCCGACGTTGCGCACGGTGGACGGGATGCCATCGTACTGGAAGCTGTTGACCGAGAAACCCCGCGAATAGTAGTTGGTGCGGTCGGTGTCATAGGCCGATACGGTGATGCCCGGCGTGTTGCGCATCACGTCATCAACGTTATTGAGGCCGAAGTCTTCGATGTGCTGGCGGGTAATCACCGTGATCGATTGCGGGGTTTGCCGAGGCGTCAGGGTCAGGCGTGTGGCCGTGGCAACGGTGCCCGGCGTATAGGAGCCGGAATCTTCGGTAATGTTGCCCAATACGTTTCCAGTCACCTGAGTCGGGCTCAGTTCCACCCCGGAGAAAGCGCCGGCGGCGGTCACGGTCAGCGCGTTGCCACTGAGGCTGTGGGTCGTTTCAGTGCCACCCAGCAAGGTATCAATGGCCTGCTGCGGCGCCATCTTGCCCTTGACCGCGCGGCTGTTCTTGCCCTGCACATCACCCGGCGCATACAGCACCTGCACGTTGGTCTGACGACCGAATTCCTGCAGCGCGCTCCCCAGCGACTGCGCGGGAATATCCAGCTCGATCTCCTGCGCCTGTGCATAGCCTGCCACCGGCAGCGACAGCGCCAGGACCAGACCGCTCGCAGACAGGTTGATGTTCAGGGCCCGGCGCATGGATAGCGCTTTGCTTAGAGGGCTGAGACCGAGTCTTGCTGGCATGGATGCTTTCTCTTCTATGTTAAGTGGGCTGCTATGGGTGTTTATTGAGTTTAGTTCTCATTACCACTAGTGAGACGTTCCTACCTGGCAAAACCGGAAAAGAAATTTCAGGCGGGCTCCATCTCGTGCACCACCTGGCCGGCACGCAGGCGCACCAACTGGTCGGCGATGTCGAAATAACGGTCGTCGTGGCTGATTACGATGATGGTTTTGCCCAGCCGCTTGAGGTCCGGCAACAGCTCGGTGTAGAAGATGCGGCGGAAGGCCGGGTCCTGGTCGGCGGCCCATTCGTCAAACACCAGCACCGGGCGTTCTTCAAGCCACGCATTGACCAATGCCAGGCGCTTGCGTTGGCCGGTGGACAAGTCGGTGGTGCTGAACACGCCGTCCTTCACGCTGACCTTGTGCGCGATTTCCAGGCGTTCCAGGTATTTGGCGGCGCTGTCCAGGGACTGGGTGGCGCTGCCCTGTACCAGGTCGTCGAACAGGTAATAGTCGGAAAAGATTGTGGTGAACAGTTGGCGGTAATCGTCGCGCTCAGGGTCGGTCACGGCCTCGCCGTTGAGGCGAATCTCACCCGCCTGAGGCGTGTACAAGCCCAGCAGCAGCTTGATCAGGGTGGTTTTGCCGCTGCCGTTTTCGCCGACGATAAACACGATATCGCCTTGCTTGATGCTCAGGTTGATCGGCCCCAGGTGGAACGACTCGCTGCCTTCCACTGCCGGTGGGCTGTAGCTCACGCCGCGCAGTTCGAGGCTGTTGACCAGCGGTGTTGGCGCTTCGCTGTCATCCATCAGCAGGTGCGGTTCGGGGGACGAGAAGCGCTGCGACAACTCGCTGATCCGGCCAAAGGCGATCTTGGCTTTACCCACCACCGGCAAATAGCCGAGCAAGTGTTCCAGCGGGCCTTTCATGTACAGCAGCACCAGCACGAAACCGGTGATCACGGTCGGGTCCGGGTTCGGCTTGTAGGCCTGCATCGCCAGCGCCAGGCCGATCACCACGAAGAACAGCATCGAGCCAAAGGTCTTGGCGAGGATGTAGATGTTGACCGAGCGCACCTGAATGTCGCTGATCAGGTCGGCGGTTTCCTGGATGCGGTGGGTGTTCATGCGAAAGCGCCGTGGCCGGTGCATGCGCAATTCCTTGGCGCCGGAAGCGATCGCGTTGTAGTAACGCTGCAGTTCATCTTCGTGGCTGCGCGCCTGGTCAAAGCCCTGGATGCCCTTGCCGCCGGCGATAAACTGCACGGCGCTGCCGATAATAATCGCCACCACCATCATCAAGAACATCGGCACCGACAAGTAGGCCAGGTAACCCAGGCAGCCGAGGGTGACCGTGGCGGCGATGGCCAGCGGCGTGAAGGCGAAGGAAAAATCGCTGATGGTATCAACGTCATGCGTCAGCACCGGGATCAAGCGGTGCGAGCGGTAACGCTCAATTTGCCCGATGGGCGCCGACAGCACCTTTTCGCCGAGGTCTTTGCGCAAGGCGGCGATGATGCGTTGCCCAACGTAGTTGGTGCCGATGTCCGAAATGATCGAACTGAGCAGTGCCAGCACACACAGCGCCGCAAAGGTCAGCACCACGCCTTGGGTCATGCCGTTGGCCGAATGCAGGGCATTATTGATGGTGGCCAGCAGCAAGGTGATAGCCAGGCCTCCGACCATGCCCAATGCGACGGAGATCGTCACGAGGGTACGGAAGGGTCTGAGCAATGCGAGCAGACCATTAAAGGCGCCGCGCTTGGGGTCGGTCATAAATACTTCCCGGAGAGTGAAAAGAGGGGCTGGGCACACAGACCCTTACCCATGACTAACGAAGTGCTGCCGCGAGTATTTAGCGCGCTGTGCCCGACGGCAGTGGCGCGGGATAAATTGCCGAGGGTTTGGTTCGTTCTTGTGCTGTAGGCGCACGCGTATTGACGCAGCGCGCAGTTCATTCAGCGAGAGCGAAACAATGACGAAAAAGAATCTGGTGTATGTCTGGTCCCTGAGAAATGCCGCCGCCGACAAGGCCGGGCAGCCGGTGGCCTACAAGGACCACGAGCGCTACATGAAGTCGGTGCTGGAATTTCTGGTGGGGTCGCTGAACGACACGCCGCTGGGCGACGCCTATAACCTGGTTGGCGTGGTGTACGACGATGATGAACAGAACCCGCGTGACCAGCAGTTGGTGGCCGACTACGGCTTTGCCTGCACGCCCGGCCGCCAGTGGCTGTACCCGGCGGATTTGCAGGTGCAGGGCCAGCGGGTCAACGACCTGTTGCTGAGTGTGCCGTCGACCTACCGTCGCCTGCCGCGCGGCAGCGCTGCGCATATCGCCGGCAAGCAGGATTTTGAGCGGCGCCTGCACGATACGTTGGTGGAGTTGAAGGCCGACATCGTGGTGCTGGATGGTTTGCTGGTGATTCTGGATGAGCTGGTGCGGCCAGGGGCGCCGTTTGCGCGGAGGATCATGAACATTCACCCGGGCATTACCCGGATCGAGTCGCCTTATGAGCGCCGCGGGGCATACGCCACCTGGAATGCGCTGTATGGCGCGCGTGGGCAAACGGTGGTGGACTGGGCGACCAAGGCGACGACGCCGTCGGAGCCGGTGTATTTGACCGGTGCGTCGTTCCACTATGTGGATAACGGTATCGACTCTGGCGAAGTGTTCCACGATGTGCTCAACACCGAGATCTCGCCGCAAGACACGATTCTTGAACTGCGCTGGAACAACTTCAACAACAGCCTGTTTCCGGCGTTGCATGAAGGGCTGGAATTGTTGGCTCGCAAGGGCTGGAGCTGATTTTTCTGGTACAGGCAACGTTTGGTAGTACGCCCGTTACGGGCGTTGGGAACGCTCGCGCGTCGATCCTCCACGTAGGCAGTAGACCTGGCGAACAGTCAGGTTTCCGACGATTAACAGGAAGGATATATCGATGCTGTCGCCCCTCGCTCATTCAGCACCCACTCAGCCCCACTACAACGCATCCACTGAGCCGAACAGGCCCAAACCGTCGCCCTATGACCCTCCGTCCGACCTGGAGCCATGGGGCTTGAGCGTTAGGCTGCACCCTCTGCTTGAAAAGTCTGATGTAAAAATAAGCCGCGAAATTGCCTGGGATACCGCGGACCCCGAAAAACCCAAGATTGTGTCGAATCGACTGGTGGTGGAAACCGGTGACAATGCAGACCATATCCATGTACGCAGTTGGCCGGGCGAAAAGCTGCAGTTCATCGTCAATGGGAAGTCGTATGTGGTTGACGCAAAAGCGAAAGATGGCACAGAGCAGGGCCTCTTCATCAACGCCAGGGGCGGTAATGACACGGTTATCGTCGACGATGACGTCAAGCTTGCTCTGGATGTTGATGGCGGCGATGGCGATGACCATCTCCAGGCGGGCGGAGGCAGGTCCAGACTCTATGGGCAAAGTGGTAACGACTTAATACGGCTAGGCAGCGGCATTGGTTATGCCGAGGGCAATGACGGCGACGACACGATCATTAATGGTAAAGGCAATGCCTTGATCTACGGCAACAAAGGCAATGATCGTCTTTATGCGGGGTTTGGCGCCCCAACCAAACAGACCTACCTGGACGGAGGCGACGGCAAAGATTGGCTTTATGCCGGTAGCGGGCACACGGTTCTACATGGCGGTAACGATGATGATCATTTGATCGGGCACGACAGCACGACCTTCTATACCGGCGAAGGTAACGACCACGTCATGCGTAATCTGCGCAAGGATCGGATTTACGCTGGCGCCAATGACCACTTCGACCGTACCCAGGGTTCGGCTTATACCGAGGTAAAACCCAGTAATGCGGGTGAAAATGGTTTCACAGTGGCAGAAAAAGAGGGGGCGTCAGGATAAGACCAGAAGGATTTAAAACAACGCGTCGCCGACGATTTCGGGTTTTTACGCAGCTCGCCTGCAGGTCAGCAGGCGCTTTACGGCTTTGTTCCATGAAATGGCGCATGCCTACAATGGCGCCACCGGCACATTCCTGGCGGGCGAGACCGCTGAAAGCCCGGAACCCGGCGAGTCGCGCGCTGTTCCCAACTTTGAACGTCAGGCCATTGGCCTGGCTAGCGATGCGGAGCCATTTGACCTTGATAACAACCTCTCGACGCTGCCGAGCGCGATCAATCCGTACCCATTCACCGAGAACGCCTTGAATGAAGAAATGGGTAAACCATTAAGGCCAAACTATCTGGTCAAGCCGAGCCCTCAGGGAAGCGGTAGCCAGGGCGCTCTGAATTAGTTTCCCTGCATTTTGCGCCTTGCCTTAAATCAGGCAAGGCGCAGGCTGCAGGGAATCCAAGCCCCTGCATTTTGCGCTGGCGTGTTTCAAAGATCGCGCACTACACGAAAGCCGATCCAGTCCCCGCGGGTCTGCGGGTAGATATTATTGCGGTTGCCCGAACGCGAAAACACCGGCGCCTCGCCCCAATCATTGCCGCGAATCTGATAACTCTCACACTTGGGCTCCATCCAGGCGCTGCCGTCAGTCGGCGCGCCGATGTAGTTTGGATGCTCACAATCAGCTACCCGCTCATACACATTGCCATGCATGTCGTACAGGCCAAACGCGTTCGGCGCGTAACTGCCCACCGGCGAGGAATAACTGTAGCCATCAGCCGGCCCATAAGTATTGGCATGCTCGGCGATGCTGTAACCCTTGCCCGCATCAAACGGGAACGGGAACGGCCCACTGGTACCGGCGCGCGCCGCGTACTCACGCTGGGCTTCGCTGACCATGTGATAGTGCTGGCCGGTCTTTTTCGACAGCCACGCCACGTACTGCTTGATGTCGTCCATGTCCATGCACACCGCCGGCTGACGCGGCCCTTGCGGGTAGCGCGGCTTGCTGGCGATGCATTCGCGGCCGGGGCGGGTGTCGCCATCGGCGATCTTCACGCCGGTCTGGCGGATATAGCTGTCCCATTCGCCCGCAGTGATCTGAAAGCGGCTCATCGCAAACGCCTTGGCGAAGGTCACCGCATGCATCGGGCCTTCGTCGGGTTCGCGGCCGACTTCGTCTTCCGGGGTGCCCATGGTGAAGGTGCCGGCGGGCAGCACGACCATTTCCGGGCAGTCCTTGCAGTCCTTGAAAACTTTGCCCGGTTGTGGCGCGGCGGCCTGTGCAAGCTGTGGCAGCAGTGCACCGCACAGCGCGGTCAGCGCCAGGGCTGTCAAGGGTTTGAGTCGGGATGGTTTCATGTGGGCATCTCGTTCAAAGAAAAAAAGGGGGTGTCACAACTGCGCCGTCAACAAGGTCATGAAGCGCTGGATCTCATCCGGGCTGTTAAGCAGGCCGGGCGAGGTGCGGATCACCGGGCCGACATCGCGGTCCACCGCGTCGATCACCACGCGGTTTTTCATCATGTGGGCCACCACCGCTTCGCTGTCCCGGCCGTTGACCCGAAAGAAGCTGAAACCGGCCGACAGGTCGGGGCTGCGCGGTGTCACCAGTTCGACCTGCGGGTGCGCCAGCAACTGCTCTTTCAGTTCGGTGTTCAGCGAATGAATACGGGCCTGCACCTGCGCCTTGCCGACTTGCAGGTGCAACTTGAACGCCTCATCCGCCGCCCAGCGATGCTCGAACGCGTGGTAGCCGCCAGGGGTCATGGTGGTGGCGAAATTGGTGTCCTCGGAAAACGTCGGCACCATCGGCGTCACGTATTTGTTCTCGGCGTCACGCGCACACACCAGGCCGGTGCCGCGCGGGCCAAACATCCATTTATGCGTGCCAGCAATAAAGAAGTCGCAGTGCATGGCCGGAAAATCGAGGTTTTCCACGCCGAAGCCGTGCACGCCATCCACCACATACAGGATGCGGTCGTTGTCATCGCGGTTGCGGTTCTGTTCCTCGACCAGCTTGCCGATCTCGCCAATGGGCAGCTTCACGCCACTGCCGGACTGCACCCACGTCATGCCCAGCACACGGGTAGTGGGGCGGATATTGCGCTTGATGTTGCCGAGGATTTCGTCGGCGGAGACACGGCTAGCCTGTTCGAACAAGCTGATCCGGCGCACCTGAGTGCCTTGCTTGAGCACGCGAAAATCCAGCACGTTTTGGGTCGCATAGTGCTCATGCACCGTGGTGAGGATTTCCTGATCAGGCCGCAGCTTGATCCCGCCATAAATCATCGCCAAACCTTCGGAGGTGCTGCCGGTGAGGGCGATTTGCGGCGGCTGCGCGTTTAAATAGCGACCGGCCCACTTCCGCACCTGGCCTTCACGTTTCCAGGTTTCCTCAAGGCCCCAGTCCATCGCCAGCCCAGGGTTGCGGTCGATCTGCTGGCGATAGCGCTCAATCGCCTCGCGCACCGGCTTGGGGTGCGAGGCCACCAGAAAGTTGGAAAAGTGCAGGTAGTCCGGGTCCTGGTTGAACAGTTGCTTGAAACCCGTCCATGGGTCGTTCGTCGCGGGCGCAGGGTTAGCGGCCATGGCCTGCGGCACGAGGGCTGCGCCCAACGGCAGGCTGGCGGCGAATACCCCGGCCTGTTTGAGAAATGTACGGCGGTCGGTCATCAACGGGCTTCCAGCGAGTCAGCGGTTAGCCAATGGCTTGGCGGCTTTTTGTACCTGGTCCCACACCCGCAGGAAGTTGCCGCCCCACAGCTTGGCGATGTCTGCTTCGGAGTAGCCACGCTGGATCAGCTCGGCGGTGACGTTGCGCACCTCGCCGACGTTCTCCCAGCCCTGAATGCCGCCGCCGTCGTTGAAGTCCGACGAGATGCCGACGTGATCGATACCGATCTTGCGCACCGTGTAGTCGATGGCATCACCCCAATCCTTGAGGCTGGCCTTGGGTTCTTCTTCAAGAATGCCGTACAGCCCCTGTGCGTACTCGCCGAATTTTTGCTCCGGCCAGGCGGCAATGATCGCGTCGCCGGGCATCAAGGCCATGGCCAGGTTCGGCAGCGGCGGCAAATCAAAACGCGCACGCAGCACGTTGAGTTTGTCTTGGGTGGGCTGGCTCAGCGGGCGCAAATAGGCCGGGAAGGCCACCACCTGCACCACGCCGCCACTGTTCTTGATCAGTTGCAATTCTTTGTCGCTGAGGTTGCGCGGGATGTCCACCGAGGCGCGCGGCGCCGAGTGCGACGCGACCATTGGCGTGCGGCTCAACTGCGCGACTTGCTCCAGCGCCTTGGTCGACATTTGCGACACGTCGATGATCACCCCGAGGTCATTCAGGCGCTGCACCGCTTGCTTGCCGATGGGCGACAGGCCTTCGAGGGCATCGGTCGAATCATTGAAAAACGGCAGGGGGCGCGACGAGTCCGACCAGGCGTTGTTGCCGATGTAACTGAAACCGAACATGCGCATGCCGCGCGCGGTCCACAGGTCAAGCTGGTTCAGGTCGTTGCCCAGCGGGTAGGCGTTGAGCATGCTGATAAAGATCGCAAACTTGCCCTCGCCGTGCAGGCGCCTGAAGTCGTCCGGGGTGTAGGCGATGCCCACTTGGTTGGGGAAGTCGCGCACCATGCCAGAGATGATCGTGTAGCGCACTTCTTGCTCATGGCGGGCCTCTTCGACAAAGCCGTCGGTGGGCTTGTGCGGCGCGTTGGCGCCGTTCCAGATTTCCGGCCAGCCGAAAATCGTCAGGGCTGCCCCCGACAAGCGCCCGCGTGCCGCCTTGGCCAAGTCGAACTGGCCGCCGCCATCTTTATCGGCCTCGTTGCCAGCCGTACCGAAGTCCATGGGCACGGTGATATGGCTGTCGAATGACAGCAGGCGGTCCTGCATTTCGTTGGCCTGCTTGATCACCTCCAGCGGGTAGCCGGCATTGCCGCGAAACCAATGGTCCCAGACCAGCCAGCCAGCCCCGGCGCCGATGGCCAATGCCAATGGCAGGCCGATGAACAGCGCCTTTTTCGAACGTGGTTTTGTCATTGCCATCTCAGTCAGTTGAGGCTTTTGCTCTGAGGAAGAACGAGCGATGGGCGGCGAAATTTAGGTGCGGCATCAGGCACAGCAGGCACGCCGGTAAATTTATCGGCGGCGCCAACGTTCTAGCTCTGATCAAGCCGTTTCCTAAGGTAAATAATGACCATCTCTCGACGTGGGTTCATCGCAGGCCTGGCGCTGACAGGCGCTGCCGTGCCGGCGGCTTTTTATGCCCATCGCGAGCTGACGCGTGAACAAGAGTTCCCGGTCACCCCGGGCGAAGCCACGGTGGATCTGGCCGACACCGCCGGCCAGCACCTGGCGAACACCCTGCGTGGCGTGTGGAGCCTGCGCCTGGAAGGTCGCGATGCCGGCCTTAAAGGCTTGCCGCTGCAAGGCCTGGAGCTGCTGCTCGACATCGCCCCGCGTGGCCGTGGCCTGCGCGGTTATCTGGACACGGCCGCCAACCTGCGCGCCGACGGTGAACCGCGCTACCGCGTACTCGGCGACCTGCTGACGGGCGAGGGCGCCTTGCTCTACTGGCGCCTGATCGACCGCGATGCGCCCGGCGGCGCACCGGCGTATGAATTCAAAATGAGCCTCGACGAAGTCTGGGCCGACTTCGGCAATGCCGGCAGTGGCACCCTCAGCGGGCAGATTTTCGACCTCGACCGACCCTTGGCCCTGACCGAGCGCGACAATCGCGTTGTCGCCCACAAGCACGTGTTTCCCGAAGCGCGTGAGCGTATCGGCCTCAATCCGACGCTGCTGGCCTGGCTGATCGCCCCCGAACATCGGCTGTTTCATCAGCTCTGGCACGCCACGCGTGACCAATGGCACAAGCTCTCTGAAGAAAAACGCGACGCCCTGCGCGGCATCGGCTGGCAGCCCGGGCCGCGCGGACAGGAGCGGGATGCCCGGGGCAAGCATAAAGACCGCAACGGTTCGGGTATCGACTTCTTTTTTATGCACCGGCACATGCTCGGCACTGCACGTTCGATGCAAGACTTGCCGTCGTGGCCGCAATTTCCCCAACCGCAGCCGGCGCTGGAGCGCGACCGTCAGGGTTTTGTGCGTTACTTCGACAACCATGACGGCTTTGCGCTGCCGCCCGCGTGGTCGGCGCCGGAGGATGGCGACTACACCCAGTGGGTCAGCGACATCAAGGCGGCCGAGACCTACCACAGCAACTTTCAAGTATGGGAGTCGCAATACCGCGACCCGCGCTACTTGGCCAAATTAACCTTGGGCCAGTTAGGCTCGGAAATGGAGCTGGGCCTGCACGACTGGCTGCACATGCGCTGGGCCTCGGTGCCGCGTGACCCTTCCAACGGCGCCCCGGTGCCCTTCGCCCGTGACCCGGCGGACTTTGCCGCGCGTTGGTACGCCGCGCAAAACGACTTCCTCGGCGACCCGTTTTCATCGCACGTAAACCCGGTGTTCTGGCACTTTCACGGCTGGATCGATGACCGCATCGAGGACTGGTTTCATGCCCACGAGCGCATCAATCCGGGCGCGGTCAGCCGGCTACAGCTCAACGGCGTGGCCTGGTTTGCGCCGGGGCGATGGGTGGAAGTGGGCGACCCGTGGCTGGGGCCGGACACGCATGGCTGCAGCACCACGCCGGGGTTGCAGATCGGGCGGTCGATGGAGATGGACCCGGAGACCATGAAGCTCGCGCTGCGGATTACATTCGCAGCCGAGGACGAGGGTTTGCAGGCGTTGTTCAAGCGGGTGCCGAAGCGGCCGTGGTATGCGCGGCACTTGAAGCTCAAGTGATACCCGGCACGTTCGGCCAAAGGTCGGCGACCAGAAACAGGCGTTCGGCTTCCTGCCAATCCTCGCCGTTCTGCACCAGGCGCACCAACAACTGCGCGGGCGCCATCGGTTCCAGCGCCGCCAGCCACGCTTGCATCTGCGCCTCGCTCCACAGCTCACTTGGCGCGTAATGTGCCGGTGCCAACCATGCATGCCGGGGCAGCGGCTGCCAGCGGCCCGGCGCGCTGCCAGCCGCGAATGCCGGCCAATCACGCTGATGCAACCAGCGCCCGCGCAAATGCTGCGGGTGCGCGCCGTGTGGGGCGGCAGCCTCGCCGGGCCACGGGTAAAGCAAGTACCCGCCGAGCCACAAGTGCGCATCGAACTGCTGAATATCCAGTGCCGCCAAGGCTTCGCGGCTTTCCGCGCGCGCCGACATCGGCAATTGGTGTTGGGTGAGGTGCGCCAGTTTGCGGTCCAGCCGGTCATTGCAGCCGGGGCCGAGCCATTGCGCGGTGTCTTGGCCATCGCCGTGCTGCGGGCCGAGGTAGAGTTTGATCGCCAGCTCCAGATGGTGCACGCCATCGCGATCACGCAGCAGCATGTCCAGCTCGCCCAAGGTATGCCCGGCGCGACGGATCGGCAGGTTGGCGGCCAGCAACTCCACGCCTGGCGCATGCTGCACGGCGAATTGCCACAGCCGCTCGTAATACACGCCCAGGCGTCGGCTGCGCGACAGGCTCAGCCATTGCTGCAAGGCGCGGCTGTCCTGATCGAGTGCGCGTAACCACTGTTCCAGAACATGCGGTGCCTGCACCCAGTCGCTGCCGGCCAGCGGATGGCGCTGCGCCCAGGGTGTTTGCGCGAGCATCGGCGGGGCGAGTATCACCCACGCCAAATCACGCACCTCGGGGTGACGCAGTTGGCGGGGCAGCGCATGCAAATCGGCGAACACGGTCATGCCTGCGAGCATAGCGGTTTAACCGCTGCGTGGGTGGCTGAGAACCATTGTCATCCAGCCCCTGCGGCGACAAAGGGTTTTGCCTGGCGCGGCCTTTCGCCCATAATCGCTGTTTTTGGCCAGACCCCATTTCCGCAGGAGCCCCATGGAGCACTTTCGCAATATCGGCATTATCGGTCGCCTGGGCAGTACCCAGGTGCTGGACACCGTTCGCCGACTGAAAAAGTTTCTGCTCGAGCGCCACCTGCACGTGATCCTCGAAGACACGATTGCCGAGATCCTGCCGGGCCATGGCCTGCAAACCTCGTCGCGCAAGATGCTTGGCGAGGTCTGCGACATGGTCATTGTGGTCGGCGGCGACGGCAGCCTGCTCGGCGCGGCCAGGGCCTTGGCGCGGCATAACGTGCCGGTGCTCGGGATCAACCGCGGCAGCCTGGGGTTTTTGACCGATATACGCCCGGATGAGCTGGAAGTCGAAGTGGCCAAAGTGCTTGATGGCCATTACCTGGTGGAAAACCGCTTCCTGCTGCAAGCCGAAGTGCGCCGCCATGGCGAAGCCATCGGCCAGGGCGATGCCCTGAATGACGTGGTGCTGCACCCCGGCAAGTCCACGCGGATGATCGAGTTCGAGCTGTATATCGACGGCCAGTTCGTGTGCAGCCAAAAGGCCGACGGCCTGATCGTCGCCACGCCGACCGGCTCCACCGCGTACGCGCTGTCGGCGGGCGGGCCGATCATGCACCCCAAGCTGGATGCCATTGTGATCGTGCCGATGTACCCCCATATGTTGTCGAGCAGGCCCATCGTGGTCGACGGCAACAGTGAGCTGAAAATCGTGGTGTCCAAAGACATGCAGATCTACCCGCAAGTCTCCTGTGACGGGCAGAACCATTTCACCTGCGCGCCCGGTGACACCATCACCGTGAGTAAAAAGGCGCAGAAACTGCGGCTGATTCACCCGCTCGACCACAACTACTACGAAGTGTGCCGGACCAAGTTGGGCTGGGGCAGCCGCTTGGGGGGTGGAGGCGACTGATGCTCGATCCCGCGCGTAGCTACGACCTGATTGGTGACGTGCACGGTTGCGCTCATACGCTTGAGCATTTACTCGAGCAATTGGGCTACCACAAGCAGGGCGGCACCTGGCGGCACCCGTCGCGCATGGCGGTGTTCCTCGGCGATATTATCGACCGTGGCCCACGCATTCGCGAGGCTTTGCATATTGTTCACGACATGGCTGAGGCCGGTCAGGCGCTGTGCATCATGGGGAACCACGAGTTCAATGCACTGGGCTGGAGCACGCCGGCGCCGCCCGGCAGTGGCAAGCAATTTGTGCGCGAGCACAACCCCCGCCATGCGCGGTTGATCCAAGAAACCCTGAGCCAATTCGAACAGCACCCGGCTGACTGGCAAGCCTTCCTCGGCTGGTTCTACGACATGCCACTGTTTGTAGACGCTGGGCGCTTTCGTGTGGTGCACGCCTGCTGGGACGACGGCTTTATTGCGCCACTGCGCGCGACCTTCGCGGATGGTTGCATCGATCAGCACTTTGTGCAGGCCGCCGCCGTGCCGGGCAGCTTTGCCTGCAATGCGTTCGACCGGCTGCTGCGCGGCACCGACATGCGCCTGCCGGACGGCTTGACGCTGACCGGTGGCGATGGCCTGACGCGCTCGTTCTTTCGCACCAAGTTCTGGGAAGACGACCCGAAAACCTACGGCGACATTGTCTTCCAGCCCGACGCATTGCCGGAGCCGGTGGCACGCACGCCGCTGTCGTCGACGGAGAAAAATTCGCTGCTGCGCTATGGCGTTGACGAGCCGTTGTTGTTCGTCGGCCATTACTGGCGCAGCGGCAAACCGGCGCCGATCCGCAACAACCTGGCGTGCCTGGATTACAGCGCGGTGCTGTACGGCAAGCTGGTGGCTTACCGGCTTGACCAGGAAACGCAACTGGATCCGCGTAAATTTGTATGGGTCGACGTTGAGCGGCCCGAGGTCATTGCACCCGAGGTTATAAAATGAGCACCGTGGCCGTATTACGCTTGCCCCTGAGCGTCGACCTGGCGGGTTTCGTCAAGCTGCTGCAACGCATGCAAGTGCCGCATCGCGTCAGCGAAGAGGCTGGCGAGCAAGTGTTATGGGTGCCCGACACCATTAGCGACGACGTGCGCGTGTTGTACCAGCGCTTTCCCGCCGGAGACCCGGACCAGCAACTGGATATTCCCGAACAAGCGGCGATCTCACGGCCGAGTTTTGTTCAGCAAGTGCGGCATAGCCCGGTGACTGCGCTGGTGCTGCTGGCGAGCATCATCGTCGGCGCGGTGACGTTACTCGGTGAAAACCTGCAAGTCATCGCTTGGCTGACGTTCCTGCCGTTCCGGGTGATGGGCGAATACATTCAGTTCACGCCGTTCGCCGACATGTTGGCGTCGGGGCAGTGGTGGCGGTTGGTCACGCCGATGCTGATCCATTTCGGCATCCTGCACCTGGCCATGAACGGCATGTGGTACTGGGAGCTTGGCCGGCGCATTGAAGCGCGTCAGGGCAGTGTCAACCTGCTGGGCCTGACGTTGTTATTCAGCCTGGTCTCCAATTACGCTCAATATGCCTACGGCGGTCCCGGTCTTTTCGGCGGTTTGTCCGGCGTGTTGTATGGCCTGCTCGGGCATTGCTGGATCTTTCAATTATTGTCGCCCAACCCCGCCTATCGCTTGCCCCGTGGGGTGTTGGTGATGATGCTGGTGTGGCTGGTGCTGTGCCTGTCGGGGCTGGTCTCGATGATCGGTTTCGGCGAAATCGCCAACGCGGCCCATGTCGGCGGGTTGGTTATCGGTTGCCTCACAGGCTTGCTGGGCGGGCTGTATAACCGTCGCAAAGCGGCTATTTGATAAGGAAGAGTCTTATGTCCTCTTTTGTTGAAATGATCGAAAACATCACCCCGGACATCTACGAGAGCCTCAAGCTCGCCGTCGAAATCGGCAAGTGGTCGGATGGCCGCAAGCTCACCGCCGAGCAGCGCGAATTATCCTTGCAAGCGATGATCGCCTGGGAACTGCAGAACCTGCCGGAAGAGCAGCGCACCGGCTACATGGGCCCGCAGGAATGCGCGTCCAAATCGGCGCCGGTGCCGAACATTCTGTTCAAGTCGGACGCGATCCATTGATTGAAATTGGTCGCGGTGCAGTCAGCAAAATGTCGGCGCAACTGGGTCAGCCGACTGTTCAATATGCGTTTCGTCTGGGCGACATCGAGGTGCCGGTCAACCCGTTGATCTGTAGCCACGTGCGCCTGGAGTTTTTGGGTGCGATTCATTGCAGCCACTGCGGGCGCAAGACCAAAACCAGTTTCAGCCAGGGTTACTGCTACCCGTGCATGACCAAACTGGCCCAGTGTGACCTGTGCATCATGAGCCCCGAGCGTTGCCATTACGACGCCGGCACCTGCCGTGATCCGGGCTGGGGCGAGCAGTTTTGCATGACTGACCATGTGGTCTATTTGGCCAACTCGTCGGGGGTCAAGGTTGGCATTACTCGTGCTACTCAGTTGCCGACGCGCTGGCTTGATCAAGGCGCGAGCCAGGCGCTGCCGATCATGCGCGTTGCTACTCGTCAGCAATCCGGGTTCGTCGAAGACCTGTTCCGCAGCCAAGTGGCCGACAAGACCAACTGGCGCGCACTGCTTAAGGGCGATGCGCAGTCGGTCGACCTCAAACAGGTGCGCGATGAACTGTTCGCGTCGTGCGCCGAAGGCTTGCTGAGTTTGCAGGAACGCTTTGGCCTGCAGGCCATCCAAACAATTGCCGACATCGATCCGATCGAAATTCGCTACCCGGTAGAGCAATATCCCACAAAGATAGTCAGCTTCAACCTGGACAAGAACCCGATTGCCGAAGGCACGCTGCTGGGGATCAAGGGCCAATACCTGATCTTCGACACCGGCGTAATCAACATTCGCAAGTACACGGCCTACCAGCTCGCCGTGCATCAGTAGAAGGACGAAGACATGCGTACCGAACAGCCGAAGATGATTTACCTGAAGGACTATCAGGCGCCGGACTACCTGATCGAAGAAACGCACCTGACCTTCGAGCTGTTCGAGGACCACAGCCTGGTTCACGCGCAGTTGGTGATGCGCCGCAACCCAGAGCGCGGCGCCGGTTTGCCGCCGCTGGTGCTGGACGGCCAGCAGCTTGAGCTGCTCAGCGTGAACCTTGCCGATCACGAGCTGACGGCTGACGACTATCAGTTGACCGACAGCCACCTGACCGTGCACCCGACAAGCGCGACGTTCACCCTCGATACCACGGTTAAAATCCACCCGCAAACCAACACCGCGCTGGAAGGCCTGTACAAATCCAGCGGCATGTTTTGCACCCAGTGCGAGGCCGAAGGTTTTCGCAAGATTACCTACTACCTTGACCGCCCGGACGTGATGAGCACGTTCACCACCACCGTGATCGCCGAGCAACACCGCTACCCGGTGTTGCTGTCCAACGGCAACCCGATTGCCAGTGGCCCCGGTGAAGACGGCCGCCACTGGGCGACATGGGAAGACCCGTTCAAAAAGCCTGCTTACCTGTTTGCGCTGGTGGCCGGTGATTTGTGGTGTGTTGAAGACACGTTCACCACCATGACCCAGCGTGAAGTGGCGCTGCGCATCTATGTCGAGCCAGAGAATATCGACAAGTGCCAGCACGCGATGAACAGCCTGAAAAAATCCATGCGCTGGGACGAAGAAACCTATGGCCGCGAGTACGACCTCGACATCTTCATGATCGTCGCGGTGAACGACTTCAACATGGGCGCGATGGAAAACAAGGGCCTGAATATCTTCAACTCCAGCGCCGTGCTGGCCCGCGCCGAAACCGCTACCGACGCCGCGCACCAGCGGGTTGAGGCGATTGTCGCGCACGAATACTTCCACAACTGGTCGGGCAACCGCGTGACCTGCCGCGACTGGTTCCAACTGTCGCTGAAAGAAGGCTTCACGGTGTTCCGTGACGCGGGTTTCTCCGCCGACATGAACTCCGCCACGGTCAAGCGCATCCAGGACGTGGCCTACCTGCGTACTCACCAGTTCGCCGAAGACGCAGGGCCGATGGCTCACGCCGTGCGCCCGGACAGCTTCATCGAAATTTCCAACTTCTACACCCTGACCGTGTATGAAAAGGGCTCCGAAGTGGTCGGCATGCTCCACACCTTGCTCGGCGCCGAAGGCTTCCGCAAAGGCAGCGACCTGTACTTTGAGCGCCATGACGGCCAGGCCGTGACGTGCGACGATTTCATCAAGGCCATGGAAGACGCGAACGGCGCCGACCTGACGCAGTTCAAACGCTGGTACAGCCAGGCCGGTACGCCGCGCCTGGCTGTCAGCGAGTCTTACGACGCTGCCGCCAAAACCTACAGCCTGACCTTCCGCCAGAGTTGCCCGGAAACCCCGGACAAGGTCGAAAAACTGCCTTTCGTGATTCCGGTGGCATTGGGCTTGCTGGACGCTGCGGGCGCCGGCATCGCCTTGCGTCTGGCCGGTGAAGCGGCCGCTGGCGACACCTCGCGAGTGATCTCGGTGACCGACGCCGAGCAGACCTTCACCTTTGTTGATGTCGCCGAACAGCCGTTGCCTTCGCTGTTGCGTGGCTTCTCGGCGCCGGTGAAGCTGAGCTTTCCGTACAACCGTGATCAACTGATGTTCCTGATGCAGCACGACAGCGACGGCTTCAACCGTTGGGACGCCGGCCAGCAATTGTCGGTGCAGGTGTTGCAGGAACTGATCGGCCAGCATCAGCAGGGCCAAGCGTTGAAGCTTGACCAGCGACTGGTCACGGCATTGCGCAGCGTGCTCCGCGATCAAAACCTGGACCAGGCGATGGTCGCCGAAATGCTCTCGTTGCCGGGTGAAGCCTACCTCACCGAAATCAGCGAAGTGGCGGACGTTGACGCGATCCACGCTGCTCGCGAGTTTGCGCGCAAGCAACTGGCAGACAACCTGCACGAAGAGCTGTGGTTGCGCTACCAGGCCAATCGCGACCTGTCCAAGCAAACCCCTTACGTGGCAGCGGCTGAGCATTTTGCCCGTCGCGCGTTGCAGAACATCGCGCTGTCGTACCTGATGCTCAGCGGCAAACCCGAAGTGCTGGCAGCCACACTGGAGCAGTTCGACACCAGCGACAACATGACCGAGCGTCTGACCGCGTTGGCGGTGCTGGTCAATTCGCCGTTCGAGGCGGAAAAGGCCCAGGCGTTGGCGGTGTTTGCCGAAAACTTCAAGGATAACCCGTTGGTCATGGACCAATGGTTCAGCGTACAGGCCGGCAGCACCTTGCCAGGCGGGCTGGAACGGGTCAAAGCGCTGATGCAGCACCCTGCGTTCACGATCAAAAACCCGAACAAGGTGCGTGCACTGGTCGGCGCGTTTGCCGGGCAGAACCTGATCAACTTCCATGCCGCCGATGGCTCGGGCTATCGCTTCCTGGCGGACCTGGTGATCCAGCTCAATGGCTTCAACCCACAGATCGCGTCGCGCCAGTTGGCGCCGCTGACCCGCTGGCGTAAATACGACAGCGCGCGGCAGGCGTTGATGAAGGCCGAACTGGAGCGCATTCGTGCGTCCGGCGAGCTGTCGAGCGATGTGTTCGAGGTGGTCAGCAAGAGCCTTGCGTAAGTTACATGTTTGAGAAAAACGGCCTGAACAGGCCGTTTTTTTTGCCTCCTCACGGCTTCGCGGTAAAGACGCAAACCACCACGCTGATTGGATGGATGACGTCCCACGCCGTTCTGTGTGGGTTCAGATCATCGAATCAATATCAAATGGGTACGGCGCGCCGGGGGTATAACCTGACAGTGACGCCATAAATTCCTCATCGCTCACGATGGCGGCGGGCGCCATGGCCAGTTGTTCAGCCCGCGTGTTTTCCGCGTGAGCCTGCCAGCGCAGCAGGCTGTCTGCGAGTGCTTCTACATCTTCTGAAAGCAAGCCGTAGACGCTTGCAGCGGTCACCTTCTCATAGCGCAACGTGGCCAAGCGGTCACGCGTCTGTTGCACTTTATGCGTTTCTCGACTGAACGCTTCAACCGCAGGTTCGTGGTTTTCGCGGTATTTATCGCCACGGCCGTACAAGTCTCGGCGCCGGAGGAACAACTGTTCGTTAATGCGGATCAGAGCAGCGTCTACAAAATCGAATTCACGCGGGGTGACCAGCGAACGGTTGAGCTGCAGCGATTCCTGCGCGCGCCGAAGCGCGGCCCAGCAATTGGGAATATAGCCTCCGACCATTGAATGGTTGCCTTTGTGCTTTAAGCCTTGAGCGATAAGCCCGGGGCGGTCGGGCAGTCCATTGATTTGCTGCACGGCCAACGTGCAGGCGGCGTGCTGGGTAATGGTGTCGCAACCGGGCTGCCAGAGGATGGAAGAGGTTTCTTTGCCGCCCAACTCCACCGGGAGGAAGTGGCGTAATGTGCCGTGGTGCTCATACGGCTCGCCGCTGAGGTTGGTAATGCCCGCAACAAACACCGAGAGGCCGACGGGCACGTTTACGAAGGTTAAGGCGGCGCCAGTCGCGTAGACCGGGGTTTTGGTGTTCATCCATGTGCCGGGCACGCTGGGCACTGGGTCGTTGTGGTTGACCATGCGGTAATGCACCAGGTTAGCGGCCGCTTTTACGAACGAGGCGTCAGCTGCTCTTGGGGCGCCGTAGGTGTAGAGCGTGATGTCGTAGTCGAAGTCCTCTCTGCGGCGTAGCATTTCCGAGAGCAACAAGGTGATGGCGCCGCCCAGGCTATGACCGCAAATGATCAGCTTTTGGCCGGTGTAAAATTTCTCGAGATAATTGGCCGTGAGTTCGTAGACCTTTTGTGCTGCCTCATAGAATCCTCGGTGGACGTTGCCCACACCTTCCACAAAGGGCACTTGAAGTGCATCGGCATCACGGAGGGCGTCCGCGATTATTTCATTGGTGCCACGTACGGAAATCAGGATCAACTCATCGTTGTGTGTGATAAACGCTTGGGTGTCGGTATCAACTTTATGGCCTCGGTCATCCAAAAAGTGAATGGTGGCAGGGGTTTCTTGATCCGTTTCTAAATCCGGGCTGTTCGCTGGGTACAGATCAGGGTCAAACGGTACGATTTCCAAGCGCCTGGAATACGCTACATCTTCGTATAGCGGGTAGTACGCGGTGGTTTGGGAGGGGTCTACTGTCCAGATTTCATCGAATTTGGCCAACGCATCACCGAACCAGTTACCCATGCTTGGTTTGCTCGGGAAACTTACTTTTTTGTCTCTGATGGGCGCCTTGTCGGGCTCTTGCCCAAACGGGTGGTAGCTCAAGGTGGCCATAATGGCGAGCTGATACAGGTTCAGTGCACAGAACTGCGGGTCTGTAGACAGCATCGGACACAGGGCGCGTAAAGGGCGAACTTCCAATACGCTGTGTTTATTGGCAAGCAGGCAGACCCCGCGCTTTCCATGCTCGCCCATCAGTGAAGCCCAGCGCCGCATGGCCGGGTATTGACACTCGACTTCAGGCGGTAAATGCGCAACATGGTCGACAAAATGACGAACTTCGACCTGAAAGAAAAAGTCTGCACACGCTTGTGCAGGGTTTGTGGCAGTGCGCGAGCCGTCTTTATGAAGGTAGCGGGTTTGCTCGGCGCGAACTTGCAGTTCGGTTATTGGGAGTGGGTAGTGTTTGCGCCGCTGTAGATCCTCGTAGGGGCGGGCTGTGCCAGTATATTTATGTGCAAGAATTAAGGTGATCGGGCCCGCAAAATGGTCGTTTACTTTTCCCGCGCCGCTGCTGTCGAGCCTGGCTTCGTATACATAACCTTCTGTATCAATAACGGTGTAGGCAAGTCCGGCATATGGCTGCCCCTCACCGTTTTCATCAACTAACTGAAAGCTGGTCCATTTGCCTCGAATAGGGCATGTTAGCATACGGCTATTTAATGGGTGCTTTAGCTCATCATCCAACTTGCTCATTGAATCTTCCTTATTCTGTGCAGCTGGGATAAATAGTGCAACTACGACCATCTGGCATTTTAAAGCTGCTAAAATCCTTATAATTGCCACGGCAGTAACCGCGTTGATCTTCGGGGCCTTCTCCCATGCAACGTTTCCAACCGTTGGGGACTTTGACCCATGTATCACCCCAGCCTGGCCTTTCTTCTTCAGCCAACTTGATCTTCAGTTTTACGGTTTTACCGGGTAGTTGATCCAAGGTGTATGCCCCTACAGGACGCCCTTTAGTAACCAAGCCCTGATCATCAATTTTTTTACAGTCGAGCCCTTTCGAAAGGCGGCGCTGTGGCCCTTGGGTTCGGAATAGCCATTGACACTGACCATTAATAGCGTTCGCTCCGGCATAATCAAAACCCCTCTTGTATTGCTCTTCCAGTTGCTCTCGAATAATCACAGCGGTTGTATCCCCGCTAAAGTCTCCGCGGGTTTTTCCATAGGTCGCATTAATCTCCAAGTCGATTCGATAAATAGCCAGCCTGCAGCCTTTGATTGTTCGGTATATTGGCACTTCGGACTCTGGCTTATACTCCGTGCGCCACTTTCTGTTAAAGGCAAGGTATGGGTTGTCATCAAGAGTGACCGTACACGTCTCTCCTTTGGCGGGCGCATACTTAACTACAGCGGAGTAAGCGAAGTTTGGAGGCAGGTCGGCCGTGAAGGTGAAGCTCTCCGACTTCCCGGTAGTACACCCTATTATCAGCATTACGAAGCCCCCTAGGAACAGGGTTTTATGTGCATTTGTCATAGCGAGGCGTTCCCTTGCAGAGATCCATCAACTAGTCGAAAAAACATCCATTTTCCTTGGGTCGGGCAGCTAAATACGGGGTAATTTAATGAGGGATTCAGCTCATCACCCAGAGTACTCATTGAGCGATTCCTTATTCTGTACAGCCGGGGTAAATGGTGCAGCTGCGCCCATCAGGCATTTTGAAACTGCTGAAGTCTTTGTGGTTTCCAAAACAGAACGCATACTGGTCTTCAAGGGCTTTGCCCATGCAACGTTTCCAACCATTCGGCACCTTGATCCAAGTATCTCCGATTGCAGGTTTTTCCTCTGCAGCCAACTTGATCTTCAGCTTTACGGTTTTACCCGGTAGTTGATCCAGGGTGTATGCCCCTACAGGACGCCCTTTAGTCACCAAGCCCTGATCATCAATTTTTTTACAGTCGAGCCCCTTCGAAAGGCGGCGCTGTGGCCCTTGCGTGCGGAACAGCCATTGACACTGGCCATTTATCGCGCCCTGTCCAGCAGAGTCAAAAGCGCCTTTGTACTGCTCCTCCAGTTGCTTCCTGATAATAATCATCGCTGAATCTGCGCCGAAGTCGCCACGCGCTTTTCCATAAGCGCCGTAGACTTCGAGTTCAACGCGATAGATGACTAATGGGCAACGTTCAACGGTGCGATAGATAGGGATTTCCAATTCGCGCTTGTAGCGTTCTTTATAATCCAGGTGCCATCTTTGGTTGTAACCTATATGAGGCTTTTTAACCTTGCACGTTTCTCCCTTGGCAGGTGCGTACCTGGCGACTGCCTCGTAAGTAAAGTCAGGAGGAAAGTCAGCCATGAAGGTGAAGCTCTCCGGCTTTCCGGTAGCACAGCCTGTTGTCAGAACTACGCTGGCCCCCAACAAAAGCGTTTTAAACACAGGTGTCATAGCGAGGCCTTAACGTGCACAGACCTATCGCTGTAGGCAACGCGGTAAATTTGCTCATTAACATCCGCCTGTTCCTTGTCGAACCTGTAGTTGCCGGACTCACGCGCCTGTGAGCGGGAGCAGGCTAAAACTCAGGTTAAACAAGATACAAAACGAAAATATGCAGGAAACTTCCTATATCTAAGTGGAATTTTCTCTGATTCAGGGTGGGAGCACTTAATCGTCGGGGTTTCCCTCATCAACAACGGCCACATTGTGCTTCTAGTACCTTTTTTGCCCCCGCCAAGCTGGGGCAACTTTTCCTGTTGCGCGCGCAAGGCAAGATTTTACGGCCAGGTTATCGCTCGGTAAGCCATAATCGTACGCATGACTTTTGACTCGCCTCTCGCCGCCTACCAACACGCCATCACCCAGCAAGGCTTCGTCACCGACGCGGCCCAGCAGCGGGCGGTGCAAGCCCTGCAAAACTGTCACGAGGCCTTGCACCAAGGCCGTTCGCCAACCGGCGTTTACCTGTGGGGGCCGGTGGGGCGCGGTAAAACCTGGTTGATGGACCAGTTTTATCAAAGCCTGCGTGTGCCTGCTCGGCGTCAGCATTTTCATCATTTTATGGGCTGGGTGCATCAGCGTTCATTTCAGCTCAGCGGCATCCAGGACCCGTTGCAGGCCTTGGCGCGGGAACTCAGCCAGGCAGTGCGTGTGCTGTGTTTCGATGAGCTGTTCGTCAGTGATATTGGCGATGCGATTATTCTGGGGCGCTTGTTTCAGGTGATGTTCGAGGAGGGCGTGGTGGTGGTCTGCACCTCGAACCAGCCTCCCGATCAGCTGTATTCCGGCGGTTTCAATCGCGAGCGTTTTCTGCCGGGCATTCAGGCGATCAAGCAGCATATGCAGGTGGTAGCGGTCGACGGCGATGAAGATCATCGTTTGCACCCTGGTGCGGCAGTGCAGCGCTATTGGGTGCGGCAGCCGAATGCGCTGGGTGCGATTTTCAAAGCCTTAAGCGATGGGCAGTCAGTGAGTCGCGGCCCGGTCAGTGTCGGCTTTCGCTCGATTGTGGCGGTGCAGTCCAGCGATACGCTGCTTTGGTGTCGATATGCCGACGTGTGCGAGCAGCCGCTGGCGGCCATGGACTTCATGCTGCTGTGCGATCGCTTCAAGGCGATTCTTCTCGGGGAGGTGCCCAGCCTGAGTGCGCAACAGCGCCCGGGGCGGATCGCGCGTGGCACCGAAGACGCTGCCCAGCACGTGGTGGCCGGGGACCGCGAGTTGCCGCAGTTGTCGGTGCACGATGACAGTGTGCGGCGTTTCATTGCGTTGGTGGACGAGTGTTATGACCGCAAGGTGCCGCTGTTCATCGAGGCCCAAGTGCCGCTGGAAGATCTCTACACCGAAGGCTATCTGGAGTTTGCGTTCCGGCGCACGCTGAGCCGCTTGCAAGAGATGCAGCTGCAACGCTTCGGTACGTAGGAAAAACCGTCGTACACGCCGAATGTCGGCGCTGGATACGCGCACTCTTTGTATTTTCAGTCGGGAATTTGTCGTTAGTCTGCTTCATCCGGCGCCGACTGCAGGCTTACAATCGTGTGCCTCAAAGGGAACCGATTCCCTTGTTGTGGTTATTGAGGAAGGCAATGGACACCCCGGACATTCTGGTGCTGCAAGCCAGCTACACCAACCCCGTGCACGCTGAGGCCATCGGCCTGGTGCTTAACCAATACGCTAAAGATCCAATGGGTGGCGGTCACCCCCTGGCTGCCGACCTTTTGCAGCAACTGCCGGCGGAACTGGCCAAGCGCGCCCACGCGTTCAGCGTGCTCGCGTTTGTCGGCGGCGAGCCGGCAGGGCTGATCAATTGCTTTGAAGGGTTCTCGACGTTCGCTTGCCGCCCGTTGATCAACGTTCACGACGTGGCGGTGGTGAATCAGTTTCGTGGCCTTGGGTTGAGTCAAAAGATGCTGCAGAAGGTTGAGGAAATCGCCCGTCAGCGCGGTTGCTGCAAGATCACGCTGGAGGTGCTTGAGGGCAATGATGTGGCACAGTCAGCGTATCGCAAGTTCGGTTTTGATCAGTCGATCTTTGATCCGGCCCATGGGCGCATGCTGTCCTGGAGTAAACCGCTTTAATAAATAAAGCGCAAAAAAAAGGCGCCACTTAAGGGCGCCAAGTTAACCTTTGCCAACGGAGCGGAATGGCGAAGGGTGATGCGGATTAACTAACGATTAAATCAGCTGGCAGGCTGTTGTTGTGCACTGGGTTGTTCGACAGTGTTCGGCTTAACAGTCTTGCCATCGGCAAGCGCCGTGGGATCAGTCGTGCCGTGAGTCTTTTGCTGCATGAAGGCGAAGTTGTTGTAAAACTCCTTGGAGCGCTCTGAACCGCCCTCTGCAAAGGCGGCGGCAGAGGTCAGCGTCATCAAGGTGGCAAGCATCAACGTCGAGAGTTTCATTGAGGTATTCCCATTAAGTGTGATCGGTATCCGCCTCGTCCTTGATCAGATTCATGGGGCGAGTCTGCAGGCACCTTATTAAGTGGGAGTTAACGCAAAGAGGCCTTGAGGTTAACAATATTGTTAACCTCAAGGCGGCTAATTACAGCCTCCAGTCCAGCGCAAGTGTGACGGAGCGCGGGTCGCCCCAATACACGCCGTTATAAAAGCCGACGCGTTCGTAATATTTTTTATCAAATAGGTTATTGACGTTAACCGACGCCGAAACATGCTCGTCGAATTGGTAGCGTGACATCAGGTTGACCACGGTGTAGGCCTGCTGGGTGATTTTGGCGCGCGTGGTGATCAGGTTGCCCTTGTCGTCCCGCGCGCCGGTCGGCCGATTGCTGAAGTCATACACATCGCTCTGCCAGTTCACCGCGCCGCCCACCGTCAGCTTGCGCCACGCGCCTGGCAGCCGGTAAGCGCTGGAGACCTTCAGCAGGTTGAGCGGCTGTTGGGTATTGTTGCGTTTGCCAGAGCCGTACACCGAGTGGGTGTAGGTGTAGCCAGCGGTCAGGTTCCAATCGGGCATCACTTCGCCGGCGACCTCCAGTTCGAACCCCTTGACCTTGTTACCTTTACCCCCGGATGTGTAGTACTCCTCACGCGTGACAGGGTTCGGCGGCACCGAGTCGTCCAGTTCAGCGACGTTGTCCTGGGTGCTCCAGAAGTACGCCGCCGCAAGGTTCAGGCGCTCGTTCAGCACGCTGCCCTTGAGGCCGATCTCATAGTTACTGCCCACCACCGGCTCGAGGTATTTCTTGTCGACATCGCGCGCGCTTTGCGGCTTGAATATATCGGTGTAGCTCGCGTAAACCGTGTACTCCGGCGTGATGTCGTAGAGCAGCCCGGCGTAAGGCGTCCACATATCGTTGTGCACCTGGCGGGTTTTGTCGGACGCGGTCAATTGGTCGTTGGCATCATATTCGGGGGTTGCGCTTTGCAGTTCCCAACTGCCATAGCGGCTGCCGAGCACGGCGTGCAAACGGTCCGTCAGGCTCAAGCGTGTGGCCAGGTAGCCGGCTTTCTGTTTTTTGCTGCTGTGTTCGCCCTTCAGGCCTGTGACCGTGTCGGGAAATTTGCCGATCCCGCCCATGTATTTCCAGTCTTCAATGTTGCTGTACCCGTCAGGTGTTGGGCCTCTGCGCAGGAAGGGTGAGGCATCGCGTTGCGCGGCTTCGCCATACCCCATCATCATTGCGTGTTCGCGGCCCAGCAGCGAGTAGCTGCCGGCAAGGTTGAGGTCGACGGCCTCCATTTTCGAGGAGCCGAGCATATGGCTGGACCATGCTTGCATGCCACTGCGATCCGGGTTGGGAAAGCCCGCGCCGCCGTAATACACCTTGCCGTCGGTGTCACTTTGCCGATGGGTGTAAGCCGCCTTGAGGTGCCAGTCGCCGGCGATTCGATGGTCCAGCGTGGCGAACGCGGTCTTGTCGGTCAGCGGCCAGGAACTCCACTCTGCCGCCATGTTGGTTGAGCGCGAGAGCCCGGCCTTGCCACCCTGGCTGTTCCAGTAGGGCACGGTGCCCCACGTGGTGCCTTGTACCTGCTTGTTCTGGTAATCAAAGCCTGCCGCCAGCACGGTATCGTCGGAAATGTCGCCTTCCAGAATCCCGTAACCCACCGACCGCTGCAGCGCGTAGTTATCACGGTACGACTTGCTGTCGCGGTAGGCCAGCACGGTGCGCGCGCGCAGCCGGCCGTCAAATGCCAGCGGGCCGCCCACGTCTACGTAGCTGTAGTAATTGTCATGGCTGCCGGCACTCACACCGGTGCTTGCCTGCCACTGCGCGGTGGGGCGCTTGCGCACCATGTTTACCGTGGCCGAGGGGTCGCCGGCGCCAGTGGTCAAGCCCGTGGCGCCGCGTACGACCTCAATGTGGTCGTAGATGATGGTGTCGGCGTCCGACTTCATGTAGCCGAAGGTATTGAGCATGCCGTCAATCTGGTAATTGCTGATGCCGTAACCCCGCGAGGAATAGGCGGCGCGGTCGGAGTCATAGTGTTGCACGTTGACACCGGTGGTCTGGCGCAGCACCTCGGTCAGCGTATTAAGGTTGAAGTCGTCCATGTGCTGACGGGTGATGACCGAGATCGATTGCGGAGTTTCCTTGATCGACAGGTTCAGCTTGGTCGCGGTATTCATCGAACCGGTGGTGTAGGCCCCGGTGTGCTCGGTATTCGCGCCCAGGCCTTCGGCGGTGATGCGCGTGCTGCTCAATTGCAGGGCGTTGGTCGGGGTGTGTTCGGGGTCGGTTTCGGCCAGTAGCTCAGGGCTCAGTGTGACGCTGAACAGGCCAAGGGTGAAGGTCATGGAACGGGTAAAAGGCGCAAACATCGGGGCAAGCTCCTTGTCGTCTTTGAAGCCACCCCGGAAAGGGAAGGCATGGATCAAAGACGAAAGGAGCAGGGTGACTTTAGGTCTAAACGAGAATTGTTGTTATCTGTATGTTTCAGAGCCGTGACTACTTGGCGACTACCTCGGCGCTATCTGCCTTCTTCGGCTTGATCAGGCTGAAATCAATCAAACCCTTTTTCTGGGCTATATACGGATCGCCAATGATCAGCGGGCGCGGCTTGAAGCTGTCGTTGACCAGGCTTTTGCTGCGGTCCCATTCATCGAAACTCAGCCCGGCGAGGTCTGCCCAAGTGTGAATAAGCTGCGCGCTGCTGTAAGGCCGCTGCAGGTCGCTGGCGAAGCTCCAGTCATGTGTTTCACGCCATTTCGGTGAGGCATAGGCCATGAACGGGATGGTATACATCGGCGCCGTTGGCTTGCCTTCGTTGCGCCCAAGGGTGGTATGGCCTGGCGAGTCGAACACGTCTTCGCCGTGGTCCGAGAGGTAGAGCAAAAAGCCATTCGGGTCGGTTTTGGCGTAGTCCTTGATCAGGCTGGAGACCACGAAGTCGTTGTACCGCACCGCGTTGTCGTAGCTGTTGTAGGTGGCCAGTTGCTCTTCACTCACGCCAGCCGGTACGCCTTGGCGATCGGTGAATGTGTCAAAGGTCGGCGGGTAGCGGTACTGGTAGCTCATATGAGTGCCGAGCAGGTGCACCACGATGAACTTGCGTTCGGTGGGGTCGGCCAGTGCCTTGGCGAAAGGCTCCAGCACGTCACCGTCGTATTGGCGAGCGTTCTGGTTGCGGTTGTTATTGAGGTACACCTGCTCGTCGGCCTGTTCGGAAAAAGTCGTGAGCATGGTGTTGCGCTTGGTCATGGTCTGCTGGTTGGTGATCCAGTAAGTTTTATAGCCGGCCTGCTTCATCACGCTGACAATCGACGGCGTTTTCAGGTAAAGGTCCGGGTTTTCTTCGTCGGCGAAGGTCAGCACCTGTTGCAGCGCTTCAATGGTGTAGGGGCGCGGGGTGATGACGTTATTGAACACCGCCAGTTGGTCGCGCAGCTTGTCCAGTTCCGGCGTGGTGTTGCGCGGGTAGCCGTAAAGGCTCATGCGCTGGCGGTTGGTGGATTCGCCGATCACCAGCACCAGTGTCGCTGGCTGGCCGGCCATGCTGTCCTTGAGGTTTTTCAAGGGCGCAATCTGGCTGGCGCTGGTGAGCATGCCTTGCATGCTGTTGAGCTGCTCGGTGTAGCGGCGATAGGCGACGATCATCTGCCAGGGCACTGCGGGCTCAACACGGGATTCAAAACCGTCGATGGCAAGCGCCATGGTCGGGTTGGTCGCGATCTGTTTCACCAGTGGGTAACCGACCACCGCCAAAACGATTGCGGTGGCGGCCAAAATAGACTGGCCGCGCGGCAGGTACACCGGGCGCAAGCGGCTCCACAGCCAAACAGCCAGGGCGGTATGGGCGATAAACGCCAGCACAATCCACCAGGCGAAGTATTGGGTCGCGTATTCGCCGGCTTCAGAGATGTTCGACTCGAACATGATGAAGATGACGCTTTGTGAAAATTCCTGCTGGTAGATGAAAAAATAGCCCAGGCTGGCCATCGAGCAGGCCCACAGCACCACGCCGATCAAGGCGGCGAGCAAGCGTGTACGGCGCGGGAACAGAAGCATCGGCGCCAACCACAGCGCACTCAGGAAGAAGGCTTGGCGAAAGCCACTGAAGCCGGAGGTGCCGGTCAGTTGGATGAGTAATTGGGTAATACCCGAGAAATACCAGAAAAACATGAACAGCCAGCCAAGGCCTGCCCAGTCAAAACCTTTCGCAGACTTGGTGCTGCGTTTGAACATCGCCATCCAGTGCTCCAACCCGATCATTTTGCAGTTGACGCGCAACAGCGCACGCAACAGAGGCCACCCATGCATGGGGTAGCCTTTGAGGGCGGGAGTATCGGGAGGTCGATGTGAAAACTTTGTGAGATTTTTGTGTGGGTTATCTTACAAAGTGCTCAGGTGCCGGTTTCAGCACAGCGCAGGGTGTGCGCCTGAAGGCTGATCCAGCTGGGCCTGGAGGTGTAAGCGCAGGCGCAGGACCTCTTGCTGAAGCTGATCGCGCTGGTCTTTCAACTGGCGCAATTCATCGCGACGGACGGTAACGTAAAGGGTCTGTGGCGGGCGTGTCATGGGTGCTGTGCTCATTGCTTACCTCGCAAATAGCCGGTAAATCGCGGTGCCGAAACGCTTTAGTCGAGGTTTTCGGCAACAGTCGAAGCAATTCTGAATTCTTTTTTGAGTCAATGGAACTTTTTTATTTTTGATTGTCTCTGTGACTTTTTGCAGGGTGTTGCTGAAACGTTCGACTTTTTTGTCATGAAACTACACGGATCCGCTCTGGACTAACCCTCATTAGCCTCATTGCGCTATAAACTATGTCACACATTTATTACGTAGTTAGGAGCATCAGCACATGCAACTGGGGATTATCGGACTAGGCCGCATGGGCGGTAACATCGCACGGCGCCTGATGCTCAATGGGCATACCACCGTTGTATATGACCGTAACGAAACATTCGTCAAAGGCTTGAGCGAAGAGGGCGCCACCGGCGTCGCCGACCTTGAGGCTCTGGTAGCCGGGCTGCAAAAGCCGCGCGCGGTATGGGTAATGCTGCCGGCCGGCGCACCCACCGAAGACACCATCACTGCCTTGAGTGAGCTGCTCGAAGACGGTGACGTGATCATCGACGGCGGCAACAGCATGTATAAAGATGACATCCGCCGCGCCAAAACCCTGGCGGAAAAAGGCCTGCACTACGTCGACGTCGGCACGTCCGGCGGCGTCTGGGGCCTGGAGCGTGGCTATTGCATGATGATCGGTGGTGACGTCGAAACCGTGCAGCGCCTCGACCCGATCTTCGCCAGCCTGGCCCCTGGCCTGGGCAACATCCCGCGCACCAAGGACCGTTCCGCCAGCGCTGATACCCGCGCCGAGCACGGTTACATCCACGCCGGCCCAGCGGGTTCCGGGCACTTCGTGAAGATGATCCACAACGGCATCGAGTACGGCATGATGCAGGCTTTCGCTGAAGGCTTCGACATTCTCAAGACCAAAAACTCGGAAAACCTGCCGGAGCACGAGCGCTTCGATCTGAACGTCGCCGACATCGCCGAAGTCTGGCGCCGTGGCAGCGTGGTCTCGTCGTGGTTGCTCGACCTGACCGCCGACGCCTTGGCCACCGACCCGAAACTCGACGGTTACTCCGGCTCCGTGGCTGACAGTGGCGAAGGCCGCTGGACCATCGAAGCCGCCATGGAGCAGGCAGTGCCGGTTCCGGTGCTGTCGACGTCGTTGTTTGCACGCTTCCGTTCCCGTCAGCAAAGCACCTACGGTGACAAAATGCTGTCTGCCATGCGCTTCGGCTTTGGCGGCCACGTGGAGACTTCCAAAAAATGACCGCTAACGGCAAGAAACCCAAGGCCGAAACCGCACCGCCGACCACGTTGTTCCTGTTCGGCGCGCATGGCGACCTGGTCAAGCGCCTGCTGATGCCTGCGCTTTACAACCTGCGTCGCGACGGGCTGCTGGGCGACGGCCTGCGCATTGTCGGCGTGGATCACAACGCCATCAGTGACGCCGACTTCGCCAAGAAACTCGAAGACTTTATTCGCACCGAAGCCGCGAGCAAGGTCAAGGGCAATGGCCAAGACGCGCTCGACCCAGCGCTGTGGGCGCAGTTGGCCAAAGGTATCAGCTACGTCGAGGGCGACTTTCTCGACGACAGCACCTACGCCGACATCGGCAAAAAGATCGCCGACAGCGGTACCGGCAACGCGGTGTTCTACCTGGCCACCGCACCGCGCTTCTTCAGTGAAGTGGTGCAGCGCCTCGGCAGCGCCGGTTTGCTGAATGAAACCGATGAAGCGTTCCGCCGCGTCGTGATCGAGAAACCGTTTGGTTCGGACCTCGCCACCGCCGAGGCGTTGAACGCCAGCTTGCTCAACGTCATGAGCGAAAAACAGATCTATCGCATCGACCATTACCTGGGCAAGGAAACGGTGCAGAACATTCTGATCAGCCGTTTCTCCAACGTGCTGTTCGAAGCGTTCTGGAACAACCATTACATCGATCACGTGCAAATCACGGCGGCGGAAACCGTCGGCGTCGAGACCCGTGGTAATTTCTTCGAAAAAACCGGCACGCTGCGCGACATGGTGCCCAATCACCTGTTCCAGTTGCTCGCGATGGTGGCCATGGAACCGCCGGCGGCGTTTGGCGCTGACGCAGTGCGCGGTGAAAAGGCCAAGGTGGTCGGTGCAATCCGCCCCTGGTCGTTGGAAGATGCGCGGGCCAACTCGGTACGTGGCCAATACACCTCTGGCGAAATTGGCGGCAAGCAGCTTCCCGGTTACCGTGAAGAGGCGAATGTAGCGCCTGACAGCAGCACTGAAACCTTCGTCGCCCTCAAGGTGATGATCGACAACTGGCGCTGGGTCGGCGTGCCGTTCTACTTGCGCACCGGCAAACGCATGAGCATTCGCGACACTGAAATAGTGATCTGCTTCAAGCCAGCGCCGTACGCGCAGTTCCGCGATACCGACGTGGATGAACTCAAGCCGACCTATCTGAAAATCCAGATCCAGCCAAACGAAGGCATGTGGTTCGACCTGCTGGCGAAAAAGCCTGGGCCGACCCTGGAAATGGCGAATATCGAGCTGGGCTTCGACTACAAGGACTTCTTCGAGATGCAGCCGTCGACGGGTTACGAAACCTTGATCTACGACTGTATGACCGGCGATCAGACCCTGTTTCAACGTGCCGACAACATCGAAAATGGCTGGCGTGCGGTGCAGCCGTTCCTTGATGCCTGGCAGCAGGATGACGGTATTCAGGCCTACAAAGCCGGTGAAGATGGCCCGGCCGCTGCCGATGCCTTGCTCGCCCGCGATGGTCGCACGTGGCATAGCCTCGGATGAGTGACGTTCCGGTGCATCCCATCCAGTTTGTATTAAGTGACATGGACGGCACGCTGTTAGGTCCCGATCACCTGCCAAGCCAGCGCACCCTCGACGCGGTGCGTGCCTTGCGCGCCGCCGGGGTGTTTTTCAGCCTGGCCAGCGGGCGCCCGCCCAAGGCCATGTTGCACATGGTCGAGGCGTTCGGCATCGATGTGCCCGTGGCAGGGTTTAACGGCGGTACGTTGATCAACCCGGATGGCAGCGTGCTGTTGGCGCACCATCTGCCGGCCGAGGCGGCGCTGGTGACGCTGGCGCTGTTTTCAGGGCAGCCGGACGTTGAAGTCTGGTTGTTTGCCGACGGTGATTGGCTGCGCCGTGATCCGCCGGGGCCGATGGTTGCCGTCGAAGCGGCTGGCCTGGGCTACGGGCCGAAGGTAGTTGAGAGTTTTGAGCCGTACCTGGATCGGGTCGACAAGATCGTCGCGGCCAGTCGTAACGCGCCATTGCTGGTCGAGTTGGAGGCGCAGTTGCAACCCAAGGTGCAAGGGCTGGCGCATGTCTCGCGTTCGCAACCGATTTACCTGGACGTGACCGCGATGCAAGCGAACAAGGGCGATGCCTTGAAAACCCTGGCTGCGCACCTTGGTGTCGCGTTGGAACACACGGCGGCGATTGGCGACGGTGGCAATGACCCGGCGATGTTTAATGTCGCCGGGTTCTCGATTGCCATGGGCCAGGCTGAAGAAGCCGTCAAGCGTCAAGCCAGCGTCGTGACCGGCAGTAATGTCGAGGACGGTGCTGCGCAAGCCATCGAGCGGTTTATTCTGGCCGCGCACTAAGCGCTAACTTCCGGTCATTCTTCCGATCATTGTTGTTGCACACGATCATTGTTGTCGCACA
This sequence comes from Pseudomonas kitaguniensis, assembly GCF_049199985.1. Taxonomy (NCBI): domain Bacteria; kingdom Pseudomonadati; phylum Pseudomonadota; class Gammaproteobacteria; order Pseudomonadales; family Pseudomonadaceae; genus Pseudomonas; species Pseudomonas kitaguniensis. The sequence continues at coordinate 64,116 of NZ_JBLZPT010000020.1, forward strand.
ACGGCAATGATCGGAAGTGGCTGCATCGATTTACTTGGGCATTGCCCACGACTGCAACTGATAGCCGTCTTTGTCGAGTTCGGCGCGCGCCTGCAGCAACAAATCTTCTAGTTGGGTTGCATCGGTATAGGTGCTCGAAGACAGCTGTTTGCTGCCGATACGGGTATTGGTGCGGTCGATGACGCTCAGGCTGAGTGCGCCGTTGCCATCGTGCCAGGCCACGCACTGAAAGGGTTGGAAAGCACGGTCTGCGATCAAAAGAGCTTCGTTGATGCGGAGCGGGGCGTTCATGTGGTTCTTCTCTCTAATTGCCCAATCAAGTGAGTGCCGTCGGTTGGGCGGGCCGCACGGCGAGTTACTTGTACTGATGCACGATGGCGGGGTACGGGTCACATGTTAGAGCAAGAAATTTTAAGCTCGCGTGATTGAAGTCATCTAAGCGGCTGTTTTAGCGGCGCAATTGAGGTGTCGATCAACCTCGACTTTTTTCCCGAAAATCGCCGGAGGTGGCTTTTTGCCCGCACTTATAGCGAAACGGTACATAGGCCGCGTCAATATCTTGATAGTGTGAGCCGCAGGCACTACAAATCATTGTTTATAAATAATTTTAACGATATTGGCGCCAAGGAATAGTCATGGTTACTACACCTGTCCAGCGCCGCTTGCTTGTGGTTGACCCCTGTGATGATTGTCACGCGTTGTTGCCCGGCCTGCGCACCGCCGGGTGGCAGGTGGACAGTTGCGCGCTCAGTGCGGTCGGTGACCGCTCATGTGATGTGGGCCTGTTGCGTTTGCAGCCGTTTCATTTTGAACGCCCGGAGGCGGTCAAAGAGCTGATCAGCCGCAGTGGCACCGAATGGATCGCGGTGCTTAGCCAAGATGTTTTACGCCTGCACAACGTCGGCGATTTCGTCTGCGAATGGTTCTTTGACTTCCACACGCTGCCGTTTGATGTGTCTCGTGTGCAGGTCACGCTGGGGCGTGCCTTCGGCATGGCGCGCCTGCGCGGCAAAGGCCACACGCAGGTGGACGAGCCCGAACATGAATTGCTCGGCGACAGCCGCTCTATCCGCGACTTGCGCAAATTGCTCGCCAAACTGGCGCCCACGCAATCCCCGGTACTGATTCGCGGCGACAGTGGCACCGGCAAAGAGCTGGTCGCCAAGACCTTGCATCGCAAATCCCAGCGGCACGCCAAACCGTTCGTTGCGATCAACTGCGGCGCCATTCCCGAACACCTGATTCAGTCCGAGCTGTTTGGCCACGAGAAAGGCGCGTTTACCGGTGCCCATCAGCGCAAGGTCGGGCGCATCGAGGCGGCGAACGGCGGCACGCTGTTCCTGGATGAAATCGGCGATTTGCCGATGGAATTACAAGCCAATCTGCTGCGTTTTTTGCAAGAAAAACACATTGAACGGGTTGGCGGCAGCCAGCCGATCCCGGTGGATGTGCGGGTGCTGGCGGCCACCCACGTCGACCTCGAGGCCGCGGTCGAAAAGGGCAGCTTCCGCGAAGACTTGTACTACCGGCTGAATGTGCTGCAGGTGATGACGGCGCCGCTGCGTGAGCGGCATGGCGATGTGGCCCTGCTGGCCAACCACTTTTCGCGTTTCTACAGCCAGGAAACCGGCCGGCGCCCGCGCAGTTTCAGCGAGGATGCGCTGGTCGCCATGGGGCAGCACCCATGGCCGGGCAATGTGCGCGAACTGGCCAACCGTGTGCGCCGTGGCCTGGTGCTGGCGGAAGGGCGGCAGATCGAGGCGGCGGATCTGGGCTTGCAAGGCGCGCGCGCAATCGCCTTGCCCATGGCGACACTGGAACATTACAAGCACTGCGCCGAGCGTCAGGCGCTGTGCGATGTGCTCAACCGGCACAGCGACAACATAAGTGTCGCGGCGCGTGTGCTGGGGGTTTCGCGGCCGACGTTCTACCGGTTGCTGCACAAGCACCAGATCCGCTAGCGCCGGTAAACCAAAAGCCGCGCAACGACATTGATCGTTGCGCGGCTTTTGCGTGTGGCTGGCTTAGAAGTAGTACGGGAATTTCAAGCTGAAGGTAAAGTCCGGTGCGTCATCGGTCATGCCTATCGACAAGTTCGGCACTATCGTCAGGTTATCCGTGGCGGCAATCGTCATGCCGACGTTGAAATAACCAGCGTTGGCGTCGCTGGAAACCACCGATTGCCAGTCCTGACCGCTCTGTTTGATCTTGCTTTTGCGCTGCACCAGGTCCGACACGGAAAACGACATGCTCATCTTCTCGTTGAGCGCAAAAGCGACCCCCAGGCCCAACTGGAGGCTGTCACCCAGGCTGATTTTGCCGGGGACTTTCTGGTTGACGTTGGGGCTGATATCGCCGAACGACTCTTCGAAGTTATGCGTATACGACAGCGAGCCGAACAGCACCGCCGGGTCGACGGTTTTCACCAGCGAGATACCCGGCGTCACCGACCACACACCGTTACCGGTCGGCAAACTGGCCGGCACCGCGAGGTTATTGTTCTGCGCTTGTTCGATCAGCTTGATGCCATACGGCTCTTGGCCGGTCGGCGCCTTGAGCCGCACCGACAGCACGGCGTCCGGCAGGTTGGCGCTTTCATCCAGAAATTTATAAGCGACACCGAAGTTCACGTCGCCAATGGTCGGGTCTCGCGTGACCGAGGCTTCGGAGGTTGCGGTGGAGTCACCGTTGGCACCACCGGACTGGTAGGTCGACTCGCGGTAGATCACCGGCACGTTCACGTCGAATTGCCAGCGGTTGTCGAGGTTGTAACGCCCGGTCAGGTCCAGCGTCCAGCTATCGGACTTGATCCGGTCCAGGTTGATATTGCCGAGGAAGATCGAGTCCAGCGCCAAAAAGCCGTTGAGTGATAATTGGCGCGCATCGTAGCGGGAATAGGTGATGCCGGTTTCCAGGCTGAACCGGCCATTGCCGAAAAAGCCACTGGCCTCGTTATAGAGGTTGCTCACGCTTTGTGCCGGTGCCGAATCGTCCTTGAGGTTTTGCCCGTAGGAGCTGCTGCCGGCGGCACCGCCCGACGCCGCTGCCGCGCCCACCCCCGGCGTATGGCCGGCCACGGCGCTGCCGCCTTTCTGAAAGTCGGCGGGTGACTTGACCAAGCGTTTAGGGGAGGGTGCGGCGGGTTGGTCTTCTACCTGGCGTACACGTTGCTCCAGCACGGCGAGTGCTTTTTGCTGCATGTCATAGCGTTGTCTGAGCTCAAGCAGCTCGCGTTTCAAGGTTTCTATATCGGCATCCGGGGCTGCGTAGAGAGCGGATGCGGGCAGGAGCGTGCTTAAACATATAGCGGCATGTAACGATAAAGATCGATGCATGAAATAAGCCGTCCCATTTTTTTAATGCGTAAGTGTGGTGGCTCAACGTGGTTCAGTAACCGGAAGGGCGTAGGCCCTTGAGTTGCTCAAGGTTGAGGTTCTGCGTGAGGCTGTTCAAACCGTTGCTGCCCAGTACCACATTGAGTTGGGTCGAGTTTGCAATGGCGTTGAAATCGCCTTTGATAATCGTGCCTTGGCTGACGGCGCCGCCGCCGATCTGCTGCAACACGCTGCCCTGATTGTTATTGGCCTGGAGCGCGAGTTGCAGCCCGCCATTTTGCGCAGCTACCGTCACTTGGCCGGCAGCTGTGCTGCCGGTAATCGGCTGGCCAGCCACCAGCGCTTGCCCGGACTGCACATAGTTGGCGGGTGCCAGGCCATTGCGCGTCACGTTGATGTCGACGCCATTGGTGGCGCTGTTGCCGTCGCCGGCCGCGCGCACGCTTTGCACCACGCCTTGGCCCGTGCCGAGGCCTGCGCCACCCACCACCGTGCCGGTGCCATCGGGTTGCGTGGCTGAACCTGTGCCATCGTGCCCGCTGACTTGCACATAAAACTGCGGCGCCACGGTGGTCGCGTTGACCTGCATGTTCGCGGTGCCGGTCATGCTGGCGCCAGCGGCGTTGGTCCAGGTGCTGCTCATCACAATGCCAAAGCTGATAATGCGCCCGGGCATCACATAACGTCCGCGCAGCTCGGCCATTTCCGCGTCCTTGAGTTCGATCGGTTTGAATGCCGCCGCGGCATAAGCCGGTGCGCAGGTGGCCAGGCACATCAGCGTCAGCCAGCGTTGGGTGTTCATGGTCTGCTCCTGGAGCGTCCTGCCCCTTGTTGCGCTGCTAGAAGAAGTCGCTCTGGATAAACCCGAAGTCCATCAATTCGCTGTCACGCACCGGGCTGAATGCGTTCAACTGGCCCTTGGCGGTCAGCGGTGCAGGCGGTGTGAGCAGGGCATTGGCCTTGTCGTAGCCCTCGCCGATGACGGCAAACACGATGCCGTTCCAACCCTTGACGAAATCGTCCCTGGTATAACGCTTGTTGCCCAGCACGGGGTCGCCGATATACACCCAGTCGTTGTCGGCACGCTGCAACACCACAAAATGCTTGTAGCCGCGAATGTCCAGCAGCACCACAACCGGCACTTTCAGGGTCACCAGCACGTGCGGTTCAATGCGGTAGCCCTTGGCGCGCATCTGGATGCTTTCCAGGTAGCGCTTCATGTCGAGCATCGAAAAACCCTGCGTGCGCACCAGCTCTTGGTCAGCGTTGACCAGCATGCCCTTGATCACGTGGTCTTCATCCACGTCCATCCAATAGGCTTGGCGCAGGAGGGTCGCCAGCGCGGCGGCGCCACAGCTGAAATCGGTTTTCTGTTCCACCAGGTTGGCAAACTTGCGCTCGCGCAGGCTCTCGACTTTCTTGTAGATCACCGCACCGTTGGGCATGACCACAGCCATTTGCGCCGCCCAGGTCGGGCCGGTGAGTGCTAGCAGAAGGAGGCAGGTAACGCGCCGCATGATCGAATGGCCTGTTGGACACTGGAAATAAAAAGGGCCTTGTTGCCAAGGCCCGATCTGCATCAGAAGCGTGTGATTGCTACGTTGTTTTGAGCTTGGTTGTTGCCACCCGACAGGGTGTTGGTACCCACTACACCCGAAGCGTGGTTGAACGAGTTGTTCACGCTGGCGCTGTTTGCCACGGCTTTGCTTTGGCCGTAATAGGCGTTGCCGCTGCTGAGGTTGACGCTGAGGTTACCCGACACGTCTTGCACGGCATTGACGGTGGCGCTGCCGGCTTTGCCGTTGCCCGAGTTGATGACAGTGCTGTTGCTGCCTTGGTTGGACGTACCCGAGGCGACGGTCGACTGAATGATGCCCGAGCCGTTGTTGCCACTGTCGTTGACCGAAGCATTGTTTTTGCTGGCGCTGCTGATCACCAGGTTGCCGCCGGACGATTGCTTGGAGTTAACCGTGGCAAACACGAAATCGGCATCGCCAGAGGTAATTGCAACGTCGTTTTTGCCCTGATTGTTATCGCCACTGAGGGTGTTGTTGCCGACCACGCCGCTGTAGTTGTTGAGCGAGTTGTTAACCGACGCGCTGTTTTCGGTTTTGTCATTGAGCACCACGTTGCCGTGGTTGTTTTGGCCGTCATTCGCGGTCGCGTTAGACGTGGTGGTGGGGCCGCTCGCTTGAGCAGCAACAGCCATCAGTGCAGCCAGAGCGAAAGCCAGTGGTTTAAGAGCCATTGTCGTTTTCATGGTGTATCCCCTTGCTTCTAATGAGTGGTTAAGTGTGTTGATACGGTGTAGCCGTAGACTCAGCTTGATCAGTTGAGTCGTAAGTTCAGGGTGTTAGCCACCTGGTTCCCCACCCCTGCGCTCTGGTTGACCTGCACCACCCCACGGCTGCCGGTGAAGGCCTGGTCGCTGGTCGCGACCTGGCGGCTGCCAGTGGTAGAGGTCAACCCTGAGTCGGTTGCAAGCGCAACGTTCTGTTGCGACATGACGCTGTCGTCGATGCTTTGCGGGCCAGCGCTGACGCTGATTCGCACGGCATTGATCATCTGGTTTTGGGCGCCGGCAGACTGGTTGACACTCAGTGCGCCATTGCCATGACTGAACGCGTTGCCCTGGATTGCGGCCTTCGCGTTGAGCGAGCGGTCGGCCGCCGCGCCGCTGATTGTTTGCGTGACGGTGAGGTTCGACGCGGCGTTGCGGCCCACCGTAATGGCGAGGTTGTTGCTCAGTTGTTGCTGGTCGCCAGCGGCCTGGTTGATCAAGGCAACGCCGTTGTACTGCGTGCCGCTGTTGTCGATCCCTGCGTTGTTATTGCTGTCGGCCATTGCGGTTGTGCAACCGAGCGCAGCAATCAACATCCAGGAACGCTTCATCTCATCGCCCCCCGGCCATGCCGCCAAGGTTATTGAGGGGCGCAATGCCGCTGGAGAGCGCGCCGTTAATCGTGCCGGAAATACCGCTGCCACTGCCGCTGCCGTGCCCGGCCGCACTGCCGGCGCCAAGGCCTGCGCCGCTGCCGGTATTGCCCAGGCCCGGGAGGTTGCCGCCCGGCAAAATACTGCGGGTGATACTTGCGCCGCTGCTGATACCCGCGATGTCGTTGTCGCTGAGTTCGCTGTTGGCGGCGCGCATGATCTGTGCCGACGGGTTGGCACTTACGGCAGTGGGGTAGGGGTCGATGCCGCGTGAACGGCCCATCGCGTAGGGCTGGACCTGGCGTTCAATCACAATCACACCGTCGCCGGCGAGCACGGGAAGGCTCACGCTTGCACTCAGTACAGCGCTGATCAGCAAGAGGCTTGGTAGGCTTGGATTGTGTGTGTCCACGGCAACGTTCCTTATGGGCGCGCTGACCCTGAGCAGCGCTGTAAGGACTAGAGCAGAAGCCGTGCCGCTTTTTATTTATCTTTATTATTCAATGGTTTGAAGTTGATTTAAGACAAAGTAGTGGCACTGTTGTAACGTCAGCGAGACACTCCCCCGTCTGGTCAAACTGCTGGCCGTCAGCGCGGACAATGCTGCGCAGATTGGGTTCAGCTGTATCAGCGCTGTAACACTCAACCGCAGAAACCCGTGGCCCTGTGCGGCACGGGCGATGCAGGGCAGCGCGGTGTAACAGAAGTGGACACTGCGGTGCAAAATGGCGGCCGAACTGTCCCCGGCCTCCTGAAACGGAGGCGGCTAACAGCTCGGTCAGCCTTTGGGTGCTTTACGCGGGATGGAATTGAGTACGGGGTTGCCGTCCTGGTTCTGGGTCAGGTAGACCGGCAAAACCTTGGGCAGGGAGGGGATGAGGTTGTTGACCTCATTGATGTTGTAGATGCCGCCGATGCGAATCGTCCCGGTACTCGCGTCTGCCAGCAGCACCGGTTTGCTCAGGTAGCGGTTGATCAGCGGCAACGCATCGGCCAGGGCCAGGTTGTCGAGCACCAGCTTGCCCTGACGCCACGCAAGGGCTGCGTCATTGGGGTTGATCGCAGCCACGTGTGGCGCTGCATCACCCGGGTGATAACTGGCTTGCATGCCAGGGCTGAGCGGCACACTGGCGTGCAGCGCGTCACTTGAGACCTGCACCGAGCCTTCAAGCAACATCACCCGCACCTGATCTTCGTACTTCCAGACGTTGAACTGTGTACCCGTGACCCGAACCTGCCCTTCGCCCGCCCGCACGATAAACGGATGATTGCTGTCATGGGTGACCTTGAAAAACGCTTCGCCCTTGTTCAGCGTGACCCGGCGCTGGTCTTTGTAATGGCGGTAGACAAGCTCAGTGCCCAGGTTCAATTCGACTTGGCTGCCATCGCCGAGGGTGACCTTGCGCAGGCCATCATTGGCTTCAAAGTGCTCATACGAACTGGGCAGCCAGCCGGCCTGCCAGCCGGTAAAGGCGGCCAGTGGCAACGCGGCGAGGCAAATCGCGGCGGCCACCGCATAGCGATGCACCCGCCTGCGCGGCGCCAGCTGCACCACCGGCGTTACAGGCGCCCTGCGCGGCAGGTGGTCGGCCACGTCCCAGACTTCGAGCATGGCCGCGTATTCAAAAGCGTGCAGCGGATGCGCATCGTGCCACTGCGCAAACGCCTGACGCTCGCCTGCCGTGCAATCGCTGGCATGCAGGCGCATGCACCAATGCGCGGCGGCGTCGGTGATGGCGTCATATTCGGCTTCTGAAAGGGGCTTGTCGCGCATTGGCTCATCCTGATTTCGCTCATTCTAACCTCCCGAGGCGGACGGCGAGAACAGCCATCATGGCGATTGCCCATCAATTGGAACTTATTCTCGTTTGAAAGCCTCAGAAAATCGAGGACACGCGTCCGTCATTCCCACAATGGAGAACGAACATGCTGAAGAAGACCTTAGCTGCCCTGTGTGCAACCACTGCTCTGCTGAGTGCCGGCGCAGCCCTGGCCGATAAGCCTGGCGCTGGCTGGATCACCATCGAGAAGGCCATTGAAGTCGCCAAGACCAAGGCTGGGTACATCGAGGTCTACGCGGCCGAAGCAGACAACGATGGCTATTGGGAAGTCAAAGGCCGCAAGTCCGATGGCACCGTCTATGAAGCACGTATCGACGGCGCCTCCGGCAACGTCCTGCGTGACCAGAAAGACTGACCGCGGCTCCGGGGGCTGTTCAGGCCCCCGAATCCAATTGACGGCCCAAGTGAGTAATCAGGAACGTCACCGAGTCGGCATTGGTCAAGATGGTGTCAATGCGTTTGTCGGGGTTGCTCATGAAAATCTTTCGAGCATCGTTAAGGTCCAGGGCGCCGGTGGCGTGCAGCACCGAGCGGCCAATCTCTTGGGTTGAAGTGGCGAGCCCGTAGTCTTCCCATGCCGCAGAAACAGTGTTCCACGTCTTGAACAGCATCGTCGCCGGTGTGAGCGTGGACAGCGCCGTCGTGCTCAGGTCGTCCATGTCTGTTTTGAGTGCCAAAGCGCCGGGCCTGGTGGTGTTAACCAGGTCAGAGAAAGGTCGTATGCTGTCCAGGTAGGCGATGTCTTCGGTGTTGAACTTTAAATGCGTCAATTCATGTATGAGCACCGCAGCTCTCGCATGCGCAGAGACGTCGAAGGGTGAGTTCAAGCGATTCTGATACTCATCCAGGCATGGATCAAAGAACCGATCCAGCAAGTACAGCGTTTTCCCCCTGTCATCCGGCAGCGTGAAGGCGTAGCTCAATTGCGTATTCAGCCGGCTGGTGCCACTGACAAAACGGTTGGAGTTCGGGCCGGTCAACGTGGGGTCGCTTAACGCGTCAAGTATTCCATCGACGATCCGTTCGATTCTGCTGAGCTGATCAGCGGTCAGGCTGATCACGCCAAACATTTCGCCTAAAAAAATGCCCAAGCGGCTGTTGGGATCGCGCAGCGTTGAAAAGTGAGCGATGTTGCGTTTGCAGTTGACGGTGTAATAAGTAGCGACGTTCAAGGCTTCCGTGATGACCTGAGCTTTCCAACTGGACAGGGCAGCGATTGCCTGGATGCCCGTGGCCTCGATGTTAATCGCCTCGCGTTCGCCGGTTCGCGTCTTGATGCGTGACAGCACTTTGCCGAAACGCGGGTTGTGCAGGTTAAGGTCCAACACCCATTTGCCTTGTGGGTTACAGCCCACACACGGCCCTGTGTGTTCGTCGTTGGCCAGGCGCCAATGTTGTGCGGCTTTCTGGACCGAGTACACCTTGCCTGCCAACGGTACATAGTATTTCGACGTCGCCTTGTCCTTATACACAGAGACCGGCGTACGCTGTTCAAGGTCTTTCAGCGCGATGTCGTGCGCCTCGAACGGCTGTAGCCGAGTGCGCGAAGAAGCGGTGATATTCAGCGTGGTCAGGCTTGTCGCTGTGGGCAGCGTTTCGTCTGACAAGTCGGCCTGCGACACCACTGTTTCTGTGGGTGGCGGGCTCGCAGTCCCCTCAAGCTCACTGCGCAGGAAGGCCATTTCAGCCACGCCCAGGATAAAATCCCTCAGGGCAGCCCTCCATTGGTGTAACTGCAGCGCTTCAGCTGAGCGCTTGAACAGCTTATAGCTACGCCACACCACCAGCGGATACGCGAGTTTGCCGGCCATGAACTGCACGGCCGTGGGAATACCCTCGCCCAATAGACTGATCACTCTGTCCCACAGCAGCTTGGCGCCGTTTTCGAATTGGCAGGTCAGCATCTTGAGCAGGATTTGCCGGGTGTCATCGAACAACTGGTGAAGCAGGTTACCGCTTAGCGTAGACGCGGCGAGCTCGATCTCGGAGCGGCGATAATGGTTGCTTTGCAGCAAGTTCCGATACACCGCCTGTTGGGGGGGTTCCAACTGGCTGATCAGCCAATCCTGAAGTTCGCCCGGGCGGTCTATTTCATCCAGCAGCGCTTGCTCGTCCGCATACTCCTTGAGTACATGGTTTTCGCTGTAAGGCGCGTACAGCACCAAAGGCGCCGAGGGCGCAATTACAGCCCCTATCAAATACATGCCCACTGCCTTGACGGGTGTGGCGCCTGCGGTCGCAATCAATTCCAGCGGGCGAATCACTGCCGTTGCGCCGTCCATTGCGGCGCGGGCCACGGCGTCAGGCATGTCGAAAACCTGCTGGACCCAACTCAGTGCCTGCGCGGACAGTTGTTCTTGCAGCGCTAACTCGTGGGCGAACTGCAACGTTTGCCAGGGCAATTGTCGGCAAAACAGGCGTCGGCGTTGGTGGCCTTCATCGGTTCGGGCGTTGAGCTGGTTGTGCAACAGCTTCTGGTAGGCCGCTTTCAGGTCCAACTGCCGGACCATTTGAATCACCGCACTTGCATTCAGAGTGTCCGGCAGCGGCCTGGCGCTACGTGAGCGGGGGCGGATGTTTTCGGCGTCCAGGTTGGGCCAGTGCCGCAAGGCAAAGTCGGTCAGGCTGTAGTCGTGGATGTCGAGGGCTTGGTGAACGGGGATCAAAATGTGATCGGGGTTGAGGGCCAGGCCGGGAAAGCGTGCATCCAGCAGCGCCAGCAATGCTGTGAACGTATGCGCGCGGATGGGCGTGATGCCCTGCAGGTAATCTTCTTCCTCGGGCGCATTGTTGTGGTATTGCTCAAGAAGTTCCGCCTGATGGATCTGGTCCTGGGCGGGCGCCATTCCCAACCATACCGGCAAGGCCTGCTGATTGATCATGCTCTTGGCCACCGCCATGGCCCTGGGCAGGTTAGTCGGCGCGGGCTGTTCTATCATGCTGTCCAGGCGGTCTTGCAGGGCGCGTGCGCCCAACCCCATGGAAAGCAACTGATCAACGCCGCCCATCACAGAGTCGTTGTAGGTGCTCAGGCGATTTTTAAGTACGTCATCGTCAATGCGTTGCAGGGCGCCCCATCGATAAACCTGATGCGGCACGGGCAGGGCGATCGGCAGGTTTTCGAGCAGGCTCAAGCGCTTGATCGGGTGTTGCAGACGCTGTTCTATCTCCTCGCGCAAGGTGTGGATCGAGCTAAACACCTCGTGACCGCGCCCAGGCGTCCAGAGCACCACCTGGCCTGAGCGCAGCGGGTCTACTCCGCCGCGCTCAGTCAGTACAAACAGGTTGGCAAGGCGCTGAGGTGTATCGGCCGTGCCAGTGCCCAGTGTCAATGCGTAGGCGTCCGGAAGAAACCCATTGATACCGTGCCGGGTCAAGCGCACAAGGCTGTCGGGCCTGAGTACAGCATCAATAACGTCCTGGCTGCGCGCCATCATGGTTTTACCCAGTAGCCGCAGTTGCGCCTCGCTGCGCAACCCAAGGAGCATCGCGTGGATATGTTTTTCGCGTGTGTTGCCAAGGAACAAGCGCGTAAGTTCGCGCATCGAGTGTTTGGCGAACACCAGCAGTACTTGATCGATAATCGCGTTGAAGGTTTTCAGCGTCATGCTGTGCAACTGCAGGGCTTCGCCCTGGCTACGCGGACCGTAAAACCAGGTTCGGGATGAGTCGGGCACTGCAGTGGCTTCAAGGCTCAGGCGCTCGATGAAGTGTTCAACCATGCTGATGGATGACACCGGCAGGCGCGCTTCGCGCTCTTGGGCAGCCGTGGCGTAGGTGTTGATATACACCTCACTCGCATTAAGCTCCTGTTGCTTTATTAGCAACTGCGCGTTCAGCGCGAGGGCGACCATGCTGCGCAATGTCGGATGCATTTCGCGTTCGAGCGCCAGCGCATCCTCGGCCGCCTGCAGGTGCTGAAGCAGCAACTTGGCGCGCTCGGCCTTTACCGTGGAAGGGCGACCGTTGCCGCTGGTCACGGGGTGGACAGTCCAACGCCCGGCCGTCGCCAGCAACGCCAGGCGATCGTCGAGCATTGTGCGTATATCCAGCGCGCAATCGAGCAGGGGTGCCAGCTCGACCTGGCCATCGCTGCGCCGGTAAAGCGCCAACGCATGGTTCATGTTGTTGATTTGCTTGCGCGCTATGTCTTCGACGATGCCGGTAAAAACGCTGCCCGTGACAGGTCGCGCAGCAATGTTCACTTGGTTCAGGCCAATAAAAATGTTGCGCTCATCCAGGGACAGGAAGTTGAGTAGCTCATCTTCGTGGCCCGCAGCTTTGAGCATGCTCAATAAAGTATCTTTCAGATCATCCAGGTCTTTGAGCACCTGTAGCCCGCGCGATTGCGTGTAAAGGTAAGCGCGGCTCTCGCTGATCATCAGCGTGCTGGCCAGCTCCACGTAGTGCTCATACGGCGCGTGGATACGTACTTTTTCCACGCTCAGGTTTTTGGCGTAGGCGCTGCGAGCAGGCTGGTCGCTAATGAACATTGCCTGGAGCATATGGCTTTCGTCGGCGCTGATGATTTGGTCTTGGCGCTTGAGCAACACATCGACGCGAAACTTGTCAGCCATGACGTGCGCGAAAAGCTCCAGGCGTGAGGTCCCGTGGTCTGTGTCCTCGTTCCAGTAAGTCTGCAGCAGACTGTCCAGCAGCTTTGACAGAATCTCGGAGCTTCTTTCGACCAGCGCTTCCCATCGCTGGTGGTCGTGTTTCAACTGGGGCTGGGTGAAGGCAGTGGTGACATGCTTGGGGTTTGTATACTCGCGAGTGTGTTGCTTGGGCCAGGCATGTGTCACATGGAACTGTAAGAGCGCTTCGCTTAATGGCAGTGAATCGACCCAGCGTCGACGGCCGTATCCGCCACTTTGTATAAAACAGTTCACCCGCGTATCGCGTTGGTCCAGGCCTGGGAAGTCCGCGCGCGCCATGATGCCGAGCAGCGTATCGAGCATGCCGGGCAGCGTGGGAGTCTTTTGCAGGTGCTCAAGCATGGCCTGCACATTGGCTTGCTGGCAGGCCTGGAGCGTCTGCTTCTGGTCTTCCATAACGGCGCCTTCGACGACCGTGGTGGTCAACGTTAGTGGTGTGCCAAGGGATAACGTGTTGCGCTGGGCAATCGACAAGAACCTCAGCAGGTCTAAGCGCTGCACCGCATCCGCCAATTGCTCGGTGACCTCCACCAGCAGCAAGGCACGATTGTCACTGACCTGAATGCCGCCGTAGGGTGTGTAAAAAAGCGCTTTGCCAGCGTCCGGGGTCGGGCTGATCAAAAAGGCGCCGGCGAGTGGGATGGGCGGCTGCCCCGCGACGTTGATCAGCAGCCTTTCGACACGCATCGGATACCCCAGCAGTTGGGTGTTCTGGCGGGCTGCGTCACTGGCGTAATACAGGTTATGCAGCCAATCAAGATCTTTGACGGTGAGCCCCAGCGCGCGTTCTCGCTCGCTCGGGGTTTTGCGGCTGATGGGCAGCACGAATTCGTCAAAAAAATACGGCGGGGTGGCGCGTAGCATGGTGTGTTTCCATCGTGCACAGGAAACCACAGGGTAAGTACGCGTCACGTGCCGGCGGCGGTAAATAATCAGCCCCGGCACACGTTGACAGCAGGTGCGTTGCGTGGTGTTTAATCAACGGCCTGAATGTTCATTCGTTGCCCCTGCCAATCATAAAAACGGAGCTTCAAATGTCTGCGCAGTCTCCGACAGTCAACGCGGTTTCAACGTCAATCGGCTTCAACCAGCTTGTGCAATTGCTTCAACGGGTTTTCGTCGCGCACGGCACCTCGCCGGACGTGGCTGCGATCCTGGCGCATAACTGTGCCAGCGCCGAACGCGATGGTGCGCACAGCCACGGTATCTTCCGAATCCCTGGCTACCTCAGCACCCTGGCCAGCGGCTGGGTCGACGGCAAGGTCACGCCGAAGGTTACTGACGTGGCGAGCGGTTTCGTACGCGTAGACGCTTGCAATGGTTTCGCTCAACCGGCGCTGGCAGCCGCACGCTCACTGCTGGTGGAAAAGGCGCGCAGTGCCGGCATCGCGCTGTTGGCGATTCACAATTCGCATCATTTTGCCGCGCTGTGGCCGGATGTCGAACCTTTCGCCGAAGAAGGGTTGGTGGCGCTGAGTGTGGTCAACAGCATGACCTGCGTGGTGCCGCATGGCGCCGATCGCCCGCTGTTCGGCACCAACCCCATCGCGTTTGCCGCACCCCGCGCAGACGGGCCGCCGATTGTGTTCGACTTGGCTACCAGCGCCATCGCACATGGCGACGTGCAGATCGCCGCGCGCAAGGGTGAGAGGCTGCCGCCCGGCATGGGCGTCGATAGCCTCGGCCAGCCGACCCAAGACCCCAAAGCGATTCTTGAAGGCGGTGCACTGTTGCCATTTGGCGGGCACAAGGGCTCGGCGCTGTCGATGATGGTCGAGTTGCTGGCTGCGGCACTGACCGGTGGCAACTTCTCGTTTGAGTTCAACTGGGCCGACCATCCGGGCGCGCGCACGCCGTGGACTGGCCAGTTAATCATTGTGATTGACCCGAGCAAAACGGCCGGGCAAAACTTTGCCGAGCGCAGCCAGGAACTGGTGCGGCAGATGCATGCGGCGGGGTTGAGAAGGTTACCGGGGGATCGGCGGCATCGCACGCGGGCGAAGTCGCTGCAAGCAGGCATCGAGGTTGACGCGCAGGGTCTTCAGCAATTGCAGGCACTGGCCATCAGCTAAATCGGGCCGCGCGCGGGGCGCGGCCCAATGGCTCAGTTGCGGCGACCCAGCAACAGCCCAACCACCAGGCCAAAGCCTGCGGAGATGGCCACGGTCTGCCACGGGTGGCCACCGATATAGGTTTCGGTGGCGTCGACCACTGGCTTGCTGCGCTCACGCACGCTGGACACCGACTCCAGGGCTTGCTTGAGCTTGATGGCGACCTGCTCGCGCAAGGTTTCGCCTTCTTCGCCTACCAGCGAAGCGCTGCTTTTGAGCAGCTTGTCCGATTCTTCGATCAATGCCGTCAGCTCACTGAACGCTTGATCCTTGATTTGCTCTTCGACAGCTTGGGCGGCAGTTTTGCGGGCCATTGTGTGACTCCTTGCGAGTGAATGTGACAGTGAACAATGGAGTATCGGGC
The DNA here is from genome assembly GCF_049199985.1 of Pseudomonas kitaguniensis. NCBI lineage: Bacteria > Pseudomonadati > Pseudomonadota > Gammaproteobacteria > Pseudomonadales > Pseudomonadaceae > Pseudomonas > Pseudomonas kitaguniensis. The sequence goes on from NZ_JBLZPT010000020.1 coordinate 79,356, forward strand.
AGCGTCAAAAGTTGCAGTTTTTTTGCTCAGGCGCGCTACCGGGTAAAATCCGAATCAGGAAATTTCGACCTACAGTGTAAGATGTCACCTATTTGTGCAGCAGGTAATTCAACATGAGCTTCAATCTGGCCAACAAGACCCTCGCCGAACGTGCCGAGCTGGAAGATGAAAAGTCGCGCCTCTATGACCTGTGGCAAAGCAACCTGGGTAAGGCCAAGGGCGAAGCCGCGCGCTTGTTCGGCGAGCGTGCCAAGCGCAAGGGCAAGTGGGCTGAATGGGTACGTGCCGAGCTTGACGGAATGTCACCGCCGGAGTTCTCCAACATGGTGCGCAGCGAAGTCAACAAGCTGATGGCCGCGGCTAAATAAAGCACGCCACTGCGCGTCAGCGGGTTTTACATACACAGCAGATTTGCTTTCTGTGGGAGCGGGCTTGCTCGCGATTACGGTGTGTCATATAAATATTTTTCAACTGATACACCGCAATCGCGAGCAAGCCCGCTCCCACAAAAGCCCATCACCAAGTGGCCGTGTTTGGCAGATCAAGCGTGCCACGCTCGACAAAACGCATCGTGCCGAACAGTCCACCCGCCAGCTTGCCGCGCAGCACATACGGCAGATTATTCAAACTTTGCGTCTGGCTAATGCCCAGCGTCTGACGCAACACCGAAAACGCCGAAACACTCACTGGCACCGTCAGCACAGTCTCGGAAAACCGTGGGATAGAACCTGCTTGATCACTCACCCCCGACGCCAGCGGCCGCCCATTGACGTCCAGGTCCAATGCCAGGCCGCTGTAGTCGATTGCCGTTTCATTGGGGTTTTGCACCCGCAACTTCACGGCGAAACGCACTTCCATGTCCTGGCTTTGCAGCGGCTCGATGCCCACCACCGTAATGTTCACCGGGTCGCGGTTGGGGAACAGCGCGCAGGCGCTCAAGGTCAGCAGCAATAACGATAGAACCATGAGCTTGCGCATAAAAAGGTGCTCCTAGTGCGTGACGTCCGGGTCCTGCATGACCTTAAGGGTTGAAGACTCCGGATCAAATTCATCTTCCTGCAGCGCTATGAACTCCTCCGGCAGGAAAATGTTCAACAGGATTGCACAGAACGCACCCACGGTGATCGGCGATTCAAAGATGTTATGCAGCGCCTTGGGCAGGTCGCGCAGCACCTCCGGCACGGCGGCCACGCCGAGGCCCATGCCCAGCGAGATCGCCACGATCAGTACGTTGCGACGGTGCAGCCCGGCTTCGGCGAGGATCTTGATGCCCGCCACCGCCACGGTGCCGAACATGATCAGGGTGGCACCGCCGAGTACCGGCTTGGGCATCAGTTGCAGCACCGCGCCGATCATCGGGAACAGCCCCAGCAGCACCAGCAGGCCGGCGATAAAATACGCCACGTAACGGCTGGCCACGCCGGTCAACTGGATCACGCCATTGTTCTGGGCGAAGGTCACCATCGGCAGGCTGTTGAAGGTCGCCGCCATCACCGAATTGAGGCCGTCGGCGAGCAAGCCCGACTTGATGCGCTTGATATACAGCGGGCCTTTAACCGGCTGTTGCGAAATCATCGAGTTGGCGGTCAGGTCGCCAGCGGCCTCCAACGGCGAAACCAGAAAGATCACCGCCACCGGGATAAACGCCAGCCAGTCAAACGAGAAACCGTATTTGAACGGCACCGGCACGCTGATCAACGGCACGTGAGGCAGCGCCGCCATGTCGACGCGGCCCATCCACCAGGCCACGGCAAAACCCACGCTTAAGCCGATCACGATCGAACCCAGGCGCAGGAACGGATTGCTGAAGCGGTTGAGTACCACGATGGTCAGCAACACCAGTGCCGCCAGCCCCATATTGCTCGCCGCGCCCAAGTCGCTGGCACCAAAGCCACCGGCCATGTCGGTGACCGCCACTTTGATCAGCGACAAGCCCATCAAGGTGATAATCGTACCGGTGACCACCGGGGTGATCAGCTTGCGCAGCTTGCCGATGAACTGGCTGAGCAGCACCTCGACAAACGCTGCAAAAAAGCACACGCCGAAGATCGTCGAAAGGATTTCATCAGTGCCACCGCCACGCGCCTTGACCATAAAACCGGCGCTGAGGATCACGCTGATAAACGAAAAGCTGGTGCCCTGTAGGCACAGTAGCCCCGAACCAACCGGGCCGAAGGTGCGCGCCTGCACAAACGTGCCGAGGCCCGACACAAACAGCGCCATGCTCACCAGGTACGGCACTTCGCTTTCCAGGCCGAGCACACCGCCCACGATCAAGGTGGGCGTGATGATGCCGACGAAGCTGGCGAGCACGTGTTGCAGAGCCGCAAAAATCGCCGCAGTGAAGTGCGGGCGGTCTTCCAGGCCGTAGATCAGGTCGGATGTATAGCGGGGGCGAGGGGTTTGAGCGTCAGACAAAATACAGGCCCGAGAAGGAAAGGGGCGCGCAGGATGCCAGAAAGTGCTGGCTGTCAGAAGTGCGTAAAAAAATTTCGAAACATCCTGCATAAATCCACACACCTGCCGATGCGGTAGTTAAGCCCACACAACTATTACAACAGTGGTGCCCAAAGGTCAGAGCCGCGCATTGACGCCGACTGATCGTGTCGCGGCAGGGATGCGCGCCAACTCTACTTATCGAGAGCATCCCTATGTCCCTTCGTAACCTGAATATCGCCCCTCGCGCGTTTCTCGGTTTTGCGTTAGTTGCGTTGCTGGTCGTGATCCTTGGCGTATTTGCCGTCAACCGCATGACACAGATTCGCCAGGCTTCGTTGGACATGGGGACCAATCAATTACCCAGTGTGAAGTTTCTCGGCAACATGACCGAGAACGTCCTGCGCCTGCGCATTCTGTCTTTCCGCATCCTGACCAACCGCGAACCGGCGGCCCTGGAAGAAGCCAAGACCCGTGTGGCCGTACTGGTCGATAATGTCAAACAAGCCCAGAGTGCTTATGCGGTCATGCCAGCAGGTGCGGAAGAGGCGGCGCTTTACAAAACCTTCGTCGCGACCCTCGACAGTTACTTGGCCGCCCAGGCCGAGATGATGTCGCTGTCCCAGCAGAACAAAGTCGAAGAGATGCGCACCCTGATCAATACGCGCATCAAGGACGGCACCGACCGGATGGGCGAGCAGTTGAACAAGCTGATCGCCATCAACGGCGCCGACGCTGACCAGGCGGGTCTGGATGCTGAGCGCAGCTACCAGCAAGCTGTCGCCGGGATCATCATCGTGTCAGTAGTGGCGGCACTGATGACGGTCTTACTGGCCTGGCTTTTGACCCGCAGCATCGTGACGCCGCTGCGCAAAGCCGTGGAAGCGGCCGAAACCATCGCCGGCGGCAACCTGATCAAGCTCATCGAGGACGAGGGCAAGGATGAGCCGGCGCGCTTGCTCGGCGCGTTGGCCGCCATGCAAGCTAACTTGCGCCAGACCATCCAACACATTGCCGGTTCGGCCACGCAGTTGGCATCAGCGGCCGAAGAATTGAGCGCCGTCACCGAAGAGGCCTCCAAAGGCTTGCAACAACAGAACAACGAAATCGACCAGGCCGCCACCGCCGTCAACGAAATGACCGCTGCGGTGGAGGAGGTGGCGCGCAACGCGGTGTCCACCTCCGAAGCCTCCAGCCAGTCCAACCAGGCGGCACGTGAAGGCCGCGACCGCGTGGTGGAAACCGTCGGCGCGATCCAGACAATGACTCAGGACGTACAAAACACCTCGGTGATGATCGAAGGCCTGGCGACTCAAGGCCGTGACATTGGCAAGGTACTCGACGTGATTCGCGCGATTGCCGAACAGACCAACCTATTGGCGCTCAACGCGGCGATTGAAGCGGCCCGCGCCGGTGAAGCCGGACGTGGCTTTGCGGTGGTCGCCGATGAAGTGCGGGCCTTGGCCCACCGCACCGCGCAGTCGACCCAGGAGATTGAAAAAATGGTCGCCGGCATCCAGACCGGCACCGGTCAAGCGGTGCAGTCGATGCAGCAGAGCAACCAGCGCACCCAGAGCACCCTGGAGATGGCGCGCGCCGCGGGTGTGGCGCTGGAGCAGATCACGCAGTCCATCAGCTTGATCAACGAGCGCAACCTGGTGATCGCCAGTGCGTCGGAAGAGCAGGCCCAGGTCTCCCGAGAGGTGGACCGCAACCTGGTGAACATCCGCGACCTGGCGACCCAGTCGGCGGCAGGCGCCAACCAGACCAGCGCGGCCAGCCATGAGCTGTCGCGCCTGGCGGTGGACCTGAATGGGATGGTCGCGCGGTTCGTTATCTGACACTTGAGTGGGCGGGAGCGGCGGTGCGCCGCTCCCACCTGGGCGTTTAGCTATCGTCGCGTTACTGGAATTGGACGCCAATAACATCTTCGCATCTGATCGGCGTGGTACTTCTTATCAGAAAGTCGGTCCTGCGATTTCCCGTCATATCAATACCGATGTAGTACCTGTTGGTTGCTGTATTTAGTGTAAGCACAGTGTCGCCAATTCGCCCCGTGTAAGCATTGACGCGGTTGAACGTGACCTGAGTGTTTTTACTCAAGTTGCTCAAATCGATTTTGTCCTCTCCCGTGGTGAAGTTCTTGAGCAACTGGGAGTTGATATAAGAGGAGTCGGAGACTGCGTCAAAATTAAAAGTCTTATGGGGCGTCAGTTGTGGTTGTGGCAAGGGTGCAATCGAAGAGTGTGAGCGGGTATCGGTCAATATATCGCTTGGGCGTATGGGGTTCTTGCTCAGGATCACTACTGTAGAGTCAGCGCCACCCCCCCACATTAAGAGCCAACCTGTACAGTTTAACGTTTTGATCATAGTCAAGCATCAACTCGCCTTTCTGATCGCTCATACTGCCGCCCTCGCCGGGGGGCGTTTCGGAAAAACTCAGCTTAGAAATTCCAGCCTCTTTCAAGACACTGGAGAGATCTATTTTATCGACGCCACTGACGAAGTCCTGAAGTACGTCTGGCCTTTGAAGCGTGGAATCGCTGGCCTTTTGGTATACAAAAGTATTCGCATTACCGCCGCCGTAAAGCTCGTCGCCGCCGGCCCCTCCGGTTATGCGATTGCCAACATGGTTGCCGATCAGTAGATCTTCCCCGTCCCCGCCGATGGCATTTTCCACAACAACGCCTTTGGCGATAGACACATTGCCTTCCCTGCCGCCCACGTTCGAAAGCTGCCCGGCGTTCAAGTTGATCGTCTGATTGTGCTTGAAACCAGAAAAATCCAAGGTGTCGTTTCCGCCGTTATCCCATACGCAGAACGCGGCCAATTCATCGGCGGAGGTCAAGCTATAGTAATCGCGCTCAGAATTGGAGTTGAAGCCGTAAGTGGTATCGCCCGTGCGGGTATGCTGGTTGGCACCGTAGAGGCGTTGGCCCGCCGTAATGTCATGCATCATTGGGGTTGACGTGCTGTCCGACACACTGACGCCACGCTCGTCATGGGGCCGCCACCAATCGGTCCTGTAAGACATGGCCGTATGGGTCTTGTTGTTTTCGAGGTGCTCTCCGGTCGGGTGCCGCAGCCCCAGGCTATGGCCGATTTCGTGAATCATTGACGAGTTCAGAGGTGAATTCTTGTCGCCCAAGCCGATCCCGATAGTCATGTTTTTACTATGGTCAGTGGGCAGTGTGGCGTAACCGCCCACACCGTTATTACCATGAACGACCACCAAGGCGTCGGCATTTTTGGCATTCTCGATAAACTTGACCTTCACCACATCTTCCCACGCCCGGATTGAACTTCTGAATGATTTTTTCCTGGCTTCGCTGAATGCCAGAGCGCCCCCGTTTTTAGAGTGCGCCGCTTGCGCGTCGGACGCGTTTAAGAATGAGTAGCCGACTGTTATTTGGCCATCACCGTTTCTATCATTGATTCTATAGTTTTCGCGGGTGAGCTGTGTTGCGATATTTCCAGGAAGAGAAGCTGTTGGAACGTCACGTTTGATTGGAGTTGTTGGGTTATCAACATTGTGTTGGAGGGGGTGAAAACGTGCTGCTGTATTCGCTGGCGTGAGAGGCATGGCAATTCCTGGCACAATAATAAAAGAACGTGTTGTAAGTAGGCGATAAAGTAATCTTTTTTGCAGAGAATGCCAGTTAGGGTATATTTCTGTGTGTGACTTAATTATTGTTTTGAGATAGGCGGGTTAATCTTTTTCAGGTTTGCCAGGAAGGTGTGTAGTGTAAGGGTGTCGGAATTTTATTGTCTGGCAGGACGGAAAAGTTACTGTGTTAAAGAAAACTCGAGCATGAACTTTCGGCTGCCTGACACGCGCATGTGCCCATGCTTGGCGGCGTACACTTGGGGTGCACGCCGACCACGTGGAGGAACGCGAGCGTCCTAAAGCTCGCTGACGTTGACCCATCGCTCTTGTAAGGCAGCCAGGCGGATCGCGGTTGCCAGGCGCTCGACGGCCCACGCAGCATCAAAGTCGGTGCCCTCGGCGCCTTGCCCGGCCAGTGCCATGATCAACTCGTGCACTTCCAGGGTCTTCAACTCGTTGTAACCCAGTTGATGCCCGGCGGCCGGGCTGAAGGCGGCATAGCCGGGCAGGGCGGGGCCCGCCAGCAGACGCTGGAAGCCGTCCTGGCCGGCGCGGCATACCCGCAGCTCGTTCAGGCGCTCCTGATCGAACGCCAGCGTGCCTTTCGTGCCGCTGATCTCAAAACTCAGGTGGTTCTTGTAGCCATGCTTGAGCCAACTGCTGCTCACCGTACCGCGCGCGCCATTGGTGAATCGCAGTAGCGCATGCACCTGATCATCCACGGCAATCGCGCGGGTTGTTTGGCTGCCCGTCGTGGCGGGGCGTTGGGCGTGAACGGTCTGAGTGTCGGCGCACACGCTGTGCACCTCGCCCACCAAGTAGCACGCCATCGACAGCAAGTGGCTGCCCAAATCCGCCAGAGCGCCCCCGGCATGTTCCACTTCGCAGCGCCACGACCACGGCGACGCCGGGTCGGCCATGAAGTCTTCGCTGAACTCACCCTGGAAACTGATGATCTCGCCCAGCTCGCCATTCGCAATCATTTGCCGCGCCAGGCTGATCATCGGGTTGTGCTGATAGTTGTAGCCGACCCGCGTCACCACACCCGCCGCACTGGCGGCGCGGCGCATGGCGTCGGCCTGCTCGAGGCTCACGGCCAGCGGTTTCTCGCAATACACCGCCTTGCCTGCCGCAATCGCCGCCATCGCCATGGGGTAGTGCAAGTGGTTGGGTGTGGTGATGGCCACCACGTCGACCTTGGGGTCGTTGATCAGCGCCTGCCAGTCGCCATGGGCCTGGGCAAAGCCCCACGCCTTGGCACAGCGTTGCGCACGCTCGGTGTCGGCATCGGCCAATGCCGCCAGTTTCAATTGCACCGGCAGGTCGAATACCGCGCGGGCATTGTTGAACGCCAGGGCGTGGGCGCGCCCCATGAAGCCCGTGCCGATCAGGCCGATTCCGAGTTCCCGCATAGCCGTGGTCCTTTGAATTATTGTTTTCAAGAGGGCTATTAATGGAATAAAAATTCACATAATTCAAGATATGGAATAAAAGTTCATTATCGCTGATATTTCCCGCGCGAAGCAGCGGAGCGATCATCAAGCGCAGTAATGCCACCCTATTCAGGCCATCGGCAAAAGCCGCCAGTTAACAAAAGATAACGTAGCGCCGATTGTCAGACGATTCGAAACCCCGATAGGATGGCCCCTGCTTGCTCCAGGCGCTCTAGATTGCAGGTTTCAGAGCCCAGAAAGGCAAGACGACCTAACAATAATAAATCGGGAGAAAGGTCTATGAGTGAGCCTGTCATGGGTTGGGTTGTTTGCCGCCCGCGCGCCGCACGCAGGGTTGCGATGCTGGCCACAGCGCTCTCGCTGCTGGGGGTGTTGTCGACACCCGTGCTGGCAGCCGGCGACACCGGCGCAGCGCCGGCCTTTGCGATTGAATCGCCCAAGGCCGCCAAGGGCCTGATGATCGATGTGGTCCACGCAGGCTCTCGCTTGGTGGCCGTCGGTGATCGCGGGCACATCCTCTATTCCGATGATCAGGGCGGTACCTGGATCCAAGCCAAAGTGCCAACCCGGCAACTGCTCACGGCGGTGTTTTTCGTCGACGCCAAACAAGGCTGGGCCGTTGGTCACGACGCACAAATTCTCGCAAGCGCCGACGGCGGCGCCACCTGGACCCAGCAATACCAAGACCTCAAACGCGAAGCGCCGTTGCTCGACATCTGGTTCAACGACGCCAGCCATGGCTTGGCGGTAGGCGCCTACGGTGCGCTGATCGAAACCACCGACGGCGGCAAAACCTGGGCGGACGTCAGCGACCGCCTCGACAACGAAGACCAGTTCCACCTCAACGCCATCGCCCGGATCAAAGACGCCGGCCTGTTTATCGTCGGTGAACAGGGCAGCATGTTCCGCTCCAGCGACGACGGCCAGACCTGGGAAAAACTCGAAGGGCCGTACGAGGGCTCGCTGTTCGGCGTGATCAGCACCGCGCAACCGCAGACCCTGTTGGCCTATGGCTTGCGTGGCAATCTTTACCGCTCCACGGATTTCGGCAGCACCTGGGAGCAGGTTGAACTGACCGCGACACGCGGCGCCCTGGAGTTCGGTTTGTCGGGGGCGACCTTGCTCGATGACGGTTCGATTGTCGTGGTCGGTAACGGCGGCAGCGTGGTGGTCAGCCACGACGATGGCCAAACCTTCAGCGTGTTCAATCGCCCCGACCGTATTTCGCTTTCGGCCGTGACGGCGGCAGGCAATGGCAACTTGATTCTGGTCGGGCAGGGCGGTGTTCGTGTCGCCATGCCGACCGGCGCCGAACCGACAAAACAATAAGAAGGCGGAGCAAGCATGAGCAGTCATCACAACGATAAAGCGACCTTTCTTGAGCGCCTGATCTTCAACAATCGCCCGGCCGTCATCGTCATCTGCCTGCTGGTGAGCGTTTTTCTGTTCTGGCAGGCGACCTTGATTCGCCCGTCCACCAGCTTTGAAAAAATGATTCCGCTCAAGCACCCCTTCATCGAAAAGATGATGGAGCACCGTAACGACTTGGCGAACCTCGGCAACACGGTACGCATTTCGGTGGAGGCCAAGGACGGTGACATCTTCAGCCAGGCGTACATGGAGACCCTGCGCCAGATCAACGACGAGGTGTTCTACATTTCCGGCGTCGACCGTTCGGGGCTCAAGTCGCTGTGGAGCCCCAGCGTGCGCTGGACCGAAGTCACCGAAGAAGGGTTTGCCGGCGGTGAAGTGATCCCGCAAAGCTACAACGGCTCGCCGCAAAGCCTCGACCAACTGCGCAACAACGTGCTCAAGTCCGGCCAGGTCGGGCGCCTGGTGGCCAACGACTTCAAATCGAGCATCGTCGACATTCCGCTGTTGGAGTCTTACCCCGACCCGCAGGATCAGGGCAAATTGCTGGCCCTGGACTATCGCAAGTTCTCGCATGAACTCGAAGACAAGATCCGCGACAAGTTCGAAGCGCAGAACCCCAACGTCAAGATCCACATCGTCGGCTTTGCCAAGAAGGTCGGCGACCTGATCGACGGCTTGGTGATGGTGGTGCTGTTCTTCGGCGTAGCCTTCGTCATCACGCTGGTGCTGTTGCTGTGGTTCACCAACTGCCTGCGCAGCACCATCGCGGTGTTGAGCACGACGCTGGTGGCGGTGGTCTGGCAACTCGGTTTGATGCACTTCTTCGGCTTCGGGCTCGACCCCTATTCGATGCTGGTGCCGTTCCTGATTTTCGCCATTGGTATTTCCCACGGCGTGCAGAAGATCAACGGTATCGCCCTGCAATCCAGCGAGGCAGACAACGCACTGACGGCCGCGCGGCGTACCTTCCGGCAACTGTTCCTGCCGGGCATGATCGCGATTCTGGCTGACGCCGTTGGGTTTATCACGCTGCTGATCATCGACATCGGCGTGATCCGCGAGCTGGCCATCGGCGCGTCCATCGGCGTGGCAGTCATCGTGTTTACCAACCTGATCTTGCTGCCGGTGGCGATTTCGTATGTTGGCATCAGCCAGCGCGCCATCGCCAGGAGCAAAAAAGACGCGAACCGTGAACATGCGTTCTGGCGCCTGCTGTCGAACTTTGCCAGCCGCAAAGTCGCGCCTGTCTCCATCGTGCTGGCGCTGCTCGCCTTCGGCGGTGGCCTCTGGTACAGCCAGCACCTCAAAATCGGCGACCTCGACCAAGGCGCGCCGGAGCTGCGCCCGGACTCGCGCTACAACAAAGACAACAACTTCATCATCAGCAACTATTCCACCAGCTCCGACGTGCTGGTGGTGATGGTCAAAACCAAGGCCGAAGGCTGCTCGCGTTATGAAGCGATGGCGCCCATCGACCAGTTGATGTGGAAGATGCAGAACACCGAGGGCGTGCAGTCGGCGATCTCGCTGGTGACGGTGTCCAAGCAGATGATCAAGGGCATGAACGAGGGCAACCTGAAATGGGAAACCCTGTCGCGCAACCCCGACGTTTTGAACAACTCCATCGCGCGAGCCGATGGCCTGTACAACAACAATTGCTCACTGGCGCCGGTGCTGGTATTCCTCAACGACCACAAGGCCGAAACCCTCGACCGGGCGGTGCATGCGGTGCAGGACTTCGCCAAAGACAACAACAAGGATGGCCTGGAATTTATCCTCGCTGCCGGTAATGCCGGGATCGAAGCGGCCACCAACGAGGTGATCAAAGAGTCGGAGCTGACCATTCTGATTCTGGTGTACCTGTGTGTGGCGACCATGTGCATGATCACCTTCCGTTCCTGGGCGGCGACCCTGTGCATCGTGCTGCCGCTGGTGTTGACCTCGGTGCTGGGCAACGCGCTGATGGCGTTCATGGGCATTGGCGTCAAGGTGGCGACCTTGCCGGTGGTGGCGCTGGGCGTGGGCATTGGCGTGGACTACGGCATCTATATCTATAGCCGATTGGAAAGCTTCCTGCGCGCCGGTTTGCCGCTGCAAGAGGCGTACTACCAGACGCTCAAGTCCACCGGTAAAGCCGTACTGTTCACTGGCTTGTGCCTGGCCATTGGCGTGTGCACGTGGATCTTCTCGGCCATCAAGTTCCAGGCCGACATGGGGTTGATGCTGACCTTTATGCTGCTGTGGAACATGTTCGGCGCGCTGTGGCTGCTGCCGGCGCTGGCGCGGTTCTTGATCAAGCCCGAGAAGCTGGCGGGGCAGAAGGGCAATTCGCTGTTTGCCCACTGATCCAGTGTGGTTGCCGAAACGCCGTGGCCTGTGCCGCGGCGTTTTGCATGGCGCGGCCTTAGGTCGATGCAACAATTTGCCCTATCATGCGGTCTTTCCTCTTGATGATTGATGGTTATGACTGCCGACACTGCTACCTTGCTCGACGCTTTTAAAGACTGCCAGATGGTCGAAATCGACGGGCTGCACACCTTCGATTTCAGCCTGGATGAACACACACTGCTGATCATTTGCATGGACGGTCGCGCCGAGAAACGCTGGAGTTTCAGCCTGGAGCAGGTTCGCGCGGCGATCTTTGATCAAACTTTGCAAAGCTGGACCCTGACGGGTGACTCGGGCGAGCATCGCCTGGTGTGCATGAACGGCGTCACTGGCAATAATAATGAAGAGGAAGAAGCAGATGATGATGCGTAAATTCTGGCCCCTGCTGATGGCGGGCAGTGTGGGTGCGATGTCGGTGCAAGCTGCACCGGCACAGACCTTCGAGCTGTTAGTGGGCAGCTACACCGCCGGCACCAGCGAAGGCATCTACCGCCTGCAATTCGACAGCCGCACCGGCCAATTCAACGGTAAACCGGTACTCGCCGCCAAGGCTGAAAACCCGTCTTGGCTGACGCTCTCCAAAGACCAGAAACACCTGTTTGTGGTCAACGAAAACGGCCCAGGCCAGCACGACCCGGTTGGGCGTATCAGCAGTTACAGCATCAGCCCGAACAATCATCAACTGACCCTGATCAACCAAGTGCAAAGCTTGGGCAACGAGCCGACGCACTCCAGCCTCGCCGCTGACGGGCGTTACCTGTTCGTTGCCAACTACTCGGTACTCGAAGACCCGGGTGGCAGCCTGGCGATTCTGCCGGTCGACGCCACGGGCAAATTGTCGGCGCCGGTGCAAATGAGCGCGCACCCGGCCAGCCGCGTGAACCCGGAACGCCAGGCCTCCAACCATGTGCATTCGGTGGTGTCGTCGCCGGACGGCAAGTATGTATTTGTGCAGGACCTGGGCGCAGACAAGCTGTTCGCCTACCGTTACAACCCCAACGCCAATCACGAGCAGCCACTCACCCCGGCCGACCCGGCGTCGGTGCAGTTGCCGGGTGGCAGCGGCCCGCGTCACTTGCTGTTCAGCGCTGACGGCAAGCACGCCTGGCTGACCACCGAGATGAGCGCGCAGGTCGCGGTATTCGATCACAACGACGGCAAGCTGACGCAAACCCAAATGGTCGACTTTGCCGCCGGGCAACCCGTGTCCGACAAGGCTGGCGCCGCGTTGCACGCTTCAAGCGACGGTAAATTCCTCTACGTGAGCAACCGTGGCACCGCCAACCAGATGCTGGTGTTCAGCATCGACCCGGCCACCGCGCACCTCACGGAACTGCAGCGCCGTACCGTAGAAGGCGACCACCCACGCGAGTTCAGCCTGGACCCGAGCGGCAAGTTTTTGCTGATCGCCAACCAGAAAAGCAACGAAATTGTGGTGATCGAACGTGACCCGAACACCGGCCTGCTGGGTAAAACCGTGCAGAAATTGCCGATCGATGCGCCTAGCGACCTTAAGTTTTTGCTCCGTCAATAAGCCACAGGCCCCGCATTGCGGGGCCTGACTCGTTGTATTAATTCTATTAATAGCAGCTAATGTTTCAATGTATTTCTAAGGTGCAGCCCTCGGGCGTAAGTTGGGTTCCAAGGCCTTCCCCGGCCACCCAACCCAACGAACACAAGGGTCACCGCCATGAACTTCAATCTCTTCTCGATCATCGCCGCTTCCGCAGTGTCTGCCACCGTGGCCTTGCCGGCCGCCGCCAGCGTTGACGTTGTCGGTAAAAAATCCAGCACCAGCGCCTACACCCAGAAATACCTGCAACAAAGCGCGAATTTCTACGCCGCCCTCGACCACAAAACCCAACACTGAGCTTGAGCGGGTCGACCGTTTAACTGTGGCTCTCAGGGCTTTGCCATGATGGCGATGAACAGCGGCGACTCCAGAAAGCGCTGTAGCCACGCTTGCAGACGGTGATACGGCGTGGCTGCAAACCACGCCCGATCAACATGCGCGAACTGCCGCACAAACGGCGCCAGTGCCGCATCAGCCAGGGTCATATGCTCGGCCAGCAAATACTGCCGTCCGGCCAATAACCCTTCCAGCTTTTGCAAAAACACCTCGCCCTCGGCCCGATAATCTTCCATCGGCTGTTCGGGGTAGCGCTCGGCGTACTTGTATCGATCCAAATGATGTTTGAACGCCTGGTCATTCTCGGCAATCAGCGCCAGCACCGCCGGGTCGCCTTGCAGCCACCAATCCTCAGGGTCGTGCCGCGCCAAGGCCCATTGCATGATCTGCAAACTCTCATCAATCACCCGGCCGCCCACGCTCAACACCGGCACCGTGCCTTTGGGCGACAGCGCGAGCATGTCGGCCGGCTTGGCCTTGAGGCTCACCTCAATGATGCGCACCGGCACGCCGCTGTAGCGCAACGCCAGGCGCGCTCGCATCGCGTAGGGGCAGCGGCGAAACGAATACAGCAGCGCTTCGCTCACTTGACCTCCACAGTACTCAACCCGTTGCCCTGGCGTTTAACCTGGATCTGCACCGGGATGCGTTCGTGCATTTCCTGCACGTGGGAGATCACCGCGACTTTGCGGCCCTGCGCCTGCAAACCGTCCAGCGCGTCCATCGCCAGTTGCAGCGATTCGGGGTCGAGGCTGCCAAAGCCCTCATCGATAAACAGCGACTCGATCTTCAGCGTGCTCGACGCCATCGACGCGAGGCCCAAGGCGAGTGCCAGCGACACCAGGAACGTTTCGCCACCTGACAACGAGTGCACCGAGCGCAGTTCATCGCCCATTTCCGTGTCCATCACCAACAACCCAAGCATGCTGCCGCCACGTTTAAGGCGGTAGCGACGCACCAGTTGGCGCAATTGCACGTTGGCATGGTGCACCAGCAGGTCGAGGTTGTAGGCCTGGGCGATCTTGCGGAAGGTGTCGCCGGTGGCCGAACCGATCAGCGCATTCAGACGCGCCCAGCGCTGCCATTCTTCGCACGCTTTGCTGATCTGCTCGGCCAGCGCGTGGTTGGCGTCCTGGCGGCGTTGGTCTTCGGCCTGGCGCGCGCGCAATTCGGCGCAGTGTTTCTCGCCCTCGGTGAGTTGCTGGTTGAGTGCAGCCAGTGTGCTGTCGAGTGCTTCGGCTTCCAGGTTGCCGTTGTGCAACGCCTGATGCTCGGCCAGGCGTTGCTCGCGTTCTTGCAGCAACACTTTGGCTTGTTCAACGGCTTTTTCGCTGTGTTGCAGCTGTTGGCGCAATTGGCTGACGCCGCTGTCGCTAAAGGCCAACAAGCGCGTCAGCCCGTCGTCATCGAGTTCGCCGTGCTGCGCGCGCCACTCAGCCAGGCGCGCGTCGAGGCTGTGCTGCTCGGCCGCCAGTGCGTGTTGACGCTCTTGCTGCGCCTTTATATCGGCGGCCAATTGGGTCAGGGTGTTGCGCAGGTCTTGCAACTGTTGGTTGGCGTCGGCCTCGCTTTTGCGTGACTGCAGCACCGCGCTTTCGAGTTGCTGTTGCCACTGCTCGGCACTCGCGTGATCACCCAACAGGGCGCTGAGTTTTTCCTGGGCGGCCTGCTGTTGCGTGGCCAACTCGCTGACCTGTTGCTGCAGCGCGTCCAGCTGCTGCTGGCGATGTTGCTGATGGGTCTGCTGTTTCTCGATGGCCTGTTGGCGCTCTTGCTGTTCGGCCACTTCATCGCGCTGATGGCCCAGTTGTTCCAGGCGCTGGCTCACCTGCTGGTCCAACTGCATGAAGGTTGCCGCCGGTTCGCGGCGTAAACCTTCCAGGGTTTCAGCGGGCAACAGGCTGGCAAACGCAGTGAGTTCTTCGTCCAGCCGCTCGCGGTCGTTGGACAGCTCGCGCTGTTGGTCCACCAGTAATTGCCGGGCTTTTTGGCTGGCGTCCTGCGCGGCTTGCAGTTGTTGCTGCAAACGCCCGGCATTTTGTTGCAGGTTGAGCAGGGCGCCTTGGCGTTGTTCGTCCGCAGTGATGCTTTGCGTCAGTTGGGCCAGTTGCTGAGCCAGCCAGGCGCTGCGCTTGGCGGCGTCCTGATTGAACAGCGACGCCGACAGTGGGTGTGCCTCCAGGCTCGGTGTCAGGCCTTGTTGCTGCGTCGCCAATTGCTCTTGCTGCTGCAAAAATTCCTTTTGCTGGGCAATCAGCCCACCCACTTCGCCGCGCAGCTCGGTGAGTTTTTCCTTGAGCGTGTCCACGGCTTTCTGCGCGCTGGCCGCTTCGTTCTCGTCATGGCGACCGAGGCTTTGCAGCAAGGCTTCGGGTTGGTGATACGGATGCTCATGGCTGCCGCACACCGGGCATGGCTGCTCATCCTGCAACTGTTCGCGCAATTCCTCGACGCTGGCGCTGCGGGCCAGGCGCTGGCGTTCGAGCAATTGCCGGGTCACTGTCAGGGTATGTTCGGCCACGCTGAGTTCGGCTTTGGTTTGCAGGCCGGTCTGGTTCAGTTGGTCGCGTTGCTGCTGCGCCTCCGCAAGTTTTTGCGTGAGGCTGGCGGCCTGTTGATCAAGTTGCTGCTGGCTGTCCCACAAGCGCGTCAAGTCTTCGAAAGCGCGCTGTTGCTTGCGATTCTCTTGCAACAGGCTGGCGAGTAACTGGATCTGCTCGGCGACAGCGTGCGGTTCGGCACCGGCTTCCTGATACAACAGGTCCAACGCATCGCGTTGCTGGGCGAACTTCTCGGCGGCGGTGGTCGCGCGCTGCTCAAGCTGCGGCAGCTCAGCCTGGCCCTTGTTCAAGCGGTTACCGATCAGCATCAGCTGTTGCAGGCGGTCGCGGTAGGCGCTCCAGGCGTCACTCAGCGGCGCGAGCGCGGCGCTGCGCTCCAGCTCGGCGGCCAGGCGTTGCAGGCGCTCGGCGACCTGGCGGTGTTTTTCCTGCAAGCCTTGCAGTAACACCTGGCCTTCGCTGCAAGCGGTGTGCTGCTGCTGTTGGTCGTCGCTGCGTTTGGCCAGGTCTTTGGTCAGGTGGGCGAGGGTGCTTTGTTCTTCAAACGCTTGACGCAGCAATGGCAGGGCGTCGGCCTGGTTTTTCAGCGCGTCGGCGAGTGCCGCTTGGGCGGCGGCTTGCTGTTGTTGCGCCTGTTCCTGACGGGCATGCAGGGCGGTTTGCTGCTCGATGTACTGCTGAATGTGTGCGGCGAGCGGCGTCAGCAACGTGCCGAGTTCAGCCTGCCGTGCAAACTGATGGCGTTGCGGCGCCAGTTGCTCCAGAAGGCTCAAGTCCTGGCGTTGCGCGCCCTGGCCGTGCCAATGCTGTTGGGCCTGTTGCAGTTGCTCAACCGCGTTCTGCTGGCGCTCCTGCCATTCGCGCAGTTCCTTGAGCCAGGTGTGCTGAAGCTCCAACTGCTTGAGCTGGGCCTGCTGGGTCTTGAGCTGTTGTTGTGCATCGGCCAGTTGTTGATCAAGTTCGGCACGCGCTTCGGGCGCCAACGGCACCACGCCGGTGGCCTGGTCTTGCAGGTGTTTGTGCGCGTCTTTGGCGTCTTTGGCCTTGTCGAAGGCGCGGCGCCCAAGCTGGGTGTAAAGCGCGGTGTCAGTGAGCTTTTCGAGCAGCTCGCTGCGCTCATTGTCGTTGGCCTTGAGGAACGCGCTGAACTCGCTTTGCGCCAGCAGCACCGCGCGCGTGAACTGCTCGAAATTCAAGCCCAGCGCCAGTTCCAACTGGGTTTTGTATTCGGTTTTCTGGCTGGCCAGCAGTTGGTCGCTGTCGAGGTCGATCAGGCTTTGCCGGCTGTTCTGTAACTTGCCGCTGGCCTTGTCGCGTGCGCGGTTGGCTTCCCAGCGCGCACGGTAGCGGCGGCCGCTGACACCGACAAAATCGACCTCGGCATAACCGCCGCCCGTGCCGCGCCGTATCAGGGTGCGTGGGTCGCCGATAGAAATATCACTGTCGGCATCCGGCATTTTCGCCTGGCCGGTATCACCCAAGCGCGGCACGGCGCCAAACAGCGCCAGGCACAGCGCATCGAGCAGGGTACTTTTACCCGCGCCGGTCGGCCCGGTAATCGCGAACAACCCGGCGCTGGCCAAGGGTTCGGCGGTAAAGTCGATGTCAAACGGCCCCGCCAGTGAGGCGAGGTTTTTCAGGCGGATGGCGAGAATTTTCATGGCTGTTCAGCTCCCTGTTGCACTTCCTGGAGCAGCACGGCGAAATCCTTCAAGGTCTGTTCATCCACTTCACTGCCGTAGCTGTCCTGCCAGGCGCGGCTGAACAGCTCCTGCGGCGTGAGCTGGTCGAGTTCGATCAGGCGCTCCTCATCCGTGGCGTCGTTGCCGCGTTTGCCGGCATATTCGGCGGCGATGCGCACCAGGCGCACGGCTTTGCCTTGCAGGGCGGTTTCGATTTGCTGGCGCAAATCTGGCTGCGGCTCATCAAGGCGCACGCGCACTTCCAGCCACGGCTGGCGCTGGGTGTCGGCGAGCAAGTCGATGTCGGGCAAGTCGCCCAGTTGTTTAAGAATATCCGCCAGCGGTGCGGCCTCAAGGCGTTGCAGGTTGACCGAGCGCGGGATCAGGCGCGGCTCGACGCTGAGCAGTTTTTCGCCCTCGAACGTCACATCGAGAATCTGGTGCTTGTAGCCGATTTCGGAAAACGACAGCGGAATCGGCGAGCCGCTGTAGCGAATGCGTTCCTCGCCATTCACCCGTTGTGGCTTGTGCAAATGGCCGAGGGCGACATAGCCGATACTCGCATCGAACAGCTTGGCCGGCAGCGCCTCGGCATTGCCGATAATCAAACTGCGCTCGGAATCTTCCGACACCGAACCACCGGCCATGTGCGCGTGGCTGATGGCAATCAACGCCTGGCCTTTTTTGCGTTTGGCATTCGCAGCGGCGATCAGCCATTCGTGCACTTGGCCAATGCCGCGCAGGTAATCATCGCCCAAGTGCGCGCCAGTGACTTCTGCCGGGCGCAAAAACGGCAGCGCCAGGCACCACGCGGCGACCTTGCCTTTGGCGTCGGGCAGCGGGATCAGCAAGCGTTCGGCATCCAGTTGGCCGTCATCCAGCCACAGCACCCGGCCCAGCGCATGGGTGCGCAGGCGCCGCATCAACGGCGCAGGCAATTCGATGCGTGAGCCGGAATCGTGGTTGCCGGCGATCATCACAATCGTGAGTTTTGGGTTTTGTTCGTGGGCGCTGATGATGAAATCGTACAGGCGCTCTTGGGCCTTGAGCGGCGGGTTGACCGTGTCGAAAATATCGCCAGCGATCAGCAATACATCCGGGCACTGGGCTTTCAGCTGGCCGAGCAGCCATTCGAGGAAACAGGCGTGTTCGAAGTCGCGTTCCTGGCCATGCAGGTTCTGGCCAAGGTGCCAGTCGGAGGTGTGAAACAGACGCAAGGCGAACTCCGTGAAGAAGATGAAAAGAACGGGGAGTTTACCTGTAAACCTGTGACAGGGGGCTTGCTCCTGGCGGCGGTGTGCCAGTCGACAACTGTATTGACTGAACCACTGCCATCGCGAGCAAGCCCGCTTCCACAGGGGATGTGCGGTGGGCAGGTAGATTGAGTGCTGGTTTTTAACACTGCAGGGCAAATGTGGGAGGGGGCTTGCTCCCGATGGCGGTGTAATAGTCGACAACTGTATTGACTGAACCACTGCTATCGCGAGCAAGCCCGCTCCCACTGGGGGTGTGCGGTGTGCAGGTAGATTGAGTGCTGGCTTTTAACGCTGCAGGTCAAATGTGGGAGGGGGCTTGCTCCCGATGGCGGTGTAATAGTCGACAACTGTATTGACTGAACCACTGCTATCGCGAGCAAGCCCGCTCCCACAGGGGATGTGCGGTGTGCAGGTAGATTGAGTGCTGGTTTTTAACACTGCAGGGCAAATGTGGGAGGGGGCTTGCTCCCGATGGCTGTGTGCCAGTCGACAACTGTATTGACTGAACCACCGCTATCGCGAGCAAGCCCGCTCCCACAGGGGATGTGCGGTGTGCAGGTAGATTGAGTGCTGGTTTTTAACACTGCAGGGCAAATGTGGGAGGGGGCTTGCTCCCGATGGCTGTGTGCCAGTCGACAACTGTATTGACTGAACCACTGCTATCGCGAGCAAGCCCGCTTCCACAGGCGATGTGCGGTGTGCAGGTAGATTGAGTGCTGGCTTTTAACACTGCAGGGCAAATGTGGGAGGGGGCTTGCTCCCGATGGCTGTGTGCCAGTCGACAACTGTATTGACTGAACCACTGCTATCGCGAGCAAGCCCGCTCCCACAGGGTATGCGGTGTGCAGGTAGATTGAGTGCTGGCTTTTAACACTGCAGGTCAAATGTGGGAGGGGGCTTGCTCCCGATGGCTGTGTAACAGTCGACACCTGTATTGACTGACCCACTGCTATCGCGAGCAAGCCCGCTCCCACTGGGGATGTGCGGTATGCAGGTAGATTGAGTGCTGGTTTTTAACACTGCAGGGCAAATGTGGGAGGGGCTTGCTCCCGATGGCTGTGTGCCAGTCGACAACTGTATTGACTGACCCACAGTTATCGCGAGCAAGCCCGCTCCCACAGGGGATGTGCGGTGTGCAGGTAGATTGAGTGCTGGCCTTGAACGCTGCAGGGCAAATGTGGGAGGGGGCTTGCTCCCGATGGCGGTGTAACAGTCGACACCTGTATTGACTGAACCACAGCTATCGCGAGCAAGCCCACACAGGGTTATGCGGCGTGCAGGCAGTCGAGTGCTCGGTCTGCGAGGGTTTTGGCTTTGTCTATCAGGTGTTCGGTGGCGCCGGCGATGTGGCGTTGATCGCCGATCACACCTTGAGTGGCGCAAGCTGCGGTGGCGGCTGCGCAGCGCAACAGGTCGCAGATTTGTGCGAGGGCGTCTTCGAAGCTGAGGTCTTGATGCACGGTGAAAGACGACGCTGAGTCGGGTTGCAGATAGTGACTCAGAGCGCGCTCAAACATTTCGCGGTCGGGGGTGAAGCGGGGCGGATCTGGGACAATTTTGTTCATGTGTAAAGCTCCTACTCAGTGGAGGAGCCACCTGGTGTCGTTTCCACACGACGAATTAGGTGGCAGCCATACGCGGGGTGGAAACCGGGGAGTAGGACCCAGCCAGACCAAAGTCTGCCCGCGTACAGCCGCCATTGAGCGTTTGCATACGATCATGGCGCCTACTAACTCCCGAGTTTCCACACCCGATCGCTGATATGCAGCGACGGAGCGAAGGCTAGCCAGTGAAGTGAGCAGGCGCAAGGCCGAATGATTGTCTAGGAAACTTCCTGCAAGTTAAAGAGATATGGCTTGCTGGCCTTTAACACTGCGAACCAAATGTGGGAGGGGGCTGTACCTCAGATGATCGTTCCCACGGCGTGGTAATGCTGCCCTGGACGCTCTGCGTCCCGCTTTAGTTGAAGACATCAATACCGGCGCGGTAACGCAGAGCGTCACTGGAGGCATTCCACGCGGAACGTGGGAACGATCATTGTCAGGTAAATTGAGGGTTACTTCGGGTACAGCGGCGGCAAACTGGTGGTATCAGTCGCCGGGTCTCCCACAGGGGTTATGCGGCGTGCAGGCAGTCGAGTGCCCGGTCTGCGAGGGTTTGGGCTTTGTCTATCAGGTGTTCGGTGGCGCCGGCGATGTGGCGTTGATCGCCGATCACACCTTGAGTGGCGCAAGCTGCGGTGGCGGCTGCGCAGCGCAACAGGTCGCAGATTTGTGCGAGGGCGTCTTCGAAGCTGAGGTCTTGATGCACGGTGAAAGACGGCGCTGAGTCGGGTTGCAGATAGTGACTCAGAGCGCGCTCAAACATTTCGCGGCCGGGGGTGAAGCGGGGCGGATCTGGTACGATTTTGTTCATGAAGGAAGTACCTGCTCGGTTGGGCGCCATTCTTTTGCCGATCTCACACGTCAAAAAAGGTGGCAGCTATGTGCGGGGTGAGATACCGGAGAGCAGGACCCGGCCAGACCGAAGTCTGCCCGCACACAGCCGCCATAGACGGCTGTTGCGCATGTCCACTCATACACGGGATCTCACACCCGATCGCTGATATGCAGCGACGGAGCGAAGGCTAGCCAGTGAAGTGAGCAGGCGCAAGGCCGAATGATTGTCTAGGAAACTTCCTGCAAGTTAAAGAGATATGGCTTGCTGGCCTTTAACACTGCAAATCAAATGTGGGAGGGGGCTTGCGCCCGATGTCAGGTAAATTGAGGGTTATTTCGGATACAGCGGCGGCAAACTGGTGGTATCAGTCGCCGGGTCTTGCTCACGCTCGGCCATCGGAATCGCCTTCACCGCGCGCCACAACTCCTCACCGAGCCAGAAATGGCCGCTCTCGCTGTACAGCGCACCGTTCAGCCCATCCAGCGCATCCGACAACGGCACAAACCGCGCGGCCATCTCGGCCAATGTGTCCGGCTGTTGCCGCGCCCAGGCGTCGAGTGCCTGGCGCGTAGCCTGCGGGTCGTTGGCTTGCGTCGCGCGCTTGAGGTCGTCGAGCAAGCTGCGCGGGCTCGGGCCGGTTTGCGCGGCGCGCTGTACCGCCGGTTGCCGGCGTGCCCGCCACCACAGGCCGAAGCCCAGCAGCGTGGTGCAAGCCAAGGTCAGCGTGCTCAGTTGCCACAGCCACAGGCGCTCGTCGTCAGGTGCGGTGATCACAGTCGGCATGGCGGGCGTGTCCACCACCAGGCTTGGGTTGGTGGCCACTTGCAGGGTGCGCGCGGGCAGGCTGGTGCGCTCAAGGTGGTCTTCGTGGGTGTTCCACCACACCACTTCCACCGCCGGCAGTTCCACTGCGCCGGCGCGGGTCGGCACCAGGGCTTCGCGGTCTTCACGGCTGCTGACCAGGCCGCGGTCGCTGTTCTGGTTGCCGAGCACCGGTTGGTCCGGGTAGCGGCGCAGGCCATTGATGTCGCTGCTCGGCAGTGCTGGCAGTTGCGCGCTGGACAAGCCCTCGGCCTTGACCGTGAGGCTGCGCGTCAGCGAGTCGCCGACTTGCACGTGCTCAGGCGTTGGGTTCCAACTCTCGGTCAAGCTCAGGCTGCGTGCCGGTAACCAGGGCGTGTCAGCCGGGTACAACGCGGGTTTGGGCTTGACCTCAAGCGGTAGCTGCGCCGAGCTTACGTGGATCAACTTGCCCGGCTTAGTGCCTTGCAGGGTGTTTTCCTGCGCCGGGCGCGCTTCCACCAGCGTGGCGCTGAAGGTCTGCGCCGGTATCAACAAGGCGCCGCTGTGCTGCGGGTAAATGGCGTAGCGGGTTTCGATCACGCCATGGCGAATGCTGTTGATGACTTTTTCGTAGGTGCGCGACTCGCCCAACTGTTCGATGCGTGCATCGGGAATCTGCAACGGTGTCAGGCTACTGTCGTCATACAGCGACACCGAGTGATACACGCGCACGGTCAACAGTGCCTGAGCCTGCACGTACACGCTGCTCTGGTCGAGTTTGGTCTCGACAAACACCGGGGCCAGTTCGGCGCTGGTGTTCTGGCTCGCGGTTTCAACCACTTGCAGGCTGATCGGCTGGGTTTTCAGCTCGCCCACTTGCAGCGCAGGGATCACCACGGTGCCGTTTTCCTTGGGCAGCAGGGTGATGATCCAGCGCGTGGTGGCGCGGTTATCGTCACCCAGTGTGGTGAGCTGGTTGATCTGGCGGGTGCCACTGACCTCGAACTGCGCATCCAGCGGCGACAGGTCAGGCTTGCCGAACTGCGTGACGTCGCTGGACTCGACCGTCAGTTCCACCGTTTCCCCTGAATTGACGCGGCTGCGGTCGACGCTGGCGACCAGGTTCGCCGCCTGGGCGTGGCCTGCCGTCAGCGCGAGCAAGAGCAGAAGGGTGGTGCGGCGGCTCATCGAGTCTTGTCCTGATGTTGTTGCTGTTCGTACCAGAATTTTCGGCGCAGCAGTTCGCCGGGGTTGTCCGGGATCTCCCGCAGCCATTGCTCCAGCGCCTGGCGACGTTCGCCGTCAATGCTTGCATCCGCCGGGCGCAGCGGCGGGGTGGTGGTGTGTTCATCGCCCAACTCGCTGCCCGGTACTTCGTTGCCGCCGGCTTTGGGCGTGGCGCCGGTTTGGGTGTCGCCGGTGCTGGTTTCGCCTTGGCCTTGGGGCGATTGCTCGGCACCTGTGGCACTTTGCCCTGTATCGCCCGGTTGCGCAGTTTGGCCGGGTTGGGTGGTTTCGTCATCCTCGTTTTTTGCAGGCTTGGCGGGGGCGGTCTGGGCTTTTTGCTGCATCAGGCTTTCCACCAGGGCTTTATTTTTCAGCGCCGGTTGCAGGTCAGGCTGGGCTTCCAAGGCCTGTTCGTAGGCATCGATGGCCGCTTCCAGTTCGCCGGACCTGGCCAGTGCATTACCGCGATTGTAGTGGGAATAGGCGTCATCACTTTGGGCGAAACGCTTGATCGCCTCGGCATAGTTGCCCGCCTCAAAGAATGCGATGCCTTGCCATTGCGGGTCTTCAAAACGCTCGGCGGCTTGTGCCGGGCGCTTGTGTTTGAGCAAGTATTGGCCTTGCTGGTCGGGGCGCAGCCACAGGTCCTGCAATTCAAACGCGTAACTCGGTTGCGGGGCGCCCAACAACAGCAACGGCAGGCAGAACAGCCAACCGCGGCGCCCGGCACACGCGACCAGCAACAACAACGGCAGCAGCAGCCAGTAACCCTGGTCGGCCCATGTGTCGAGGTGCAGCAGTTGGCCGTCGTTGCGCAGGTTTTGCGGGCCATCGAGCAGGTTGAGCTGGCGCAAGTCTTTGTCGTCCAGGCGCGCGGCACGGTAACGCCCGCCCATTTCGTTGGCGAAGGCCTTGAGCGTCGGGCTGTCGAGGCGTGGCACCAGGATCGCGCCCTGGTCGTCCTTGAGGAACTCGCCGCTCTCTTGGGTGACGGGCGTGCCTTCGCGGCTGCCGATGCCGAGTATCGACAAGCTCGGCGCTTGGGCACCTTGCAGCAGCAGGCGGATGCCTTGGCGTTCCTGTTTCGAAAGCGACGAGCCCACCAACAGCAGGCGCCCTTGGCCAAGGCCTGCTTGCTTGAGCAGGCTCATCGCCTTCACCACCGCCAGGTCGGCGCGATGGCCGGGCTCGGGCATGATCGAGGGGCGCAGGGCTTCCAGCAGGTTGCGACTGGTTGCCAAGTCGTCCGACAGCGGCACCAGCGTGTGGGCGCTGCCGGCATACACGACAATCGCGGTCGGCGCATCGGCGCGTGCTTGCAGCAAGTCATAGAGCTTGCGCCGCGCTTGCTCAAGGCGATTGGGCGGGCTGTCGGTGGCGAGCATTTCCGGGGTTAACTCGAGCAGAACCACCACCGGGTCGGCGGGTTTCTGGCTGGACTGCTCAACCCTTTGCCAACTAGGCCCGAGCAAGGCCAGCACCGCCAGCAGCCAGGCGATACCGAGCAGCACCCACGGCGATTTGCTCTCGCGCCCACTGCCGCCACTGAGCAGCACCGCATGAAACGCCGGCGGCAGAATCATCTGCCAACGCCCGGCGCGCTTTTGCCGGTGCCACAGTTGCCAGAGCAGCCAGCCCAGCAACGGTAACAGCAACAGCCACCAGGGGCGGAACCAATGCGGCCATAAGTCGATCATCGGCGCCTCCGCAGACGCAGGCGTTTCAAGCGTTGGCGCCATTGCGGGTGCTGTTGCAGGAAAATGCCCCGGGTCGAGAGTGTGTTGAAGGCGCGTTGCAGGGCGTTATTCGGCCAGCGTTCCTGCACCACCAGCAACATGCTCAGGATCAACGCCAGCGCCAACGGCGCGCTGTACAGCGCCTGTGCCGGGCGGGCCTGAGTGGGCTGTTGCGCCACCGGCTCAAGCAGGTCGAGGGTTTGCTTGATAGTGCTTAACTCTTCGCCGTCGCGCGCACGGAAATAGCGGCCGCCCGTGGCCTCGGCGATGGCCCTGAGCGCGGGTTCGTCCAGGTCCAGGCTCGGGTTGACGCCGAGGATGCCCAGCGAGCCGGTTTGCTCGGGGTCGGCGCCGATGCCGATCGGGTAAATTTTGACGCCTTCTTCCGCGGCCAGGCGTGCGGCGGTCAGCGGGTCGATTTGGCCTGCGTTGTTGGCGCCGTCGGTGACTAATATCAGCACGCGGCTTTGCGCCGGGCGCTGGCGCAGGCGTTTCAAGGCCAGGCCAATCGCGTCGCCGATGGCGGTATTTTTGCCGGCAATGCCGATGCGCGCTTCATCCAGCCAGGTGCGCACGGTGCGCCGGTCGAAGGTCAACGGCGCTTGCAGGTACGCCTGGCTGCCGAACAGGATCAGGCCGACGCGGTCGCCTTCGCGGCTTTCAAGAAAATCCCCGAGCAAATGCTGCACCAGGCTCAAACGGCTGACGTCGTCGTTTTGCCAGCGCATGTCGGGGAAGTCCATGGAGCCGGACACGTCCACCGCCACCAGCAAATCGCGGCCACTGGCTGCAATCGGCAACGGCTCGCCGAGCCATTCCGGGCGTGCGGCGGCGGTTAACAGCAGCAGCCACAGCACCACGAACGGCGCTTGCTGGCGCCAGCCCGGCAGGTTGACGCGTGCGCGGCGGCGCGCCAGGCCTTCGAGGTCGGCCAGGTAGCTGACCTTTAATGCAGGCTCGCCACTGTCGGCCACCGGCAAGATAAGCCGCATTAACCAGGGCAATGGCAACAGGGCGAAGATCCACGGCCAGGCGAACTCAAACATGCTTGCGAATCCAGGTGTCGACAGCTTGCGTCAGGCCGGCGATGGCTTTGTCATCGAGTTTGCATTCCGGTTTGTAGGCGCCTTCGACCAGCACCATCCAGCGCGTCAAACCGGCAGCGGGGCAGCGGTTGTCGAGAAACGCCAGCCATTTGCGGCCGTTCAGTGTGTGGCTCTGGCTGTAGGGGTAGTCATTGCGGCACAGGCGTTTGAGCAGGCCATTGAGCTGCTGCAGCCAGGCACCGGCGGGGGCGCCGTCGTAGGGTTTGGGCATCAGCGCCAGCTCGGCCAGGGCTGCGATGCGCAGCGGGTCCAGCGGTTGTTCGGCGCGGGCCAGCGGGCGCCGCGTGGGCAGAAAACGGCGCAACCACCACAGCCCCCAGCCGAGCAGCGGAATCACCAGCAGCAACAGCCACCACCCCGGCGCAGGCGGCCAGAAACCGATCGCCGGTGGGGCGATCAGGGGTTGCAGTTGCTCAAGGCCGCTCATTGTTTTTTAACCGGGCGTTGCGGGTTGAGGTAGTGGCGCAGTTGCTCGACCATTTCGCTCTGGGTGCTCAAGGGCATCAGCAGTATGCGCAGTTTCTGTGCCAGCAGTTCCCAGCGGGCGATGCGTGCTTCGGCCTGAGCTTTGTAGGCTTGGCGCAAATCGAAGTTCAGCGTATCCAGCTCCAACTGCGCACCGCGTTCGGCGAACCGCAGCAACCCGGCGGCGGGCAGGGCATGG
The DNA here is from genome assembly GCF_049199985.1 of Pseudomonas kitaguniensis. Lineage (NCBI taxonomy): Bacteria > Pseudomonadati > Pseudomonadota > Gammaproteobacteria > Pseudomonadales > Pseudomonadaceae > Pseudomonas > Pseudomonas kitaguniensis. The sequence goes on from NZ_JBLZPT010000020.1 coordinate 105,978, forward strand.
TCCAGCGGGTCGGAGATCGGCAACAGCAACAGGTCGCAATGGCGTGACAACAGGCTCAGTTGTTGCTCGGCACCTTCGGTCAGCGCGCGTTCATCACAGATCACAATCACCAGGCTGCCCGGGCGCAGCACTTCGCGGCCACGGCGCAGCGCCATGCCCAAGGCGTCGGCTTCCGGGCGGCGTTCGGTGTTCAGGCTCTGGTTGACGCGCACCAGCCGGTTGAGCAATTGCAGCAGGCTTTGCTTGCTGCGCCGAGGCTTGATTTCGTAGTGCTCGCTGTCGCCAAACACCAGCCCGCCGACGCGGTCGTTGTGCCCCAGCGCGGCCCAGCCGATCAAGCTGGCGGCCTGGGCTGCGAGCACCGACTTGAACATCTGGCCGGAGCCGAAAAACAGCCGACAGCTTTGCTCAACCATGATGAAAATCGGCCGCTCGCGTTCTTCATGGAACAGCTTGGTGTGCGGCTCTTGCGTACGCGCGGTGACGCGCCAGTCGATGGTGCGCACATCGTCGCCGGCCTGGTACACGCGCACCTGGTCGAAATCGACGCCGCGCCCGCGCAGCTTGGAGTGGTGCAGGCCAATCAACGGGCTGCGCTGGCTCGGCGTCGAAAACAGCTGCACCTCGCGCACGCGGTGGCGCATCTCAATCAGTTCGCTGAGCGTGACGCGTATTCCATCGCTGGCATTCATGGGGTTCAAGCGACGGCAACGACGTCGAGAATGCGCTGCACCACGCGGTCCTGGTCAATACCGGCCGCTTCGGCTTCGAACGACAGAATGATGCGATGGCGCAGCACGTCGAACAGCACCGCCTGAATATCTTCGGGGCTCACAAAGTCACGCCCGGCAAGCCAGGCATGCGCGCGCGCGCAGCGGTCGAGGGCGATGGAGCCGCGCGGGCTGGCGCCGTAGGCGATCCACTCGGCCATTTCCGGGTCGAACTTGCCGGGGGTGCGCGTGGCCATCACCAGTTGCACCAGGTATTCCTCCACCGCATCGGCCATGTACAGGCCGAGGATTTCCTTGCGCGCGGCGAAAATCGCTTGCTGGCTGACGCGGCGCTCGGGCTTGGTTTCACCGTTGAGCGCTTCGCCACGCGCCTGTTGCAGAATGCGCCGTTCGACGGCGGCGTCCGGAAAACCGATTTTGACGTGCATCAGGAAACGGTCGAGCTGCGCTTCGGGCAGCGGGTACGTGCCTTCTTGCTCGATGGGGTTTTGCGTGGCCATCACCAAAAACAGCGGTGACAGCTCGTAGGTGCTGCGCCCCACGCTGACCTGGCGCTCGGCCATGGCCTCAAGCAACGCCGACTGCACTTTGGCCGGGGCGCGGTTGATTTCGTCCGCCAGCACCAGGTTGTGGAAGATCGGGCCTTGTTGAAACACGAAGCTGCCGGTTTCCGGGCGATAGATTTCAGTGCCGGTGATGTCGGCGGGCAAAAGGTCGGGGGTGAACTGGATGCGATGGAACTGCGCTTCAATGCCTTCGGCCAACTCTTTGATGGCCTTGGTTTTGGCCAGGCCCGGTGCACCCTCTACCAGCATATGGCCGTCGGCGAGCAGCGCGATCAGCAGGCGATCGATGAGTTTTTCCTGGCCGAGAATCTGCGTAGAAAGAAAAGTTCGCAGCGCGAGCAGCGCTTCACGATGTTCCATCGATGACGGTTCCTGGAGGGGTGAGCCGTGGTGTCGAACAACCGACGCCAGACCTGGGGGGCCTACTTTAATGCATCGCGGGGGGTGGCGACTAACCGCGCGGGGGGTATTTTTAGGAAAACTTGTAGGAATTTTGTGTATATCGCACAAATCCCTGTGCAAGCGTGCTGTGTGGATGCCCCAGGCCGAACGCAGTCAACTGTGGGAGCGGGCTTGCTCGCGATGGCGGTGTGTCAGTTGAAAACTACTGATCAGGCACACCGCCATCGCG
>NZ_JBLZPT010000021.1:0-80615 GCF_049199985.1 Pseudomonas kitaguniensis
CGATTATGGTGTGTCAGATACGTATTTTTCGACTGACACACTGCAATCGCGAGCAAGCCCGCTCCCACAAAAAGCGCGCATCTGATCCAACTACCCTGAAGCCACCTCAACGCCAGCTCCAGGACACCCAGATGTAGACCCCGCGCCCATCAGCAGGCGCTTCAAGTCACGTCTGCCAGCGAGCGCATCACATCGTCGGCCTCCGTGCCCTGCGCGAACCTGAACCCGGCCATCTCGTCGCAGGCCAAAACGGCGGCGAGGCTGTCGCATAACTGCGCCTGCGTCGGCTTGTTACTCAGTAATTTGTGCGCAGGCAGCAGCACCTCGGCAGGCGCACCTTGGGCACTCGCTACGTCGAGTAAGGCAAAGAGGATGAAGCGCAGACGAACCTCGCGGTCAGTCGGCCAATGCGTTTTTTGCTTACCCAAGGCAGGCACTCATCTTCAAGAAACGTCCGAGGCTATTGCCGACCGACGGGTGTTTCAAGCGACGACCTGCAAGATAGGCCACTTCCTACGTGAGATCAGGAAACGCCGCACTGCTTGAGCTGTGCAGCGTCATTGCACCGGCAAAAAGTTCATCAACAACAAGCTCTGCGCGTAGTTAAGACCGATACGTCGGTAGCGCTCGTCGAGCATCTGCGTGAGCAGGTCCAGGCGCGCGACGATCTTGCCGAACTCGACGGCAAAACTGAGGTTGCTGCCCTCCTCCGACAGCTCATTGGAAAACAACAGCAACACGCCGTTGGCATCCTGGCGCTGGCTGAGCAGCCAGGTGGCTTTCTCGATATTGCGCGCAGCGTTGCTGACAAATTGCGGGTTGATTGAGTCGGTCACATAAAACCGGGTACGCCCGCCGTGCGCGGTGACCAGCATGCTGCCGATGGCATAGATAAACGCGCCGACCCGATCGCCGCGAAAATCGGCGCTCAGCGAATAACTCAATGCCGCCAAGTCGCGCCGGTCTCCAAGCGCCGGCAGCGGTTGGCGGTTCTCGATGGCCTGGCGGATCTGCCGCGCTGCCGTCACCGCATCCGGGTAACCCGCCTGGCGCCATTGGTTGGGGTTGCGCAGGTAGAGCTTGTTCATCAGCAGATACAGGCTTTGCAGGTTGTCCCGCATGCTCAAGGTGGCCATGCGATCAACGCTGGTCTGGAAAAACTCGTCGGGCTTGCCTTGGCTGAATTGCGTGGCGATGTCGCGGCCTTGTTGTTGGCTGCAACCGCTGGCACAGAGTAGCCACAGCGCCGCAAGCACCAGCGGCCATCGGTTGATAACAGTTATTAACGTTCGATCCATCGGCACCGGGTCTGGCTGCTGTGCGCGCCCGAAACAGGCGCGGTCGTGACAGGGATAGATCAAGAGAATCAAAAAAAGTGCGGCGCGCAGGCGTGGATCAGCAAAGGCCTACGCGCTGGCAACCTGCGCAGTAGTGCATTCCTGTTGAATGCTTGCCTGATCCTCCGAATTATCGGTGCCCGCATAGATAGGCGCTGCCACGTAGTCTAGAGTTCTTTGATACGTGGCCAGTTGCAATCGCCCAGGCCCGCCAATGGCTATCAACGCCAACGTGCACCACCCCCATTCTAAAAAAAAGCCACACCAACCGATGATCAGCAGGTGAGTCATGGAGCTACGAATCAACCAACAGGCCTATCAGGTCGACGCCGACGCCGACACCCCGTTGTTATGGGTGATCCGCGATAACCTGGGGCTGACCGGCACCAAGTATGGCTGCGGCCTGGCCCAGTGTGGCGCCTGCTCGGTGCTGGTGGACGGTAACGTGGTGCGCTCCTGCGTGACGCCGGTGGCCGGCGTGGTGGGTCGCGAGATCATCACCATTGAAGCGGTCGAGGCCGATGAGGTGGGCAAGCGCGTGGTCGCGGCCTGGGTCGAGCACCAAGTGGCGCAATGCGGTTATTGCCAGTCCGGGCAAGTGATGGCGGCCACCGCGCTGCTTAAGCACACCCCGGCGCCGAGTGATGCGCAGATCGAAGCGGCGATGGTCAACCTGTGCCGCTGCGGCACCTATAACGCCATTCGCACGGCCGTGCATGACTTGGCGAAAGGAAGCGCCTGATGAATATTCGCAACGACTCCACCGACGCGTTGCCCTTCAGCGAGCCGGTGAATGTGTCCCGTCGACGCTTTTTGGCGAGTACCGCCGTGGGCGCGCTGGTGATCGGTTTCGGCTTGCCACTTGGCTCGGCGAGGGTGCAGGCGGCCACGGCTGGCGCCGCAGAACGCGGCACTCAGGTGCCGGCGTTTCTTGAGATTCGCCCGGACGGCAGCGTGCGCCTGCTCAGCCCGTTCATGGAAGGCGGCCAAGGCACGCACACGGCGATGGCGCAGATTGTCGGTGAAGAACTCGACGCCGACCCCGCCACCTTTGTGGTCGAGGCCGCGCCACCCGGCGAAGCTTACGTGGTGATGGAAAATGGTATGCGCATCACCGGCGGCAGCATGTCGGTACGCATGAGCTACCCGACCATGCGCCGCCTGGGCGCGCTGGCGCGGGCGATGCTGCTGCAGGCCGGCGCCGAGCAATTGGGCGTGCCGGTGGCGCAGTTGAGCACAACGCCGGGCCGCGTGGTGCACGCCGCTTCGGGCCGTTCGCTGGGCTACGGCGAATTGGCCGGTCGCGCCCTCGACATGCCCGTGCCGGACCCTTCGACCATCACGCTGCGTGACCCGAGCCAGTTCCGCTGGATCGGCAAGCCGGTCAAGCGTCTGGATGCTTACGATAAATCCACCGGCAAGGCGCAATACAGCATCGACCTGATCGTCGACGGCATGCTCCACGCCGCCGTCCAGCATGCGCCACGCCTGGGCATGACGGTCGGCAGTTTGCGCAACCAGGCGCAGGTTGAGGGCATGAAAGGCGTGCATTCGGTGCACGTATTACCGGGTGCCGTGGCGGTGGTTGCCGAGCGTTGGTGGCACGCCAAACGTGCGGTCGAAGCGATTCAGGTTGAATGGCTGGAAGCGGCTGGCGACTCAAGCGTGCGCGCCATGCCGGCAGATTTTTCCAGCGACCGGCACCGCGATTTTCTTGCCGCCCAGCAAGGCCCGGTGCGTGAGGACGAGCACGCAGGCGATGTGGAAGCCGCGTTGGCAGGCGCCAAAACCAAGGTCGAAGCCACCTACCACAACCAGTACCTCAACCATGCCCAACTGGAGCCGCCTTCTGCGCTGGCACGCTTCAACCCGGACGGCTCGCTGGAGATGTGGCTGCCCAACCAGGCGCCCGACATGTTCCGTGCCGACATCGCCAAACGCGCCGGGCTGAGCATCGAACAAGTCACTTTGCATTCGCCGTTGCTCGGCGGCTTTTTCGGCCGGCATTTTCTGTATGACTCGGCCAGCCCGTACCCGCAGGCCATCGCGTTGGCCAAGGCCGTGGGCCGCCCGATCAAGCTGATCTGGAGCCGTGAAGAAGAGTTCCTGCGCGACACGCTGCGCCCGGTCGCCGTGGTCAAGTTCCGCGCCGCGCTGGACGCACAAGGCCTGCCGGTCGCAATCGAAGCGGTCAGCGCCACCGAAGGCCCCACCGAAGGCATCGCCGGCAAACAGGGTGAAAAAATCGACCCTACGGCCCTTGAAGGGTTGACGGGCAAGGCTTACGCCATCGCCAACAAACGCATCGCACAGATCTACGTCAAAGGCCCGGCCATGCTCGGCTACTGGCGTTCGGTGGGCAACTCGCTGAACGACTTTTTCTACGAAGCGTTCCTTGATGAACTGGCCGACAAAGGCGGCCACGACCCGTACGAACTGCGCCTGCACCTGCTGCGCGATAACCCGCGCCTGACCACCTTGCTGAACGCCGTGGGCGAGCTGTCTGGTGGTTGGAAACGTGGCCCTTATACCGCCGAAGACGGCAGCCGACGCGCACGCGGTGTGGCGATGGCTTCGCCGTTTGGTTCGCACGCGGCAGTGATCGCCGAAGTCTCGATCGAGAGTGGGCAAGTCAAGGTGCATCACATATGGGAGGCCATCGACCCGGGCAGCATCGTCAACCCGGCGATTGTTGAAGCGCAGGTGAATGGCGCGGTGGCCTTGGGGTTATCGCAAACGTTGCTGGAGGAGGCGGTGTACGTGGACGGCAAACCACGCGCGCGCAACTACGACCTTTACCCGATCCTGCCGCTGTCGCGTATGGCGCAGGTGCACGTAAAGATTATCGAGAGTGGCGAAAAAATGGGCGGTGTCGGCGAGCCTCCGTTGCCCGCAGTGGCGCCAGCCGTGGCCAACGCGGTGGCGCAACTGACCGGCCAACGCATCCGCAGCTTGCCATTAAGCCGATACACCTTCAGCTAACCGACAGGGATTGCCCATGAACAACCGCCGATTCGCAAGAACCGCAGGCTGGCTGGCGCTGCCCTGCGTGGTCGCCGCAGGCCTGCTGGCCTGGTACGTCACCCGCGAGCCTGCCTCGCCATTCGAACAACAACCCGCCGCCAGTTTCGACCCGGCGCTGATAAGCCGCGGTGAGTACGTCGCCCGCCTCAGCGACTGCGTGGCCTGCCACAGCTTGCCAGGCAAAGCGCCGTTCGCCGGCGGCCTGGAAATGGCCACGCCGCTGGGCGCGATTCACGCCACCAACATCACGCCCGACCGCACCCACGGCATCGGCGCCTACAGCCTTGGCGACTTCGACCGCGCCGTGCGCCACGGCGTCGCACCGGGTGGGCGCAGGCTCTACCCGGCCATGCCCTACCCGTCATATGCCAAGCTCAGCGACGACGACATGCGCGCGCTTTACGCCTTCTTCATGAAGGGCGTGGAACCGGCTGAGCAAGCGAATATCCCCAGCGGTATTCCGTGGCCACTTAATCTGCGCTGGCCTATCGCATTGTGGAATGGCGTGTTCGCGCCCACCGCAGCTTACGTCGCCAAACCTGAGCAGGATGCACTGTGGAACCGTGGCGCGTATATCGTCCAGGGCCCCGGCCATTGCGGCAGTTGCCATACCCCGCGCGGCCTGGCCTTTAACGAAAAGGCGCTGGACGAGTCGGGTAAGCCGTACCTTGCCGGCGGTTTGCTCGACGGCTGGTACGCACCGAGCCTGCGCCAAGACCCCAACACTGGGTTGGGGCGCTGGAGCGAGGCGCAGATCGTGCAATTTCTCAAGACCGGGCGCAACCAGCATGCGGTGGTCTACGGCTCGATGACTGAGGCGTTCAACAACTCCACGCAGTTCATGGCCGACGACGACTTGGCCGCCATCGCCCGTTACCTGAAGTCACTGCCTGGCGACCCGCAGCGTGACGGCGCACCGTGGCAGTACCAGGCGGTGGCCGCAGACGCGCGCCCGGATGTGCCGGGTGCCCACACCTACGCCACCCGCTGCGCGTCGTGCCATGGCCTGGACGGCAAGGGCCAGCCTGAGTGGATGCCGCCACTGGCCGGTGCCACTTCGGCACTCGCCAAGGAAAGCGCTTCGGCAATCAACATCACCCTCAACGGCTCACAACGGGTGGTGGCGGCCGGCGTGCCGGATGCCTATCGCATGCCGGCGTTTCGTGAGCAGTTGTCCGATCAGGAGATTGCGCAGGTGCTGACTTACATGCGCAGCACGTGGGGCAACCATGGCGGCGCGGTGGATGCAAAAGCAGTGGGCAAGCTGCGTGAGGGGACTGACCCGGCCAGCAGCAGCCCGATTATTTTGCAAATGCGCTGAGGGGGCGTCGCGGAGCAAAAGCGCTTCTGTGGGAGCGGGCTTGCTCGCGATTGCGGTGTGTCAGATAAGTATTTTTCAACTGATACTGCGCAATCGCGAGCAAGCCCGCTCCCACCTGCGGCGTACGCGTGTTCCGGCGACGCGTTTCGGATCATTCAGTGCATCTAACTGAAACTTGGGCATTGTGTTTGAGCCGTTGCATAAAATATTAAAGACACAACTGCGCACGGCAACTACCGTCTTATTTTCGTCATAAAAAAGTTTTAACAAGCACTAAAAATAGTTAGGGCTTTTCCAGACTGAAAAGCTTAACAGGTCACTAAACCTAACTACAATTAGGTTTATAAAAACGCAATTAATCGCTAAAAAATATGCAGATAAAAGCAACATAAATTCAAAATTACGCGATTATCTGCCATAAAAATCTAACAAAACGCCTAAAACCCTTAGTTTCCCTTCACCAAAAAATCATATCAAGCACGCAAAACCACAGTGCCAGCATTTAATATCCCCGCGTTAAAGAATATTTTATTCCTGCCTGAACTTTTAACTGTCTTCCAGAGACTCATTGCTCGACCGATCGATAGTCTGCGCACTGTTGATCCTTTTTCCGTGCCCACCCCTTAGTCGAGATGCATCGATGAACAGACCCTTATTGTCTTTTTTAAGCGTCGCACTGCTGTGCGCGCCTGGTTGCTATGCCCTGGCGGCCGATTCAACAACGAGTGCCACCGCCGAACAACAGGTTCGGCAACAGGTGGAGGCCCAACGCGATCAACTGAGCGGCGCCGCCAACATTGGCCACGCCAAGCAAACGGGCGCGTCTGCTGTCATTGATGCACCGGTCGACACCGACGACGCACCTGCTCAGGGGCAACGACCATGAGCTTGCCATCCTTCAAGCACGCCGTAGGGCTTAGCCTGCTGGCCTTCGGCATTGCCCAGGCCAACCTTGCACTCGCTGCCGTCACCCCGGCCACGGGGAATGCCGTTGAAGCGCGGGTGAGTTCCATCCTCGACAACATGAACCCGTCGGAAAAGATCAATTTCACGCGGGTTAACGACGGCCACATGATTGCGCCGCTGCTCAAGTGGGGCATCAAGGGCACGGTGGCGTATGACTCGTCGATGGGCGTGCACGTCAACAACGCGACGTTTGGTGCGCAGTACCCTTCGCAGTCCGCGCTGGCCGCCACCTGGAGCATCAACCGGGCCAAAGAATTCGGCCTGGCCATCGCCTATGAGACGCGAATCTCGGGCGGGCAACAGATGCTCTCGCCTGGGGTTAACCTGTACCGTACGCCGTACAACGGCCGTTCGGCCGAGTACGTGAGTGGCGAAGACCCGTTCCTCGGCGCGGTGCTCGCACCGGCGATTGTCAACGGCATTCAGGCGCAGGGGATTCAGGCGAGCGGCAAGCATTACCTGGCCAACGAACAGGAAGCCAACCGCCAGGCGGTTAACGTTATCGTCGACGAACGCACCTTGCGCGAGCTGTACCTGCCGGGCTTTGAGTCGATGGTGAAAAACGCCAACGTGGCGTCGATCATGTGCGGTTTCAACAAGATCAATGGCGACTACGCCTGTGAAAACCACCACCTGATTACCGATGTGCTCAAGGGTGAATGGAACTACCAGGGCAATGTGATCAGCGACTTCAACGCGATTCACAACGCTTTCAAAGGCGCGTGGGCCGGCACCGATATCGACATGCCGTCGGGCCTGCAATTTACCGAAGCCAACCTGCTGCCCTACGTGTGGAGCGGGCAACTGACGCAGAACGTGATTGACGACAAGGTCAAACGCAACCTGCGCGCCATCGTCAGCTATGACTTCCAGGAACACCTCAACACTGCCAAAACGCTCGACCATCCGGAATATGGCCAGCGCGCGTCGTTGAATGCGGCCCGTGAAGGCATCGTGCTGCTGCGCAACGAAAACACCAGCGGCGGCAAGCCGCTGTTGCCGCTGGCGCGCACAGCCAAGATCGCGGTGATTGGTAACTGGGCACACGACGCACCGGCCTCGCCGTTCGGCACCGCCAACTCGCCGCCCAACAGCTACGTGACTGAGCTGAGCGGCTTGCAGCAATTGGCCGCGAACAGCGCCAATGTTACGTACCTGCCGGAGCTGAGCCTCAACCCACAAAGTTCGGCGTGGTTGCAGCCAGCCACCGGCAATAACGAGGTCAGCAACGCCGGGGTGAAAGCCGAGTACTACACCAACACAGATTTTTCCGGCTCGCCTGCGGTAACGCGCGTTGAACCTGGCGTGAACCTGGATTGGACCACCGGCACCAACATCACCCAAGCGGGCACGACGGCTGTTGCAGGCTTCAGCCCGAACCCAGGCGCGTTTTCTGCGCGGTTTACCGCCGTCGTGAAACCGACGCTCTCCGGCCCGCAAGTGTTCAAGGTGCGCGCAGACGGCCCGTACAAACTGTGGGTCAACGATGAACTGGTGCTGCAAAGCGACGGCGTGCCGTACTCCGCAGACGTGGTCAACGCCCTCACCACCTCTGGCAAGACGGCCTCACTCAAGGCTGGCAAGTCGTACAGCGTAAAACTTGAATACCAACGCGTGCAGGGCAACTTTATTCCGGCACTCGGCGGCGTAACCGGCGTGCAAATGAGCTGGGCCGGTCTGCGCCCTGCGCCGGACCTGTCGAAATACGATGCGGTGGTGGTGGCTGTCGGCACCAACTACGAGAATGAAGGCGAAGGTTCCGACCATGGCTACGCGCTGCCCGATCAACAAGCAGAGCTGATCCGGCAAGTCGCCAAGGCCAACCCCAACACGGTCGTAGTGATGCACGGCGGTGGTGTGGCGGATATGCAGCCGTGGGCGAAAAAAGTCGGCGCGACCTTGCAAGCCTGGTTCCCGGGCCAACAAGGCGGGCAGGCGTTGGCCGAGATTCTGTATGGCAAGGTCAACCCGTCGGGCAAGCTGCCGGTGACCATCGACAAGCAGATTGAAGACAACCCGAGCTATGCCTCGTACCCGGACCCGGCCGCCTACCGTGGCGCCAACCCGCTGACCGAAATGACCTACAGCGAAGGCCTGTACATGGGTTATCGCGGCTATGACAAGAAGCACGCGCAGCCGCTTTACCCGTTCGGCTTTGGCCTCTCCTACACCACGTTCGGCTACAGCGACTTGAAGTTGTCGAACAACGTGATGGCGCCGGGTTCGACGGTTGATGTGAGTTTCACCCTGACCAACACTGGCGATAAAGCCGGCTTTGAGGTGGCGCAGCTTTACGTGCAACCGGTGAAACCTGCGGTCGACCGCCCACAAAAAGAACTCAAGGGCTTTACCAAGGTGTACTTGCAGCCTGGCGAGAGCAAGACGGTGAGCATCCCGATCGACTCGCGCTCGCTGGCCTACTACGTCGACAAAACCGACAGCTGGGACGTGGATGCCGGCACGTTCAAGATTCTGGTGGGGGCTGACTCGCAGAACCTGACGCTGAATCGCACCTTGACCACCTTGTTCCCCGAACACCTGACCACCCGCGACAGCAACCCGCTGCCGTTGCCACTGCGCAAAGCGGTGCAGGTCAGCGCTTCACAGACCTACTAAGGTCGCGCATACAGGCTCAGGGATGAGCTTGCATGTCCCTTCCCAACCGCCGCACATAGCCATCAAAGACGGCCATCACATCGACGTCTTCCGGGCACCTCAGCCACTGAATCTGCAAGCCGTCCATCATCGAAAAGATCTCTTGTGCGACTGCCTTGACGTCTACATCCTGGCGAATCTCACCGGCTTCGATCAACGCGGTCAAATGCCCACGCGCGTGTTGATGCGTCAGGTGAAAACGCTCCTTGTACCAGGACCACGCCGGGTGCGCGTGCGACAAGCTCTCGGTGTTTATCACCAGTGACGCCTGACACTCGGCAGCATCCTGAATGCTGAAGCGCATGCTTTGGCGCAAAAACTTCAGAAAACCCTCCAGCGTCAACTCGATGGTCAATTCGTGAAAGCGTGAAACAACCCGCTCATCCCTGCGCTCCAACAACGCCTTGAGCAGCGCTTCCTTGTTGGCAAAGTGGTGCAGCAAACCCACCGTGGTAATCCCGGCAAGTGCCGCCACGTCACGCATCGAAGAACTCGAATAACCATCGCGCGCAAAAATCAGCGTTGCGGCATCGAGCAACGCGGTTCTGCGCATTTCGCCCTTGGGCGCGCGGCGGCGCTTGGGCTGTAGGTCTTCGTCTGATTCGATCCCTGACTCGTCAACTGACATAAATATCCGATAACTGCTGCATTCAACTTTCCCCAGCGCGTGTCGGCTGGGCCCGTCTTGCAAAAAACCTGCGCGCTGCGAGCGATGCGGTAAACGTCGACATCACTGCGACCAGTGCATTGCCGGTCAACATGCCCGGCATCGCCCCGCTGCTGCCGAACAGGTGCGTGGCGCCATACACGAACGGCAGCGTGCCGACGGTTGCGCGCAGCCAGGCGAAGGCGGCCACCAGCCAGGCGCGCCGCATGGTCACGAACACCGCAATCGCCACGAAGTCCAGGCCGATGATCACCCACAGGCCGGCGCCAATCCGGCAGAACGCAAGGAACAGTTCACGCCCCTCGCCTTGCAGGCCGTAGAAGTCGGCAATCATAGCGCATGACGCCAGCAGCACCGCCCAGATCACCACGCCGTAAGCCACCACCAGGCGCCGCGTAAAGGTAATCGCGGCGCTGACCCGCTGGTCCAGCCGGGCACCGATATTCTGGCCAAGCACCGGCGCCAACGCACTCGGCAGGGCAAAAAAAGCGCAAAAGCAAAACTGCATCACCCGGTCCAGCACGGCCATCGCCGCCAGCGCCGATGTGCCGTACACCGACACGCTCGACACCAGGTACGCCAAGCCCACCGGCGTGGCCAGATTCGCCACCATCGCGGGCAGCGCCACACGAAAGATCCGTCGCCCATGCACGCGCAGGCGTTTCAGGCTGACCGGTGCTGCCATGCCGATATGCCGTCGCACCCAGCACAGCCCCAGCCCCGCCGACACCAGCGCCGAGAACGCGTACGCGATACCGGCGCCGTCCAGCCCCAGGCCCAACCCGAAAATAAGCAACGGGTCTGCGACTGCCAGCGTGCCTGCGCCGGACAGCACCAGCCACAGCGCACGCTGGCTGTGGCCAGCGGCCCTGAGCATTTGCGCAGCCATCTGCATGGCCGACTGCAACACGCTGAACGGCAAGGTCAGCCAGATAAAGCGGCGTGCCGCGTCGTACACCTCGGCCTGTGCGCCCAGCCAATGGGTGATCGGCGCCAGCAGCGCCAGTTGCACGGCGGCGCACAGCGCACACACCAGCACCACCCACAGCATCAGGCTGGCGGTGAGTTGAGACTGGGCTTTGCTCGCGCGGTGCCCAATACGCTCGGACAGCACCGAGGCGGCCGCGATAATCAGCCCGTTGGCCAGCGCGCCATTCATAAAAATCAACACCTTGGCGATGCCGACGGCGGCCAGCAACTGCGGTGCGTGCAGCATCGAAACGTAGACCAGGGTGAGGATGTCGACCAGGAACACCGCGAACAGGCTCAAGGCGCTGGTACTCGCCATCACCATCACGTGGCGTGAAACACTGCCTTCGGTAAACCGCGCGCGACTGCTTGCCATTAATGTCCCCATAGACAGCCGTATGTTGCTCGGATAAAGGTGGCAAGGCATATCGGGCGGCAATTCTAACCAAGCGCAGCGCGTTGGTCAGCGTTTGATGTTCACGCTGACGGATTCCAAAACAATCAGCCATTGTCAGCCGGTTTGTTTAGGCCTATCTTGTACAAAACCTATACAAGACAACAAACCATGTACAAGAAAGAGCAATGGCCGCTGACGCTTTACTTTGACGGTGAATGCCCTCTCTGCGCGCGCGAAGTGCAGTTGCTGCGCCGGCGCGCCCTGGACACACGCCTGGTGTTGGTCGACATCAGCCACGACGCATTTGACGCGACGGCATTCGGCTTCACGCTTGAGCAGATGCAGGACTCACTGCACGCAAGGTTCGCCAATGGGCGCTGGGTAACCGGCCTGGACGCGACCTTGTGGAGCTGGCGCGCAGCCGGTTTGGGGCGGTGGGCCGCGCCCCTCGCCTGGCGACCGATCAGGCCGTTGCTGACCCTCGGTTATCGCCTGTTCTGCCGCGTACGCCCGCATTTGAACTGGCTGCCTCACCCGGATGGCAGCCGCCGTTGTCGCGATGATGCCTGCGCAGTGCCGCAGCCAAAAAGCGCGCCGGGGCAGCCGACCAACGTGAACACCAAATCACCGTAGAACGCCCGGCGCCGATACCCAATCAAACCAAACGTAACCGGCGCTCGCCCACTGACAAGGGTGGGGCGTCACATCAAGTGCAGCATGGTTTCGAGGAACCCACGTGAACCCATCATTAGCCGAGCATTACCGTGAAATTCTAGTCGGCGTCGGCGAGAACCCCGAGCGCGAAGGGCTGCTGGACACGCCCAAACGTGCAGCCAAAGCCATGCAGTACCTGTGCAACGGCTACACGATGAACCTTGAAGAGGTGATCAATGGGGCGCTGTTCGAATCGTCAAACGATGAAATGGTCATCGTGCGCGACATCGAACTGTATTCGTTGTGCGAACACCACCTGCTGCCCTTCATCGGCAAAGCGCACGTGGCGTATATTCCCACCGGCAAAGTAGTGGGCTTGTCGAAGGTTGCGCGCATCGTCGACATGTTCGCGCGGCGCTTGCAGATACAGGAAAACCTGACCCGGCAAATTGCCGATGCCCTGCAGCACATCACCGGCGCCGCCGGCGTGGCGGTGGTGATTGAAGCCAAGCACATGTGCATGATGATGCGCGGCGTGCAGAAGCAAAACTCAGCGATGATCACCTCGGTGATGCTGGGCGCGTTCCGCGATTCAGCGACCACGCGACACGAATTTTTGCAGCTGATTGAGCGGCGCCCTTAACCGGGCGGCACCTGCTGTTTTGCATCACTGACGCGCCGGAGAAACCCAATGAGCGAGACCTTCATGATGAACTCCCTTGGCGAGGGTTACCGTGCGTTGGTGATCGGCGCAAGCGGTGCACTCGGTTCGGCGTTTTGCGAGCTGCTGAAACACGACCCACAGTGCGCGGGTGTGCGTGAACTGGGGCGGCAAACGGTGCCTGAATTGGACCTTGCGAACCCCGAAAGCATCGCCAAGGCGGCTGCAGCACTCGCCGACGAGGCGCCGTACGGGTTGATCGTGCACGCCGCAGGCTTGCTGCACCGTGGCGCAATCAAGCCTGAAAAAACCTACGCTTCGATTGACGAAGAAGCGCTGAAGGCAGTGTTTCAGGTCAACACGTTCGGCCCGGCGCAGGTATTGCGTCAGTTTCTGCCGCTGCTCGCCCCCGCAGGCGCCATGGCGATGCTCTCGGCCAAGGTGGGCAGTATCGGCGATAACCGCTTGGGCGGCTGGTACGCCTACCGCGCCTCGAAAGCGGCGCTGAACATGCTGATTAAAACCGCCGCCATCGAACTCCAACGCACACGCCCACAGAGCCGCTTGCTGAGCCTGCACCCTGGCACGGTTATTTCGGACCTGTCCAAGCCCTTCAGTGGTGCGGCCGCTGCCAGGCCCGCGAGTGTGGCGGCGCGTGAACTGCTGAATTTGATTGACCGCCTGGGGCCCGCCGACAGTGGCAATTTTTTTGCCTATGACGGCGAGCGCCTGCCCTGGTAAGCCACACCTGCCAGCGCGGCAGCGCCGCGGGAAGCCCTACGCGCCTCTGAAAAAGGCCACCTTCTGCGCTAACCGATCAGCCAACTGAGCCAGCTCATTGCTCGCGGTTGCCACCTCTTTGGAGCCGGTTGCCGACTTCACGGTTGAGCCGTGAATGCGCGTTATGTTGTGCGCAACGTCTTCAGCCACCGCTTTTTGCTGGATCGCTGCACTGGCGATTTGCGCGTTCATGTGGTTGATCGCGCCGACCTCCTGGCTGATTTTGGACAACGCACCTTGCGCCTTGCGTGTTTGCGCCACGGTGCTACTGGCCAGCTCGCAACTGTCGCGCATGGTTTGCGCAGCCGTTTCGGTGCCGCTTTGCAACGTGCTGATCATGTCGCGAATTTCCTGCGTCGACTGCTGCGTGCGGTTGGCCAGCGAGCGCACTTCATCGGCCACCACCGCAAACCCTCTGCCGTGCTCACCGGCACGCGCGGCTTCAATGGCGGCGTTCAACGCCAGCAGGTTGGTTTGCGACGCGATCGAGTTGATCACCTCGATCACCGACTCAATCCGCTCACTGTGCGCAGACACCTGCTCCACCGTGCTGGTGGTGTCGACCAGGGTGTTGGCGAGTTGTTCGATAGCCTGCGTGGTCTCTTCGACCAGACGGTTACCGATCTCAACTTCAGCGTCAGCCAGGCGCGTCGCGTCCGCTGCTTGCGAGGCATAGCCTGCGACCTCAGTCACCGTCGCGGCCATTTGCGTGATGGCCGCTGCCACCTGCTCGGCCTCGCGGGTTTGCAGGCTGATGTGGTCATTGTTGGTCGATGACACGCCGAGCATCTTCGACGACGACTGGCTGACCTCATGGGCCGCAGCGCGCACCTCGGTGATGGTATCCGCCAAGCGGCTGAGCGCGGTTTTCAACACGCCCATCACACTGTTCGGGTAAGCGGTCACAATCGTCTGGTGCAGATCGCCCGCCGCCAGGCGCTGGATAGCCTGTGCGACTTCGGTCGGCTCGGCGCCCAAAGTTGATTTGACGAAGCGAATGATCGACACCGCCAAAATAATGCTCAACAGCAGCGCGATGCCGGTCGCCAGCAGCATCAACCCGCGAAACTGGCTGGCGGTGGTTTGTACCTCACCGAGCTGCGCCTTGATCGACGCCTCTTCATAGTCGATCAGTGCGTTGACGCGCTTCAACCACTCGCTGTAGTCGCCGGACGTTTGTCGCAGCAACATCGCCTGCGCACCCGCAATATCACCGGCGCGACGCAGCGCAATTACCGCCTGCGTAGACGCCAGCGTCTGCTTTTCAATGTCTTTGATGGCACGCAGCATCTGCTGTTCTTCAGGCGTCACGCCGGCGTTGGTGAACAACTGGTCCAAAGGCACTGCCGAATCGGCGTAGGCCCGTTCCAGGCTGGTGACTTCATTCAGGTGCACGTCCAATTGCGCGTCAGTGTTAACCAGCACCGCATCACGAATGGCGATGGCGCGGTTGTGCACACTGCCGCGAAAGTTGATCGCGTAGCGTTGCACCTTCGCCGCATTGTCGCTGACGTGTTCCAGGGTGTTGTCGATAAACCCCACCCGTTGAATACCCACAGCAGTAATCAGGATGAGTAACGAGACGATAGCGGCAAAGCCAAGGCCGATACGCGAGGCCAGGGAGACTGATTTTTTCATGAGGTGCGCTCGCAGATGAACCATTAAGGGCTGGGCCGTGAGATGTCACTAAGCCATCAGCCGATGTGCAATCTACGTCAAGGCAGCGCGCGCGACTAATTAAGATAGATGGCCGAGGCCATAGCTCACCACTATGAGCTCAGCACTGTGAGCTCAGCACTGTGAGCTCAGCACTATGAGCTGCCCCTGCGAAATCAACCCGCGCTGCCCGAACTTGAAACGTGTGCTTAGCCGACGCCACGCTGGGCACCCAGATTGGGGCTGGCCATCTCCAACGCCTTGACAACATTGCGCAGATTGATCAACGTCATCCAACGGTTCTGATCACCTTTGCCGATGCTGACCAGGCTGCGCACGCGGTCATTCACCGAGCCGCTGCCGTTGATGCTGCGCTCCCAACCGGGCGGGTGCTCAGAGGCCGGGTGAGTAAAGGTTTCTATCGAGTCGGTACGGTTGACCACCAGCCCAAAGCTGTTGAATTCGCCTTTGACCAGCAACACCCGCTCCAGGGCAATGTCGGCAGGCGTGGTGCCTTCGACCAAACTGCTCAGGCACACCAACGGAATCTGCTCGCCACGCAAATTGAAGCTGCCTAACAGGTGGGTTTCAACTTGCGCAAAACGCACAAAATGCTCAGGCATATCCAGAATTTCCAAAACCTGATCAAGCGGCACCACGAACTGCTGGGCCGCCTGGAATACCAGGCAGGTCTGGTTCATCTGCCCTGTGCGCGATACCGCGGCGCCCTGCCCCGGTGGGCTGGTTTGGTAGATCTTGGCGAAACTGAGCGTCTCGGGCCGTTCCAGTAACGCGCGATGTTCAAGCAACAACGCCTGCTCGCCGTTCTCCACGCCGACCACACCGGCAAACAACGCTGGTTCGCGTAAGCCGTAAGTGGGCAACGGCAGGATTTCGCTGGCGCGCTTGCGCACAATCGCAATCATCCGGTCATAGATAAGGCCGATGCGATAACCTTCGCGCGAGGTCAATACCAGCAGTTGGTCCTGAGGGCCGGCCGCCGACAAGCGATCAATGCCGAGTACCCGGTTTAGGCTTAACGCAGGTACATCAACACCACGCCGATTGGCGACGCCCAGGCAGTAATCGCCGCCCAATTTGCTGGGCAGCATGTCTGGCTGGTCGACCAGTTCGGTGATGGCTTTGGCATCGACGGCGAAGCGTTTTGCATCGCACTCAAACACCAGCAAGTGGTGCAACTCATGCGACTGATCCTGCACGCGTGCCACGCGGTCATTATCGGCAGCCCGCGCGGTCAGCACCTGCGGCAAGCAGGCCAGCGCTGCCAGGTCGAGCAGGTAAATCATCCGCTCATCGTCGAGCAACGCGAGTTCCGGCAGCAGCGCCACCGACGTGCCCTCCCCGCCAAGCCGGCAGCGGTCGCGCGCCTCTATCTTCATCACATCGCTGACCCCGCTGACGGCAATGCCCAGGCGTTGGCCTTGATGATTGACGATGGCGACCATGTGGGTTGGCTCGCACTGCTCGGGCGCACAATCACCCAGCAGTGAGCGCAGTTCGATCAGTGGCAGCGCCTTGCCGCGCAGGCTGAACATCCCAAGCAACGCAGCGTTTTGCAGCGGATGCGGCTGCAACCGGGTGGGCCAATTGATGACCTGCTCCAGTGCCTGCGCGTCCACCGCAATTTCCAACCCGGCGAGCTTGAGTACTCCAAACGCCCGGGAGTCACTCATGGCCTGTCAACCTGGCCCGCCGTGTTCAGGCCTTTGCCCAACCCGGAGGCTAACTTGATACGGTTGAGTTCGCCGATCAGTTCAGACACCTGCTCAGCCAGATGCTGTTGCTCGTGAGTTGCCGCACCGATGGTGGCCATAGCCCCATTGGTGCGCTCGACGCCGGCCACAATGCGCTCGAACGCACTGCCGGCACTGCGCGAAATCTCGCTGCCGGAGTTGATACGGCGCACTGTTTCCTGAATCAACTTGTTGATTTGCGTGGTGGCTTGCGAAGACTTTTCAGCGAGTTTGCGCACCTCATCGGCGACCACCGAGAAGCCCAGCCCATGCTCACCCGCGCGCGCCGCCTCGATGGCTGCGTTGAACGCAAGCATGTTGGTCTGACCGGCGATCGTGCTGATCACCGCGATGATCTCTTGAATGTCTTCTGCGGACTTACCGATGGTATCCATCGCCGATGACGCCTCGTTGAGCGTCTGTGAACCGCGCTGGGCTTCATCCTGGGTGATGCGCGCCTGATCATTGGCATCACCGGTGGTTTTGACCACCTCGGTAATCGCCGCCATCAGGCGCGTGACCGATTCGTCCATGGCCCGCGTCTTGGCTTCGATGGCTTCCTCAAGCTCAACCTGAGCGGTAATGTCGGTGGCAAACTTGACCACCTTGTACGGTTGCCCCGCCGCATCGAATACCGGGTTGTAGGTCGCCTGAATCCAAATATTCTGACCGTACTTACTGATGCGCTTGAAGCGCCCGTTGAAGAATTTGCCACTGCTCAGCGCGCTCCAGAATTCACGGTAAGCGGTGGTCTTGACGTATTCAGGCTCGCAAAAAAGTGCGTGGTGCTGGTTTTTCAACTCTTCCAGGCGGTAACCCAACAGCCCCAGAAAGTTTTCGTTGGCCGAGAGAATGTTGCCGCTCAGGTCAAACTCGATCACGCCTTGCGCACGGTTGATGGCGTTGACCTTGCCTTCGTGCTCCATGGTGCGCAGTTTGGTGTCGGTGACATCGGTGGCGAACTTCACAATCTTGTACGTATTACCCTGGGCATCAAGAATCGGGTTGTAGGACGCTTGAATCCACACATCGCGGCCGTCCTTGCTCAGACGCTTGTACTCGTTGGAGTCGTATTCGCCCTTGGCGAGCTTCTCCCAAAACTCGCGGTAAGCGTGCGAGCTTGCGTGTTCGGGGTCACAAAACATCCGGTGATGTTGGCCGACGACCTCTTCAAGGGTGTACCCCATCGCCGCCAAAAACTTGTTATTGGCGCTCAGCACATAGCCGTCAGGCGTGAACTCGATCAACGCCTGCGAACGCTCGATCGCGGCGATCTTGCTTTCCCACTCAGCGTTGCGGTTACGCACTTCGGTCACATCACTGGCGAATTTGACGATTTTGAACGGTTTGCCGTTGTTGTCCATGACCGGGTTGTACGTCGCTTGCAACCACACCTGCCGCCCGTCCTTGGCTTGGCGCTGGTACTGCCCGGCGTCAAATTTGCCGGTGCCCAGCTTCTCCCAGAACATCAGGTATTCTTTGCTGGTCGCGTAGTCCGGCATGCAAAAAAGGCGGTGATGACGGCCGCGAATTTCGTCGAGCTCGTAACCCATGCACTCAAGAAAATTTTGATTGGCATACAGGACGTTGCCCTGCAAATCGAATTCGATGACCGCTTGGGAACGGTCGATGGCGCTCAGCAGGGAGTTCAGGTCAGCGCCGGATTGGACCAGGTCGGCAGCAGGGTTAAGTCGGTCGTTCATGGGTAGATCCGCAATGTAGATTAAGTGGGCGGGACTCCTTCCCTGAAAGTGATGGCGTCGTCCAAGGCAATGTCTTGCGCGAGCTCAACGTCCCCGGCTAACCGAAGCGCGCAATCAGCGTTTCAGCTTAAGCATCGGCGGGTGATGCTATGAACTTTAGGAAAACCTGTACAATTTTTTATTTCTGTACAGGAAAGGAACTTTTTGACAATGATGGATGGCGCTTTGCCGCTATGCGAAAGGCTCAATACGCTCGTAGCCTGACGTCAAACGCTGGGCGGGCAGGCACTGGCGATTTACGCGCCTCAGGCTATCCGGGGAATAGAAAAAATAACATCATAGTAGTGGCCCTGTCTGATACCGTGTAATGAGAACCACACCACTGCGAGAACTATCATGGGCGAAGGCGCTCCCATTCCGGCGAATGAAGCTGAACGACTAAAACAGGTCGAAAAATACTGTCACGTTGACGCCGACGATGATGAAGTCTTCGACAAAATCGTCCAGATGACCTCTGCTTACTTCAGCGCTCCCATCGCCTTGATCTCTATCGTTGATCGACACCAGCAATGGTTCCGCGCGCGTGTGGGCATTAAAGAAACTCAGACGCCCAGAGCCGTTTCGTTTTGCGCCTACTCGACGTTGGATAACACGCAACTGGAGGTATTGGACGCGACACGTGACCCGCGCTTTAAAAACAACCCGCTGGTTACCGGCCCGCCGTATATCCGTTATTACGCCGGCGCGCCACTGATTACCGAAGAAGGTTTTACGCTGGGCAGCCTGTGCATCATTGACACGCTTGCGCGCCCGGCCATGACTGAGAGTGACATGGCGATGCTCAACAGCTTCGCCGAACTGGTGATGATGCGCATCCGTGGTGTGCGCTCCCGAAATTTCGTGGATCAACCCACTGGGCTGTTTAATCGGCTGCGGCTTGAGGAAGACATACGTCAAACCCTACAGATTAATGACGTATGCCAGATCTATGCCGTTGACGTTATAACCCCCAAGCTGCTCAACGACATCGTGAAAGCGCTGGGTTACAGTTTCGCGGAAGAGCTGATTTTGGCGATAAAATCTCGCCTGCAAACGCTCTTACCCAGCCAGTGCGTGTTGTATAAAATCAGCTCAACGCGGTTTGGTTTTATTCTTAAGGATAACCAGACCGCCCGGCATATCTGCGAAAGTATTCTGAGCAACTTCAAACAGCCAGTCGCATGCCACGGCATCCCTATTCCGCTGCAAGTGGGTATTGGTGTCCTACCGGTTCTGACCTCGCAGGCGCCGCAGCAAGATTGGGTACGCCTGGTGGTCAGCGCGGCAGATGAAGCCCGCGATCGTCAGTTGGGCTGGTCGCTGTATGAGCCGCAGTTCGATGCCGCGCAACAACGCGCCTTGATGTTATTGAGTTCATTGCCGGAGGCGGTCAGTTCGGACAAACAGTTCAGCCTCGTGTATCAGCCAAAAATCAACCTGCCCTCAGGCAGTTGTCAGTCGGTAGAGGCGTTAATACGCTGGACTCACCCATTACTTGGCAATATCAGCCCTGCTGAATTCATACCGTTGGCTGAAAAAACCGCCTTGATACCTTCCGTTGGCTTGTGGGTGCTCAATGCAACAGTCCAACAAGCGATCGCCTGGAAAGCCCGCGGCCTGCGCCTGCGCATCGCCATGAACATTGCCGTCAGCGACCTGGAAAGTACCGAATTCGTCGACACGCTGCTTAATCAAATCGACACACACGGCCTGGACCCGGCAAGCTTTGAACTTGAGTTCACTGAACGCATGCTCATGACCAACCCTGACGAGATCATCCGACAACTCAAGCGTGTCCGCGAGGTTGGCGTAGAAGTGGCCGTGGATGACTTCGGCACCGGCTACAGCAACTGGGCCTATTTGAAAGAGCTCCCCGCCAACACTGTCAAACTTGACCAATCGCTGATCAGCGGTCTGGGCACTAACACCAATGACAAGCAACTGGTTAAAACCCTGATTGGGCTGGCGAAGGGGCTGGGCTACCAAGTGGTTGCCGAGGGCGTGGAAAGTCAGAAAATTCTTAATCTGCTAACGCAGTGGGGCTGTTCAGAGGCGCAGGGTTACTTGATAGCCAAACCGATGAGTGCAACGGCGTTGGAAGCGTGGATAGAACAGGGAAGCTTTGGCGGGCAGGTCAAGTAGGGCCGGCCCGGCGTAACGTCTATGTTGATGCGCGTACTCGCGCAGTTGTTAACGTTTGGCTGAAGCTAGGTAAACGAATCAATATTCAGCGTGTAGGGCGCGCCAGGCACGAAGGCTCCGGTAATGGCGGCTATCGCCCGCTCATTGTCTTCGGCCGACGGAGGGGCCATTGCCAGTTGTTCTTCGGTGCTGTTCTGCGGGTGCGCGTTCCAGCGAGGCAAGTCGTTCTCTATCAGTTCGCGGGTGCCGGCGAACACACCATACACGTGGGCTTCGGTGACTCGCTCACGTCGTAAGGAACACAGGCGCGTGCGTGTTGCCAGTATGTTGTCTGCTTCCTTCTGAAGCGCATCGATAATTCCGGCGCTACCACTTCTATAGCGTTCAGGCCTTGCAGCATGCCGCATCTCAAGGTCGAGAATTTGCCGCTTGGCATTCTTCAATGACTCATCCACTTGGTAGAACTCATCGTCAGTCACCAACGAACGATTGGACAGGTGCGCTTGCTGCCAGCGACGCAGGCTGGCCCAGCAGTTTGGAATGTAGCTATGCACCATTTTGTGGTCGGCATTATCAATCACTTGCCGCAGGAATGAACCGCGATCCGGCAAGCCGTCTATAGCCTTTAACGCGACAGCGCAGCCGTGGTCGTTGATGGTGCTGCAACCCGGCTTCCAGAGCAGCGAGGACTTGAGGCGGGCGCTAAAGTAGACCGGCATGAAGTGGCGCAGCGTACCGTGGTGAGTGAAGGGTTCACCGGTCATGTTAATCATGCCCAGTGCAAACCACGACAAGCCCAGCGTAGGGTTTACTACCGTCACGACGCCTTGTCCGGCGTACTGTCGCTGGGTGGACGTGTTCATCCAGGTCGATGGCACGCTGGGCACCGGATCGTTTTGATTGACGATGCGGTGGTGGGTCAGGGGCTTGGCTGCTTCTACGAAGGTGCTGTCACCGGCGCGTGGGGCGCCGTAGGTGTAGAGCACAATGTCCGCTGCATAGCGTTTATCACGTCGCAGCATTTCAGACACTATCAGCGCAATTGCACCGCCCAGACTGTGCCCGGTAATGACCATTTTTTGTCCGCTGTAAAACTTGTCCAGATAGCGCGCTACAAAACGAAAGGCCACTTGGGCTGCACCGTAAAATCCGTTATGCACCTTGCCCTCCCCTTGCTCAAAAGGCACCTGATTGGCGTCCATGTCGCGCAGGGCATCATCCACACTGGCAGTGCCGCGTATCGAAATCAAAATCAGCGCGTCGTGATGAGTGATGAAGGCTTGAGTGTCAGTACCCTCCTCATCTTTGCTGTCATCAAGACAGTGGATGTTTGCCGGGTTTTCCTGTTTTTCACCCAAGTTAGGGTTATTCACTTCCGAGTACAGTTCGGGGTCAAAGGGTACGACCTCCAGCCGCTTGGAGTACGGCACTTCCTCGTACAAAGGGTAATAGGTTTTCCCGCCAGCCTGCGCCGCATCCACCTGCCAAAGCTCTTCAAATTTCGCGAGTGCGTCAGCAAACCAATTACCGATACTCGGCTGCAACGGAAAACTTACGGTGTCGGTTTCTACCGGATGAGCGCCGGGGTGTTGCGCAAAGTCGCTATAACTCAGCGTCGACATCAGCGCCAGTTGGTAGAGGTTAAGCGCGCAAAAGTCATTGCTCGGCGAAAGCATGGGCCGTAGCGCGCGCAGTGGGCGCACCTCCAGCACGGTGTGCTGGTCCGGCATCAGGGCAACGCCCCTTGGCGGGCGTGAAGACAGCGTAAACCCTGGCCCTGACATGGCCAAATCGTACTGCGTGACACCAGTGCTACTGCCGCCCTGTTTGAACTTAAAGTTTCTTACCTCAGATTCCTGCCTGAACAACGAAAATACATGGGGATTGGGTGGAAAATGACGCGCCACTATGGGCGGAAGGTGCGCCCAGTGGTCAACCAGCTCACGCACTTCAACCTGGTAGAAGGTATTTGCGTTGCTCTGGGCCGGATTGGTTTGTGTGCGGGCGCCAGATTTATTGAGAAAACGGGTTTTCTCGGCGCGTACTTGGAGTTCAGTGATGGGTAGCGGGTAGTGGGGTCTTTCTCGCAAAAACGTGTAGGTCTTTTCGCTTCCCAAGTACGGCTGACTAAGTTTCAGCACCACAGGACCACTGTAGTGGTTCTCCACTTTGCCGAAGCCGTTGACATCCAGTTTGCCGTTGTAAACCACATCCTCGTAGTCGATGACCACATACGCCAAACCGGCATAGGGTTTGCCGTCCCCCAGTTCATCCACTAACTGGAAACTGGTCGAGTGCCCGCGTACCGGGCAGGCATGAATACGGCCGCTGAAGAACGCTTTGTCACTGTCTTCCAGGGTTGGGAGGCTCATGGGGTTACCTCTTTGTTTTCGGTACAGCCGGGATAAATAGTGCAACTGCGGCCATCCGGCATTTTGAAACTGCTGAAGTCTCTGTAATTGCCGTAGCAAAACGCATATTGATCTTCAAAGTTGTCGCCCATGCAGCGCTTCCAACCTCCGGGCACCTTGACCCACGTATCGCCGACAGCTGGTTTTTCTAAATCAGCCAGCTTGATCTTCAGCTTCACGGTTTTACCCGGTAGCTGATCGAGGGTGTACGCAGCAAACGGACGACCTTTGGTGACATTGCCTTGGGCGTCGGTACTTTTGCAGTAGAGAATTTTAGTTATGTAACGCTTGGGACCAATCGTGCGGAAAAACCACTGACACTGTCCGGAAAACTGGCTTTCGCCAGCAGCGTTGAAGGAGCCTTTGTCGCGAGGATCAAGATGATTCCTTACGGCGATAAACCCGGAGTCACCGCCGGATTCTCCGATGTCTTTCCCGTAGGCAGCGTTGATCTCAAGCTCTATGCTGCTAATAACCAACTCACAGCCCTTGCGGGTGCGGCGTATTTCAATCTGCGAATCAGGCTTGTATTCACGCCACCATTCGCGGTTGAACTGCTTTCTCAAGTTGTCACGCCTACCGAGGTTGCAGGACTGGCCGGGGACGGGCACGTAGCTCACGGAGGCGACATAGGCAAACCCCGGAGGCAAGTCAGCGGTGAACGTGAAGGTGTTGGACTTTTCGCTGACAGAGCAGCCCACGCTCAGGGCCAGGCAACTGCCCAGGACTAAATGGCGCATGACGGGTTTCATACGGGGGCATCTCCCTGCCGATACAGTGTTTTCCTGATAAACCCGGTCAACGTGCACTTGCGGGTTGGGGCACAAACAAGGCCGTCAAATAACGCTTTGTTATTGTCTTTAAGGGCTGCGAGGCTCATGGGGTTACCTCTTTGTTTTCGGTACAGCCGGGATAAATAGTGCAACTGCGGCCATCCGGCATTTTGAAACTGCTGAAGTCTCTGTAATTGCCGTAGCAAAACGCATATTGATCTTCAAAGTTGTCGCCCATGCAGCGCTTCCAACCTCCGGGCACCTTGACCCACGTATCGCCGACAGCTGGTTTTTCTAAATCAGCCAGCTTGATGTTCAGCTTCACGGTTTTACCCGGTAGCTGATCGAGGGTGTATGCGGCAAACGGCCGACCTTTGGTGACATTGCCTTGGGCGTCGGTACTTTTGCAGTAGAGAATTTTGGTTATGTAACGCTTGGGACCAATCGTGCGGAAAAACCACTGACACTGGCCGGAAAACTGGCTTTCGCCAGCAGCACTGAAGGTGCGCTTGTCGTCAGCGTTAAGGTGATCGCGTACGGCGATAAACCCGGAGTCACCGCCGAAATCACCTCGGTCCTTCCCGTAGGCCGCTTTGATCTCTAGCTCTATCCCGTTAATAACCAACTCACAGCCTTTGCGGGTGCGGCGTATTTCAATCTGCGCATCAGGCTTGTATTCAGTCCGCCATTCGCGGTTGAACTGCTGTTTCAAATTGTCACGTCTGCCTAAGTCGCAGGACTGGCCGGGGACGGGCACGTAGCTCACGGAGGCGACATAGGCAAACCCCGGAGGCAAGTCGGCGGTAAACGTGAAGGTGTTGGACTTTTCGCTGGCAGAGCAGCCCACGCTAAGGGCCAGGCAACTGCCAAGGGCTAAATGGCGAATGACGCGCTTCATAAAGGCCCATCCCCCTGCCAATACAGCGCTTCCTGATAAACCCGGTCAACATGCGCTTGCGGTGTTTCGTTTGGCCGGGGAAGCCAGGACTTGGGCGCGGTGTAGTCCGGCGCGAGTACGCTTTGCGTCAGCAAAAAGTGAAGGGTGTGAGGTTCCTGCCAGCCCCACGTATGCGCCAAGTCGAGCTGGCCGCGCAGCCAGCTATCGATGTCTTGCTGCCGGGCCAGGTCGAGCAGGCGGCCGATGTGTTTGCGGGCCAGGTAACGCCGCGCATTGTCGAACTGCAGGCTTTTGACGGTAGATTCCGGCGTTGGGGTATGGCACCAGGCGGGGTCTGCCGGCAGGGGATGAATACCGGGGTTTGGGTTATCGGTGACCGCCCACTGCCCGGCCTGCCAGTAACACACGCTGGTGATGAGGCCCAGGTAGTCCGGGCGCTGCTCGGGGTGTAAACAGGCCAGTGCGCGCCCCAATACTCGGTTGTCGTGAAAGCGATAAAGCGCCTGGTTCGGCCGCTCCCCCTTCACCAGGCGGTTTTGCCAATGCGTGGTCAACGCATCAAGGTCAGCGCTTGCCGCACTGGCAAGCCAGCCCCAGTGACGCTCAGGTGTATCGAGGAGTGCCCGAAGGGCCGGATGGCCTGTATTGCCCAAGTGAAAGAGGTAAGGTGCGACGTTCGCCAATGACTCGGCAGGTGTGCCAATGTACAGATTGCGGTACTGGTCGACGCCACGCTCGCAAGCCAACGCAGTGCGTTCTTCAAGCTGGCCGTGGGTGTCGAGTACCAGGTAGAGGTGGCGCCCCTGCTGGCGCTGCTCTTGCAACCATTGCTCAAGCACACTCATGCGGACTCTCCAATGTTGCACAGGCCAGCAACACAGGCCTCGCAGAGCGGGCAGTGGTCCGCCGCTTGCTGTTTAACGGCAGCCAGAATGGACGGCGGGTTAGCGATAAACGCTTGTGGTGCGCTGGCAAACGCCTGTGCGGCTTGAAGCGCAGGAACCCCTGCCACCGGCGCGCCGCCCTGAACAATAGGCACGCTGCTGAAAATGCCGCCTGCGGTGATGAGCAGGTGTTGCCCGCCGGCGCTGAGCGTCAGGCTCACGCCTGCGTTTATCACCACGTTGGCGGCGGTGAGATGCGCTTGTGTGCCGGCCTGAATCACCAGCGTACCGCCTGCCATTGTGCTGCTGTTGCCGGTAATGCTGAGCCGTTCATTACCACCGATAGCGGTGTTACGCAGACCTTGGGTGGTGTGCAGTTCATCGCCCTGGATCACGCTGGAACTGTTGCTGCCCACCTGTTCAAAGCGGTCATTACCGACCTTGATGTCGCTGTCATTGAGGATCACTTGTTCGATGTCGCGTTGAGCATGCAGGTAGATCAGTTCCTGCCCTGCCCGGTCTTCAATCGACAGTTCGTTGTAGCCACCACTGCGCGGCGAGCTATGGCTGCGCAGCACGCTTTTGGTCTTGTTCGCCGGTAACGGGTACGCCACCGGCATGACCTTGTTGGGCACGCAACCGGTAACCAGCGGATGGTCGGGGTCGCCTTCCAAAAAAGTCACCACCACTTCCATACCCACGCGCGGAATGGTTACGGCGCCGAAGCTGTCGCCCGCCCAACTCGACGACACCCGTAGCCAGCAACTGCTCTTGTCGCTGCCCAACTCGGCGCGGTCCCAATGGAACTCGACCTTGACCCTGCCGTACTCATCGCAAAAAATTTCTTCCCCGGCGGGTCCGGTGACACGGGCGGTCTGGCTGACCATCGGCGATTTGCGCGTGACCAAGGGTGGCCGGTACACCGCATCCCACGGAATCGCAGTGAAGGTATTGCGGTAACCCTGTGTGAAACCGTCTTCGGGTTCAACCTCAGTGGTGGCTGCCTCCTCAAGTGATTGAGGCTGCTTGCCTGTGTGGGTCACGCTGAGCAACAGCCACAACGCGTTGCACGATTGGCGCGGGTGTTCCGTCAGGTCAAAGAAGTGGCCACTGCGCAAGGTGGGTTGATCGCTCTGGCCCTCGGCCAACTGGTAGTCGGCACGGTGACGCTCCAGCGCCTGTTGGGCGAGCTGCTTGCCGAGTTTTTCATGCTCGATCAGCGCCGGGTAACGGTAGTCTTCAAGTGCAGGGCTAAACTCGACGGCAGCTCGGCTTTGCCGCAGCAGGCTTGGGCGCCTTAAATCATAGCCACGACGCGTGACCTGGCTGGTTCGGCTACTGAAACGCGTGGAGAACTGGCTGACGACCGGGTAATCCGCCACCAGGCCAGCGTCCTGCTGATACGGGGTCGCCCCCAGCAAGGGGAAGCAGGCCTGATTGTCGGTGAACAGCAACTGATGGCCATGTTGGCTGTGCTGGTGGTGCCACGAAATCCCTTCCTCACTGCACAACCTGCTGATGAAGTCGAAGTCACTTTCAGCGTATTGCGTGCAGTACTCTCGCTCTACAGCGCTGCGGACATGGAAGGTGTACACATCGGCCTGGATGCCGTGGCCGTTGAGCACCTGGGCGACAATCTGCGGCACCGTCAGGTGTTGGAAGATGCGGTGATTGTGGCTGAACTGCAAATAGTGCAGCGCGGGCACTAACGTCAGTTGATACCGGCTCAGGCGTTTACCGGCCTCACCTGCCAACACATCTTCAATATGCCCATGAATACCTTCGCCATTAAGGCCGAACTGCAAGAAGGCGGGCTGGCTGAGCAGGCGCCCAAGATCGAAGTCCGGCGCCTCGCTGACGAGCTCAATCTTAATCGCGTACAAGGTGCTGATCGCTTCAGTGCCGTGAAAGGCCAGCACCTTGAAATCGTTACTAACGGACGGGATTAACAACGCGAAGTGCGCAGCATTGGCTGACGCGAACATACGCTTATCCTTAACCTGAAAAGTGCAAGAAAAACGCGACGCCCAAGCCAGTCACCGGACACGCTCAATTTTCAAGGCAAGCTAACAAAGCGATAAAAAAAATGATGTAGGACGGGTCCCAAACTTAGCGCGACTCCCGAGTTTTTTAAAAAAGGCGACTGCGCCACGCGTGCTGCACGCAAAAAAAACGCCTCTCAGAGAGAGGCGTTCAAGGGGGTGCTTAAGGGCTGACGAAAACCTCAGGCAAGGTCAAAACGATCCAGGTTCATCACTTTGGTCCAGGCCGCCACGAAGTCTTTCACAAAGGTCTCCTGTGCATCGGCGCTGCCATACACTTCAGCCAGTGCCCTCAACTGAGCGTGCGAGCCGAATACCAAGTCAACGCGCGAGCCCGTCCACTTGACCTCACCGGTTTTGCGGTCACGTGCCTCGAAGGTATCGTTGGCGCCCGAGACAGCTTTCCACTCGACGCCCATGTCCAACAGGTTCTTGAAGAAGTCATTGCTGAGGGTTTGCGCTCGATGCGTGAACACACCCAGCTTGCTCTGCCCGACATTGGTATCCAGAACCCGCAGGCCGCCCAACAGCACAGTCATCTCGGGTGCGGTCAGGGTCAGCAATTGCGCCTTGTCGACCAGCAATGATTCAGCCGACACCCGGTAATGGCCCTTTTGGTAGTTACGGAAGCCATCGGCAATCGGCTCAAGGAAGCCGAACGACTCAACATCCGTCTGCTCCTGGGACGCATCTGCGCGGCCCGCGGTAAACGGCACGGTGACCTGCTGACCGGCATTTTTAGCGGCCAGCTCTACACCCGCGTTACCCGCCAGCACGATCAGGTCGGCCAGTGAAATCTTTTTACCGCCAGACTGCGCTGCGTTGAATTCGCGCTGTATGCCTTCCAGCGTCTGCAGAACACTTGCCAGTTGCTGCGGCTGGTTGACTGCCCAGTCTTTCTGCGGGGCCAGACGCAGACGGCCGCCGTTGGCACCGCCGCGCTTATCCGAACCACGGAAGGTCGACGCTGCGGCCCACGCGGTTGAGACCAACTGCGAGACCGTAAGGCCTGAGGCGAGCACTTTGCCCTTCAGTGCGGCCACATCGTGTTCGTCGACCAACGGATGGTCAACCGCCGGAATCGGGTCCTGCCACAGCAGTTCTTCAGCCGGCAGTTCCGGGCCGAGGTAACGCGCAAGCGGGCCCATGTCGCGGTGAGTCAGCTTGAACCAGGCACGGGCGAACGCGTCGGCCAGTTGCTCGGGGTTGGCCAGAAAACGTCGGGAGATCTGTTCATACGCCGGGTCAAAGCGCAGTGCCAGGTCCGATGTGAGCATGCTTGGCGCGTGCCGCTTGGCCGCGTCGTGGGCATCTGGAATCTTACCGGCACCGGCACCGTTTTTCGGTATCCATTGATGTGCGCCGGCCGGGCTTTTGGTCAGCTCCCATTCGAAGCCAAACAGGTTTTCGAGGTACTCGTTGCTCCATTTCGTCGGCGTCGATGTCCAGGTCACTTCCAGGCCGCTGGTGATGGTGTCCCCGCCTTTGCCGCTGCCGAAGGCGTTTTTCCAGCCAAGCCCCTGCTCTTCAAGACCGGCTGCTTCAGGCTCCGGACCAACGTTGTCAGCCGGCCCTGCACCGTGAGTCTTGCCGAAGGCGTGACCGCCGGCGATCAGTGCCACGGTCTCTTCGTCATTCATGGCCATGCGGCCGAAGGTTTCACGAATGTCTTTCGCCGAGGCCACTGGGTCTGGAACACCCTCAGGGCCTTCAGGGTTTACGTAGATCAAGCCCATCTGCACGGCAGCCAGCGGGTTCTCCAGCGTGCGCTCGCCGTTCGCGGTGCGGCTGTGTTCTTCGCCGTGGTTGTCAGGCTCGGCGACCAACGTGCCCTCACCCGGCTGCTGCATTTTCTTTTGCGCGCCGTAGCGTTCTTCACCGCCCAGCCACGTGGTCTCGGAACCCCAGTAAACGTCTTCTTCCGGTTCCCAGACATCCGGGCGGCCACCGGAAAAGCCAAAGGTCTTGAAGCCCATGGATTCCAGCGCAACGTTGCCGGTGAGTACGATCAAATCGGCCCAGGAGATCTTGCGACCATACTTTTGCTTGACCGGCCAGATCAAGCGGCGAGCCTTGTCCAGGCTGACGTTATCCGGCCAGCTATTGAGGGGCGCAAAGCGCTGCTGACCGGCACCCGCACCGCCACGACCGTCGGCGGTACGGTAAGTACCCGCGCTGTGCCACGCCATCCGAATGAACAGCGGGCCGTAGTGACCAAAATCCGCTGGCCACCAGTCTTGAGACTGGGTCATGACATCGCGCAGGTCCTGTTTGACGGCTTCAAAATCAAGGGTCTTGAATTCCTTGGCGTAGTCGAAGCCTTCGCCCATTGGGTCACTGAGCGAGGAATGCTGATGCAGGATTTTCAGGTTCAGTTGCTTGGGCCACCAATCGCGATTGGTAGTGCCGCCGCCGGCAGCATGGTTGAAGGGGCACTTCGATTCAGTTGACATGCTCGATACACCTTTTCGTCATATTCATCAGGCCATCCAATCCGCAACAGCACTCGCTACATTGATAGGTAACCTTAAAAACACCACGCTCGATGTCGGCGCACTGCCCCTCAATGTTCGCCACGCACAAGGCTGATCAATTAACTGTTATGCGCGCGCGCAGAGTGCTGAGAAAACCGGGTAAATTCTTATGTCCCAATCAACGTTGAACGCAGCGCTCTACGTTGACAGTTACCAAGAATAGCCTGCTTCGCAAAAATTCCTAATAGTAAAAATATGGTTGCCTGATAGGCAGATTCTGTCTGCGCGGCGGCTGAGCGCCAGGGATCAAAGGCGAGTGCACACAGGGTATTTGGGTGACGGGAGGCTTGCCAGATCAAATCAACAGCGGGCGGCCTGAAAGCCGACCCATCTGCCAAGCCGAACGCGGTGAAAGGTGGGAGCTGGGTTGCCTGCGATCGCATCACCTCGGTATGTCTGATGCACCGAGGTGCCTGCATCGCGAGCCAGCCCGCTCCCACAGGCGTGCGCGTTTGATCAAACTACAGCGCTTGTTCTACTTACGCAGCAGGCTTGAGTACAACCTTGGTCCAGCCGTCGTCACGTGCGTCGAAGTGCTTGTACGCATCAGGCCCCTCGGAGAGTTTAAGGCGGTGCGAAATGATCTGCGCAGGGTTGGCGCGCCCGTGATGGATAAGCTCAGCCAAGCGGCGGTTGTAGACTTTTACGTTCGCTTGCCCGGTTCGAATCTGCTGCCCCTTGAACCAGAACGCGCCGAAGTCGAAGGCCATTTTGCCTTCCTTCGCCAGCTCATTTTTTGCGCCTGGGTCTTGCGGTACGAACACGCCAACGACACCGATCCCGCCGGTGGCTTTGGTGGAAGCGACCAGGTTGTTCATGGTCAGGTGATTGGCTTCGTGGCCATGCCGATCACAGCATTGATAACCCACACATTCACAGCCGCGATCAGTGCCCTTGCCGTGCGTCAGATTCAATATCTGGTCCACCGCTTCTTTCTCAAGCGAGTTGATCGGCGTGGCGCCCATTTGAGCAGCCAACTTCAACCGGTCGGGATGATTGTCGACCACAAATACCTGCGAGGCACCTTTGATCATCGCCGCGTGGGCGGCCATCAAACCAACCGGGCCGGCGCCGTAAATGGC
This sequence comes from Pseudomonas kitaguniensis, assembly GCF_049199985.1. Lineage (NCBI taxonomy): Bacteria > Pseudomonadati > Pseudomonadota > Gammaproteobacteria > Pseudomonadales > Pseudomonadaceae > Pseudomonas > Pseudomonas kitaguniensis. The sequence goes on from NZ_JBLZPT010000021.1 coordinate 31,350, forward strand.
GATACTTTCACCCGGCAGCAGGCCCGCCAACTCGGTGGCGTGCCAACCCGTCGGGAAGATGTCCGACAGCATGACATAGTCGTCTTCACGCTCTTGCGCATCCTCGGGCAATACCAGGCAGTTGAAGTCGGCATAGGGCACGCGCAGCAGTTCTGCCTGCCCGCCCTGATACGACCCCATGTCGGCAAAGCCATACGCCGCACCGGCACTGCCCGGGTTTGCGGTCAGGCAAAAGCCGGTAAGGCCCTTCTCGCAGTTTTCGCAGAAGCCGCAACCGATGTTGAACGGCAGGCACACACGGTCACCGACTTTAACCCGGTCGACGCCTGCGCCGACTTCAATCACCTCCCCCAGGTTCTCGTGCCCGAACACGCGGCCGGTCTCGAACGAAGTACGCCCTTCATACATGTGCAGGTCAGAGCCGCAGATATTAGTCGCGGTGACTCGCACCAGAACGTCGGTAGGTTTTTCGATTTTGGCGTCGGGAACATTTTGCACACTGACGTCACGAGGGCCGTTGTAAACGATGGCTTTCATTAAGTTCTCCCAGAACCAGGACGAAAAGGACATTTTTGTCAGTACCTGTTTTATCTGTCCGGGAGAGCACGGCGTATGTTCAACAAATCCACTTCAAGCCTGACGAGCGGTTGGGATTTTACTCACCTGAAAAAGTTTGAATTATTCGCCCCTTTATCCCTAGCGATTTTAAATCGCCGGGAGATCAAGTGCGTTAAATCGAACTGTCTGAACTGACGCGGGGCTCGCTGTCAAGGTGGCCAGGGCCAGGCATAAGCGCCGCCAAATACTCGCCAAAACCGCCTCGGCATTTATAGTCGCGGCGCGCACTGGTGATCACCGGGTTGGTGGCGGTCCAGACAATGCGCGCACCAATTCTTTCCAGGTCAGCCACCAGGCGCACGTCCTCGTGTGCAACCAAATGCTGAAAGCCCCCGGCGTTACGGTAGGCCGCAGCGCTCAGGCCGAGGTTGGCGCCATGGATGTGGCGATGGTTCTCGGTAAACTGGTACAACGCCATATAGGTTGAGCGCACGGCGTCACCATGCTCGCTCCAACTGTCTACCTCGACGGTTCCACAGACCGCATCCGCGCCAAACTCGATCTGGCGCACCAGCCAATCCGGCGGCACCTGCGTGTCCGCATCGGTGAACGCCAGCCACTCGGCGCCCGCTTCGAGTAACTGCTCTGCGCCAACCGCCCTGGCCTTGCCGACATTGCGAAAACACACGTCGAGCATCGCCACGGTCTTTGCCGAGACCAGCGCCGCCGTCGTGTCGGTGCAGTCATCCAATACCACCAGTACTTCAACGTGCCGGCCTTGCAGGGCCGGATGTTGAACGGCCCGCAGTACCGAAGCGAGACACTCACTGATGTGTTTTTCTTCGTTATGGGCAGGTATCACGATTCCTATCATTGCCGTTCCTTCTACGTGGCGACGTGTCTTGAGCTATCGACATTGCGCTTATGTAGAAGGTTTAAAGTATCTGGAGACGCGCATCCGAACGGTTGGACAGACAGCCGTGTAATGCTCGATTGCGTTGTATTACACGCGCACAACACGGCTTTAAACGTTACTTACAGCCCAGCCGGCTGGGTAACTGCCCCTGTTTTGACTTCAGCGCAGCCTGCACCGCTTGCGGCAAGTTGCTCCAGAACGTGAGCCCCGAGCGCTCTTCGATTTGACTCACGGTCACCTGATAATTACAGAAGTTCGCGTTCTTCGCCGTCTCCTGCTCCATCACAAACGATGCATACAGACCTTGCTCCGGCGAGCTTCCGGCAACGATGATTTTCCAGTAACCACTGGGGATCGTGTGAACCTTGTTGGTACCCGGCAGCGTACCCACAAAATGCTCGTACAACGGCCCGGTGACGACATACACCTGGTCAATGCCTGCCGCCTTGCTGAGCGTGCGTTCCTGATCTTCAAGATGCGCCCAAGGCCCTTGGTTAAGGTCGGACTTTTGCGGGGTGATGTTCGACAGGTAGTTGAGGGTTTGCCAGTCCGCAACCCCCGCCATCGACGCGAGGTTGGCCTGATGGCCACGATCAACTTTGAGCGCGACGTTGGCGCCGTTGTAATCCACCGGGTCCAGCGTTTCACCGGCGGGTATGTCCGGGTCGGTCGCCCAGTCGCGCGAGCGACCGCTGGCCGGCGTGGTTTTGGTAATTTTGTACGCCACCCAGTTCGCAAACTTGGTGGAGCCGTTGTTGTTCAGCGTGTACGCCTGGCGGTTCAACGTCAGCGGGCTGCCGCCGGTAGGGCAGCCCACCGAACAGTTATCCAACTGCAACGCCGCGTGTGGCGTGGCCTGAGTCGCAACGGCGGCTTCGCGTGTTCTATCCGGTGTGGTACAGGCGGCAACCAGCGGGATCAACAGATACGCCAGATGTTTAAACTTCATACGTCCTTGCATGGTGTAGCTCCTTGGTGTGAATCAATGACAGCCATCAATGGCATGTCGGCTGCGGCGATTGCAGCGTGGGCCGACATAAACATTTAAACACGCAATTGTTACACGCGCTAAGTCGCGCGTAACGTTTGCGTGTCGATTGAACGGCGTCAGTAGCGAGCGATGACTGAGCTCAGTGGCGAGCCATGAACATTGGCTGACGCAAGACACATCCGCGCCACCCCGATCAGCAGACGGCGCCGACCCCAGCAGTGTTTGATTGCGCTCTCGCGCCTCCATCACTGGCATGATCGCCTTGATCGTCAATGTGCTGGAGGCGCCGCTGGAAACAAGAAACAACAGGAGCAGCGCACTACTTTTTTCATGCAATGGACAGCTTGTAGGGTTAGCCGATTAATTAGCCAGCGGTCGACGGGCGTCGGAAGACTATGAGCGGTAGAAATAGACACGCTCTATTACGCCCATAATTAAAGCATCCCAGCGGTGGGTCGATAATATGTTCAAGGATGAATACCCGCCCACCCCACGCTCTGGTACTTGATATGCTCCTACGAAAGCTCAACCTTGCGCCCCGTTCAGCTCTGTGCTTTGGCTTTTTCTGCCTGATAATCGTTGCAATGGGGTTACTTGCCTTGCGGCAAGCCGGGCTACTAAAAACAGCCGAAAAATACGTTGAAACTAACGTAGTGCCGAGCGTCAAGTTGTTGGGGCAACTGGACCGGGAATTCGTGAGTATCCGGGGCAACAACGCACGCGTGCGTAACCCGATAGAGCCTCAAGAGCGTAAAACCAAGGCACTCAGCGACATCCAGCAATCCCGGCAAATGATTGATCAATACCTGCAGTCATTGAAGGCGCTGATTGTCACTGCGCGCGGTCAAGAAGCATTTGAGCGTCTGCGTGAGGCTCAAAGCGAGTACACCAAGGCTCAGGAGCTGTACCTTGCCTCGGTGGCAGCGCAGCAATTGGAAACCGCAGTTTCCATTTCAAATGGCCAAATGAAAAATGCGGCCGATCAGGTTGAAGTTGCACTTAAAAACCTCATCGGCATAAACGAAGACAAGGCCAAAAAAGCCGGACAGGACGCTGACGATATTTATCAACAAACACTGATGATAGTTGGCGTTTTTATGCTGGTTTCGGTGACCGCCTCGTTAATATTGGCGTGGCTCTATACCCGCAGCCTGACAGTGCCCATTAACGAATCATTAGCGATCGCACAACGTATCGCCGCGAATGACTTGAGCAACGACGTTAAAGTTGAAGGCACCGACGAGGCGGCCCAACTGGTTAAAGCAATCGCAACGATGCAGTCAAACTTGCGTGATGCGCTGGCGCTGATTGGTGATTCATCGACCCAACTGGCCGCCACCTCCGAAGAAATGCATGCGGTGACTGAGGGGGCTTCGCGCACTATTCAGCGTCAAAACCATGAAATTGAAATGGCGGCCACCGCCGTCAATGAAATGAGTGCAGCCGTGGAAGAAGTCGCAGGCAATGCCGCGTCCACCTCCGACCTCACCTCGCTGTCCAGCACCGCTGCTATCGCGGGGCGTAATCAGGTGAACGAAACGGTTGCGGCGATCAACGTCATGGTCGCCAACGTTCAGTCAACCTCCGTGGAAGTGCAAGCCTTGGCGAGCATGGCGACCGACATCAGCAAGGTGCTGGATGTGATCCGCGGTATCGCCGAGCAGACCAATTTGCTCGCGTTGAACGCGGCGATTGAAGCGGCACGCGCAGGCGAAGCCGGCCGTGGTTTTGCGGTGGTCGCCGATGAGGTCAGAGCCCTCGCCCATCGCACGCAAAAATCCACGCAAGAAATTGAGCAAATGGTCGATTCGATTCAGGCCGGCACCGGCAATGCCGTGTCATCGATGAGTCAGACCAGTATCCAAGCCGCGCAAACGCTTGAAATGGCCAACGGCGCGGGTAAGGTCCTGTCCGAAATTACCGATTCCCTGAGCCAGATCAACGAACGAAATTTGATGATCGCAACCGCCGCAGAGGAACAGGCGCAGGTGGCGCGGGAGGTCGACCGCAACCTCGTGAGTATTCGCGACTTGTCCAGCGAGGCATCAGAAGGCTCGAACCAAACGGCGATAGCCACCGCTGAGCTGACGAAGCTGGCAACCGACCTTAGCCAATTGACCCAGCAGTTCAAACTCTAAGCCATCATTGCATGGGTGCTGCTAACGGCCACACCGGTTGGGGGGGGGTGAGCTGGCTGGCATTTTCGGCCACCAGCAAGCGCTCTTGCAGGCTCTGGCTGCCTGGCAAGTCTTCGGTGAACAGCGCGGGTGCCGACACCTTCCCGGCAGGGTTGTGCACCCCGCCGGCAGCCACACGGCCTAGCGTGTAATCAGGGTCTGGCTTGGCGAAGCACAAGTTCCGAAAGACGGGTCTTGACCCGGAAGCAGAATTCACGAATTTGAAATTGATAAGCCGGCAGCACCATATAGTTTATATCGGCACTTATTGAGTCTTTAATTTGCATGTATTTAGCAGTCTTGCTGGCAATGGCCTGGTACTGCGCTTCGTATTTGTCGTAAGACGCTCTGTTGTAAACCTTTAAAACATCCAGTTCTTTACGGCATTGCTCAGCGCTGTATTGGTTCGACTTTGTCTCTGATTCCGGCTCGGCGGTCTCAGGCGAGACAGCGGCTGGGCCTTCAGCACTGGCGTTGGCAGAGGCAGCCTCATAGCGCACAGGCGGCTTTGCGGGTGTTGGCTGTGCGGGTTGAGGGGGTGCTTGCTGAGCGACGGCAGGAGCGGGAGTGACTTTAGGCTTTTCTGGCGTTTTAGTAGCGCATCCAGAGACGGCAAGACCTACCAATACAACGATGCCACAAATTTTATTCATCGGTTTCACCAAAGCTAATTATGGTTGGCTGAGTCGGTACGTTCTGGGCAAAGGTAATAACTCGTTGATTGATCGAGTGTAAATTTTCTACCCGCCTCAAGGCGCTCAGCCTCTCTTCCCTGAGTGCGCAGATAAACGATAATAGTAAAAAAACAACGACATGACGAGTAAAAGCTCGTCAGCAACGCCACAAATTTAATCGGCCAATTATTGTGCGACCCCGCTGCGCACGCCCCCTGATCGGTGTAGTGCCAACTGCTCCGGTGTGGCCGGTCTTGACGGGATGCTGTTGCCGGCGCGGCAGGCCGGGCGCTGCGCATATTTGAGCGGGATGATCACAGGGTTATAGCCGTCGTAACCCAGCCGCTTCAACTGCGTCATGACCGCAAAATTGTCCACTTCGGCTTACCCAACACCCACAGCAAATGCCTTGACACTAACTGTAGTGATCACTATAAAATGCACGTAATATGTAGCGATCGCTAATTAAATGGCTTTCGGGTGATGTGCTGGGCGGGAAGCATTCCGACCGAATGAATGAGAAACGCTGCTCATCTCGCCCGCTGGCTTGCTGTCTGCAGCGCTCGCGTTCGCCTTGGGCAGATCGCTGCTGCGGCCCTGGGTCAAAGGATGTATGGCGAAAAGCCCGACATCAGAGGCGGTCGACCACGCTATCGAGTCTGGAGGTTTTCGGATGATTTTTCTCTTGCGCCTGGCGTCCATCGTGCCATTCGCTCCGATGAGCTACGGACTCGGAGCCTGCCGAATCGCACGTCGGGATTTCCCGCTGACGACCTGGATCGGCCTGCTTCCTGGAACATTTCTGTATGCGTACCTGGGCTCTCTGGCAGCTGATGCCGCACAGATAATCAGTGGCGAGGTAACGACCAATCGCTCGACTCAGTTGATGACTTGGGCGGGTCTGGTCGTTGCACTGATCGCCTTACTGACCGTCGCTCGATATGCACGCAAAGCAATCAACCAAGCCCTTCTTCAACCCTCTTCAAACCAGGAGTAACACCATGAGCAACCCAACTTACGTCGAAGACTACAACGCCATCGTCATGGTGCTGAACCACTACAACGAAGGTGGCAAGCAAGCCAAGAGCAGCCTCATGAAGCCTGCCTTCAGCGAGCAGGCCACCCTCTTTGGTGTAGATGGCGAAGGCAAGCTGACCGGAGGCCCGATCCAGGGTCTGTTCGACATCATCGACAGCGCCTTCCGCCCGTCACCGGAAGCCAAAGCTGCCATCGTCAATGTCGATATCGTCGGCACCGCTGCCAGCGCACGTATCGATACCAATGACATCTCCGGCTTCTGCTTCACCGACTTCTTCAACCTGCTGAAGGTTGATGGAAAGTGGACCGTCATCAGCAAGATCTACCACACCCACGTTGCGCCTTAACCCACCCGCTTGAACCGCGCCCCATTGGCGCCAAAACCCTGCAAAGGAGTTTGACCATGAGCAAAAACATCAAAGCAGTACCCACCCAGGACTACAACGCCGTTGTCGCCGTGGCCCAGCAATACGCAGACGGCCTGCGTGCAGGCAGCCCGCAATTGCTGGAGCAGGCCTTCCACAAGGAAGCGGTGATGTACGGCTTCACCAACGGCAAACTGTTGGGCGGCCCGATCAGCAACCTGTTCGACTTCGTCCGCACTCATGGCAAGGCACCGGATATCAGCACACGCCTGGACGTGCTGGCGATCACCCCAACCACCGCCGTGGTACGTGTGGACATGGAAAAGGACGCGATTGGCGCCGACTACAACGATTACCTGACACTGATCAAAATCGACGGCACCTGGAAGGTGATCGCCAAGGTTTATCACCAGTTCGAAGGCTGATCCGAGCGGCCTGAACGCAATGCTGTTTCTTAAGGTGATGAATCATGGCAAAAGTTGAATACAGCGCCGTTGTAGACGGCGGCGCCGAGCGCGTTTGGGATGTACTCAAGCGCTTCGGGGAAATCAGCCAGTGGCACCCGGCGATCCCACAGAGCGTCATCGAGGACGGTCAGCCGGACGGTCTGGTCGGCTGTATCCGTCGGCTGACGTTGCAGGACGGCGCCATTCTGCGCGAGCAGTTGTTATCGGTAGACGCGGTGAATCTGCAGTTCTCCTACCGCTTCGTTGAAGCACCACTGCCGGTCGACAACTATGTGTTGAGCGTGCGATTGACCCCGCTGACCGGCGAGCAAAAAACCGTGATTCTGTGGTCTGCGACCTTCGACACGCGTGAACCTGATCCCCAGGGGCAATGGACCTCGACCATCGAGTCGCTCATTGTCGGCGGGCATGAAAGCCTCCAGGTTTACCTGAACCAAACCGCCACCGCGTGAAGGTGCCCTGCCCCGCTCCAGCAATGGACGCGGGGTTTAATTTTTCTGGAGTTACGATGCACGACCACATTGCCGAAGTGCCGCTTGAAAAAGCCTATCGGCTGATCAACCACGGCCCCACCGTGCTGGTATCTGCTCAACACGAGGAGACTCGAAATGTGCTGGCCGCGGCATGGGCCTGTGCATTGGATTTCTCACCGCCCAAAGTCACTGTGGTGCTGGACAAGATCGCAAAAGCCGCGAACTGGTAAAGCGTAGCGGCCTGGCAAAACCCCGCGCTGACACACCAAGAGCGCAGCACACAAGGCGCTGCGCCGGTGCCTGCGCTGGGTGATTTCAACGCTTATGACTTACCAATCCTGGCGGGTCGGCGAAATGATCAGGTCGTTGACGGTGACGTTTTCAGGCTGATTCAGTGCATACACCACTGCGCGACCAATATCGTCCGGCGAGATAGCAATTTTATTCAGCTCTTGAGCCGCTTTACGGCCTGCCGGGTCGGTGACTTTATCGGCCCAACCGGTGTTGATCACACCCGGGCTGACCGTGTTGACACGGATGCCGTGCTGCACGCCCAGCTCTTTGCGCATCGACTCAGTCATAGCCTGCACGAAGAACTTGGTGGAGCTGTAGATACCCGCAGCAGGCCCAACCTGGTGACCGGCGACCGAATCCATATTAAGGATCTGGCCCGACTTCTGTTTCAGCATGAACGGCAACACCGCGGCGATACCATGCAGGTAGCCTTTGATGTTCACGTTGATCATCTTTTCCCAATCATCGGTGGCCAGGTCGACCCAGTTGGAAAACAGCATCAAGCCTGCGTTGTTGATCAGGATATCCACCGAGCCGAAAGAGTCCTGGGCGAATTGCGCGAGCGCTTTCATATCCTCAGGGTTGGTAACGTCGCTGACGCGACCTACCGCTTCACCGCCCTTGCCTTTCAACTCGCTGACGATGGCGTCCAGGCCTTGCTGGTCCAGGGCTGCTGCGACAATTCGAACGCCTTTCTCGGACAAGGCACGTGCCGATGCAGCACCCAGGCCGGACGATGCGCCAGTGATGATCGCGGTTTTATTCTGCAGATAGTTCATGGGCGTTCCTCTGGTTGGTGACTGCCCGTCTGTGCGGGCAGTTTTTGGGTTATCGCGGGTACAAGGGGATCAGTAATTGCCGACCGGCCAGTCGGTGTAGCCTTTGGCGCCGCCGCCGTAATACGACTCGCGCGGGGCGATGGTCAGTTCGGCCCCACGACGCAAGCGCTCAACCAGGTCCGGGTTGGAGATAAACAGGCGGCCAAACGCTACGGCGTCGATCTTGCCTTGCGCGCGGCGCTCAATAGCCATGTCCAGGTCGTAGTTGTTGTTGCCTATGAAGGGCCCGTTGAACTGCGCGCTCAATGCGTCCATGTCCACGCCTGCCGGCACTTCACGCGAGGTGGCGGTCGCGCCTTCAACGAAATGCAGGTACGCCAGGTCGAAGGCATTCAACTGCTGGATCAGGTAGCCGTACATCGCCATCACGTTGCTGTCGGGCGGCGTGTTGCCGGCGTCAGGCGTGACCGGCGACAGGCGGATGCCAACCCGGTCGTTGCCCCAGATCTTGACGATTGCTTCGGTCACTTCCAGGGTCAGGCGCGCACGGTTCTCGATGGAGCCGCCGTACTGGTCGGTGCGATGGTTGGTCGAGTCCCGCAGGAACTGGTCCAGCAGGTAGCTGTTGGCCGAGTGAACCTCTACACCATCAAAACCAGCCCGCTTGGCATTCTCGGCAGCACGTTTGTACTGCTCGATGATCCCCGGGATCTCATCGGTTTCAAGCGCCCGTGGCATCGACACCGGGACGAAGCCGTTGGTGGTGTAGGTGTCGCCGTCGGCCTTGATCGCGGAAGGCGCGACCGGTGCGGCACCGTCAGGTTGCAGCTCGACACTGGAGAAGCGTCCCACATGCCACAGCTGGCTGACGATCTTGCCGCCGGCGGCATGCACGGCGTCCGTGACTTTCTTCCAGCCCGCAACCTGCTCCTCGCTCCAGATGCCGGGGGTGGCCGCGTAACCGCGGCCTTGCGCGGAAATATTGGTGGCCTCGGCGACGATCAAGCCCGCCGTGGCGCGTTGAGCGTAATACTCGGCGTGCAGCGCGTTGGGGATGCCATCTTCGGCATAGCGGCTACGGGTTACAGGCGCCATCAAAATACGGTTGGCGAGTTTCATCGCGCCCAGGTTGATGGGGGTGAATAAGTCGGTACGAGTGGCGTTGTCTGTCATGATAGACCTCAGTTAAATAGACCGGTCGTCTAGTAAGTTGGTAAAAAATAGCTACGACAAAAGTCGCTTTGCCAAAGTCAGGGATGTTTCAAAGGCGTCGTCGCGCTTGCCGATCTTCATCATCAACGAAGCGCCGAGCCAAACCTGATAGAGCGATTGCGCAAGCGTCGCGCTTGGCGCTGTGGACGTGATCGAGCCATCGACAAGCCCTTGCTCAATACAGCGCTCAAGCTTTGCGTGGATAGCCTGCGTGCCTCGGTCGAGCACCAGGCGCATGCCCCCCGAGAGGTCACAGACCTCGGCGCCCAATTTGACCACCAGGCACTTGTCGGTAGGCAAGTCAGAGCACTAGGTTTGCGCCCAATACTGGAAGTAACTCAGCAACCTTTGCGCGGCGGGTGCAGAGCCCATCAACAGCGTGTCGACTGTTGCGAGGTAGTCGGAAAAATACTGTTCAAGCAGTGCCTGACCAAATTCTTCCTTGGATTTGAAGTAGTGGTAGAACGAACCTTTCGGCACGCTCGCAGCCGCTACTACCTCAGCCAAGCCTACGCCGGTGTAGCCTTTGTGAGTCATCAACGTCCTGGCGACATCCAGGATGTGTTGGCGTGTTTCAGAATGATGCTTTTTCATAATGCAGCTACTCTAATTAAAACTAGACCGGTCGTCTAGTAAATTTTAGAATGGCCTCACGTTCTACGACCAACGGCGAACGAAGACAATGACAGGGTCACGCCCATGAACACCCCTCTGCCCACGTCAACGTTCAATACCGAGTGCCTTGCGCAATTCAACCTCAATTGCCTGGTGATTTTCGCTGCGCTGTATCAGGAAAAAAGTGTCACCAGGGCGTCCGAGCGCTTGAACATTGGACAGCCCGCTGTCAGCAACAGCCTGTCCAAGCTCAGGCTGATTTTTCAAGACCCACTGTTTTTTCGCCGAAACGCAGAGATGGTACCCACCGCAGTCGCCGGTGATATTGCGCAGCATGTGATACCGCTATTGAGCGGTATTGGCCACGTGCTTGAGCGATACAATGTACCGCCCCCTGGGCACGCGTCACCGTCGACCTGAAATCTCAAAATTACGCTACGCATCCGAAAAGTCCATTTTGTGTATCATTAAGGCAGAAATCTCTTCCAGGCATGCTGTCTGGCGATACGCCCCAAGGTGCTGCACTCAATGACTGAAACCACCCCAATCTCTGTTCCTCGCGCAAAAGGACGCCCGCGCGCATTCGATCGCGACCAGGCTCTGCTGCACGCGCTGGCAGTGTTTTGGAAGCGTGGCTACGAGCCGGCCTCTGTGGCGGAATTGTGTTCAGCCATGAGCATCAGCCCTCCCAGCCTGTATGCGGCTTTTGGCAACAAAGCCAAGTTGTTTCTGGAAGCGGTTGCCTACTACGAAGCGACCTTCTGGGATGCCACGTGGGAGCGCATGGACACCGAGCCGGACATCGTGCGCGCCATCAGCGACTTCTTCCACACCTCAGCGTCGATCCTGACCGAACCTGAAGCGCCTTGTGGCTGCATGGTCGTGCTCGCGGCAGTCAATGTCTCCGACGATGCCGAAGAGGTCACCGCGACCCTCAAGGCCTTGCGCCAGGAAGGCCGTGACTACTTACAGCAGCGCCTGGATCGCGCGGTGGAACAAGGTCAACTCAAACCAGGAACCAACACCCGCTTGCTCGCCGCCGCCCTGAATACATTGCTCGAAGGTATGTCGCTGCAGGCACATGACGCTGCCAGCCGGGAAGATCTGCAAGGCATCGGTGCAACAGCCGTCGCGATGCTGAGCCCGTCCCTCTCTGCTTGACTGGATATTGCGCAAAAGTGCCTCCAGGCATTAGCGGCCCGATGCTTGACAGCTTCTGTAGTGATCAATATAGAATAAAGCTCAACAGGCATTCGTTAACACCGTCTGCAGGTTCGCTTGAGCGGGCTATTTTTGAAACATCGCCTGATCTGGAGGCGCTATGCACTCAGTTTTTATCGTCGGTGGTTCGGGTAAAGTGGCCCGAAGCCTTGCTCAACAACTGGCAGAACGAGGCCATCAACCACGTTCGTTATACCGTCATGCGGAACAAGCCGAAGGGCTCGAAGCGCTCGGCGCGATTCCTGTTGCCGGTAACTTGCTGGACCTCGACACAGCGGCTCTGGCCAAGCTGATGGCGGGCAGTGACACCGTGGTCTTCGCGGCCGGTGCCGGCGGCAAAGGCGGCGCGCAGATGACGGATGCTATCGACGGTCACGGCCTGGAGCTGTCTGTGGCCGCGGCTCGGTTGGCGGGCATTCAGCGCTTCATTCTGGTCTCGGCGTTTCCAGAGGCATCGCGTGGCAAATCGGTTTCCGAGACGTTCGAAAATTATATGGCCGTGAAGAAACGCGCGGACATGCACCTCGCTGCAAGCGATCTTGACTGGGTCATTCTGCGCCCCGGCACGTTGCTGGACTCGCCTGGCACTGGCAAAGTCCACGCCGGCCTTGCCATCCCCTACGGCGACGTGCCGCGCGAGGATGTCGCGTCAGCCTTGTTGCAGATCATCGAACAGCCCGGCGTGAATCGCGTCATCATCGAACTGACCCAAGGCACTACGCCGGTCGATGAAGCTATTCAGGCGTGTCATGGGAGGCCAGCGTGAAGAGGTGCGCCCTGCCGAGCGCGTCATGACCCTCTTGTTGAAACTCACGGCGCCGCTGTTGCCAGCGCGCTGTCGACTCAACCCCCCGGCGCTGATTGCGCGGGCACTGCTGCGGCGATTAATCAGGCCACAGGCGTGCATATTGTTACGTCGAGCGGCATGACAAGGCGAGGTTAGGCCAGTAAGCGCCGGCTCATTTCAAGCGCCGCGTCAAAGGGCTCGCGAGTGCGGTTGACCTTGACCAGCAACGAGGCGCCCAACCACATCTGGTAGAGCGCTTCAGCCAACATCGCGGCGTCAACGGACGCGGCGATGGAGCCATCGGCTTTGCCCTGCTCAACGCAACGAGTCATCCGCTCGATGATCAGGGCAGTCCCCTTCTCAAGCACACCGCGCATGTTTTCGGACAGGTCACACACTTCCGCACCCAATTTGACCACCAGGCATTTTTGATCGGTGTGATCGAACGCCTGTGTCTCGGCCCAATAGCGTAGATAGCTCAGCAGGCGTTCGGCGCCGGAGCCCTCACTGGCCAATTGCACATCGACCCTGGTGAGGTACTCCTCAAAGTACTCTTCGAGCAGCGCTTGGCCAAACTCATCCTTGGAGCGGAAGTAGTGGTAGAACGACCCTTTCGGTACACCCGCGGCCGCGAGCAACTCGGTTAGGCCGACGGCGGTGTAACCTTTTTGGGTCATCAGCGACTTGGCGACATCAATAATGTGCTGGCGCATGTCATGGGCGGGTTTCTTCATAATGCGGCGCATGCTATCAAAAAAAACGCTCAAGCGGCAGGCGCCCGGTGCAACGGCTGCCGTTTGTACACCGGTGTCGCAAGTCGATTTAAGCAGCGCTTCAGCGACAAAAAATATAAATGTATTTGCCAGCAAAACATAATTATTATTTGGGAATGATCAAAGAACTGAAAACACTTATCGCCGTGGCTAGAGAAGGTACATTTGCCGCTGCCGGCAGCAAAATCGGCCTCACCCAAGCCGCCGTCAGCGCCCAGATGCAACGCCTTGAGGCAGAGCTCGGGGTGGCGTTGTTCGACCGTAAAGGACGCTCCGCCCAGCTCAACCAAATGGGTCACCAGGTTTTGTTGCAGGGCCAGGAACTGGTGCGCCAGTTCAAGGATCTGGGCACGACATCAGTGGGTCTTCCCGCGAATGTTTTGGTGACCATTGGCGCGATAGCCTCGGTGCAGCGCTCCTTTTTACCGGATGCCCTGGCAGAGTTTCACCAGCGATCCCCACAGTGCAGGACGCGAGTCCTGCCCGGGCTGTCGATGGAATTGGTAAACCAGGTCGATTCAGGTGAAATCGACATGGCGGCGATCATCCGTCCACCCTTCTCGCTTCACAGCGATCTACGCTGGACAACCCTGGCGCGCGAACCGTATCGGCTGATTGTTCCGATTGATATGCCAGGCGAGGATTGGGCCGAGCTGGTATCGACCCAACCCTTTATCCGCTATGACCGTTCATCCTTCGGCGGACGCCAAGTTGATCGGTTTCTGCGACAAACTCATTTTTCATTGCATGAAGTCTGCGAACTCGATGAACTGGATGCAATCGTCAAACTGGTTGCAAACGGTGTTGGCGTCGCCTTGGTGCCAGAAACAACCACACGTAAAGAATGGCCTGCTGCTGTACGTGCAATTGACCTGAAACAACGTACATTCCATCGCGACATTGGTTTGGTGCACCGTGCACGCCGCAGTTTGGCTGAGCCAGTGAAATTACTCGCTCAACTGATTACCGAGCATGCAGTGAAGAAGAACTAGATGAGTGCTGACGCGTACGGCGTAAAGTTCATCGTTGATTTCGAACTTAAATTCAGCGCTGCCCTTACTCGTTAGGCGCGTCATGGGTTTGGAAAATCTTGCTAACGACCGTCCACTTGCCTTCTACTTTCAGCAGCTGGAAGAAGTCGGTGAAAGAGAGGCCTGACATGCCGTTGGCGTCGATGCGGGCACTCGCGGCATTACCGACGATTTCAATACGGGTAATAGCAGCCTGCGCGTCAGGAGATGGGCGAAAACCCTTGTCAATTCCCTCGAACAGGATTGGAATCGCGCCGCCTTCCAGCTTGCCATCGGCACCGACACTGTACATCGTCGCCTGTTTATTGAAAGCGGGTTTCATAATACTGCTCTTGGCCTGCTTGCAACCCTCAATATACGTATTAAGCACCTTGGTGATAGCTTGATAGTCTTCTACATAGGTAGCTTTGCTGACTGTTTTACCAGTGACTACTTGCGCATTGCTCGGTGAGTTGTCTGCGTGAGCCAGCGCGCCAACGCTCGAAATCAAGACGACAAAAAAAAACAACTGCTTAATAGATATAATTTTCATTTAATCGCTCTTCACAAGGCGTGTAATTGTTGAAATATGCTCAACCGAAAAAACCCGGCAGACGCTTATGGAATCTGCTGTGCGCAGGCAGCCGCGCAGTGAGATAAGGATTTGTTTTCAGTAACGACGCCCGCAGTTTCCAAGTGGTTTGCGGGCGCTTTGTTTTTGCAGTTACTTGCTCAGGTGGGTCTTTAGTTCCTGAGATGCCTGCGCAACTGCGCTGCGCGGCGTCGGCAGATGGCTGAACGCGTTCGACAGCCCGAAGTCGTGAATCATGCCGTTGTAGCGAACCGTCTTCACCGGTACACCCGCGGCGTCAAGCTTGCGGCCGTAAGCTTCAGCTTCATCGCGCAGGACATCGAATTCGGCAGTCTGGATCAGCGTCGGCGGCAAGCCCTTCAACTGCTCGGTCTTCGCCTGCAGCGGCGAAGCGTAAACCTGCTTGCGTGCCTCGGCGTCGGGTGCGTAATTGTCCCAGAACCACACCATCAAGTTCTTCGTCAGGTAATAGCCGTTGGCAAACTCCTTGTACGACGGCGTGTCGAAGTTGGCATCTGTCACCGGGCACAGCAACACTTGCGAACGCAGTGCGGGTCCACCCTTCTCGTTGGCCATCAAGGCAACCACGGCGGCAATGTTCCCGCCTGCGCTATTGCCCGCGACGGCGAGGCGCGTGCCGTCTACCTTGATCTCTTCGCCATGTTCGGCAACCCATTTTGTCGCGGCATAGGCTTGTTCGGTGGCCACGCCATATGCCGCCTCTGGCGAGAGGCTGTAGTTGACGAAGACCGCCACCGCACCCGAGCCTGCCACGAGGTCACGCACCAGTCGTTCGTGCGTCGGGAAGTCGCCCAACACCCAGCCGCCGCCGTGGAAATACATGAACGCGGGCAGCGTCTTCTGTTGGCTACCGACCGGGCGCACGATGGTCAACTTAAGATCGCTACCGTTGACGCGTATCGTCTTTTCGCTGACATCAGCTGCTGGCAAGGCCACTTGGGCAGCAGCCTGGGCACCCACCAGTGCAGCACGGGCATCGACCGGCGTCATGGAGTCCAGCGTCGGGACACCTTCAAGCGATTGCAAGAGTTTCGCCGTGTTGTGCTCAACTCCCGGGTACGTGGCGGCGGAGGCAGTACCGGGCGCAAGTGTGACGACGGTGAGAGCGAGAGCAGAGGTAAGGGTTTTCATGACGTTTCCATTTGTATGGCTGAGTGCCGGGAAGCAATCAGCTACAGCAGACTCAAGGACGATAGAGGTTCAAGGCGCGACATGGGTGTGAAAGATCTTGCTGACGACTGTCCACTTGCCATCGACTTTCAACAGGTGGAAAAAGTCGGTGAAGGAAATGCCTGACATGTCATTGGCGTCGATGCGCGCGCTCGCTGCCGTACCGACAATCTCAATGCGCACAATGGCTGCCGGTGCGTCGGGAGATGGGCGAAAACCCTCATCAATCCCCTTGAACAGGATTGGAATTGCGCCGCCGGCCAGCTCACCGTCGCCATCGACGCTGAACATGGTCGCTTGCTCATTGAACGCAGGCTTCATAATGCTGCTTTTTGCTTGCTTGCAGCCCTCGATGTACTGGTTCAGCACCTCGGCGATGGCTTGGTATTCGTGCACGTAAGTAGGTTTGCTCATGGTTTTGCTCCTGCATCACTGGACTGGATTGAGGACTGGCACAATCGCGCCGCCCGCTCGGGGCGCGGACTCATTCAGGCTTTGGTATCAAGCCATACAGAACCGTAACGCGTGTAGGCAGCAGGAATCTCAATGACTTCTTTCAAATCATCTGCTGCAGTACGCACCCAGAATGGATCACGCAGCATTTGCCGCCCGACAAACACCAGGTCAGCGCGGCCGTTTTGCAGGATTTCTTCGGCCTGACGACCACTCTGGATAACACCCACCGCACCCGTCGCAATATGCAGCTCCTTGCGCAGCAACTCAGCGGCCGGTACTTGGTAGCCTGGGTAGGTCTGAACCTTGATCATCTTGATGCCGCCGGAGCTGCAGTCGATCAGATCCACGCCCTGCTCTTTCATCCAGCGACCGTATTCAAGGAATGACTCGGGGGTGTTTCCGCCTTCGGCGTAATCAGAGCTGGAGATACGAACGAACAGAGGACGATCGCCCCAATGGGTTTTGACTTCTTCCAGCACTTCGCGCAGGAAACGATAGCGACGCTCGGCATCACCGCCATATTCGTCATCGCGGGTATTGGCGAGTGGGGAGAGGAACTCATTCAGCAAATAACCATGAGCGGCATGGATCTCGAGCACATCAAAGCCCGCTTCACTGGCGCGTCGTGCGGCATCGCCATAGAGCTTCACCAAACCTGAAATTTCGTCAGTCTCAAGTGCGCGAGGCACAGGGCTGGTTTCCGTGAACGGAATAGCCGATGGCGCAATGTGAATCAGATTGGGCAGGTCAGCATTGCGTCCTGCATGACCGATCTGAGCACCGGCTTTGGCACCAAAGCCGTGAAGCAGTTCGGTGAGCGCTTTCAAGCCGACGACGTGCGCGTCGCTCCAGATACCGAGGTCACCGGCTCCGATACGACCATCGGCGTGCACTGCCAGCGTCTCGGGAAAAATCAGTGCCGCCTGACCCAAAGCGCGAGCGCCGTAATGCACTCGGTGCCACTCAGTAACGAAGCCGTCATCGGCAGCCATGTGCATGCACATAGGCGACATAACGACGCGATTTTTCAGTTTCAAGCCTTTTATTTCATGGGGGGAAAGCAACAAACTCATTTTCAGAATTTCCGTAGTGATCGATACGGAATGATGTTAGCGTAAGCACAACACATGCGTAAGTACGCACATTTTTGTGCAGTAGGCACATTTTTTATACCAATGAGATTTCCTGTGAAAAAATGCATCCCCCAGAATGAAGTTGAAGCATTCGCTTGCCCTGTCTCCTTTACAGTCGATGTCATTGGCGGGAAATGGAAATCGCTGATCCTGTTCCATCTGATGTCAGGAACAAAGCGCTTCAACGCGTTGCGCCGGCTGATCCCCGATGTGACACAGCGGATGCTGACCTTGCAACTCAGAGAGCTGGAGACTGACCGGGTTATCCATCGCGAAATCTATCGTGAGGTGCCGCCCAAGGTTGAATATTCGCTCACTGAATTAGGCAACACGCTTGCTCCATTGATCAGTGCGATGCGTGAATGGGGAGCGGTGCATGAGGATGCAATCCTGGCGTTCAGGCGCGCCGAGGCCGATGCCAATCCACTTGAACCGCTCGCCTAGCTTTAGACTTTTTTGACACAGACGAACGCGCCAGCGCTGAACAACGAACCAGACCTGGAGCGTGGGTTTTGGTGGGGCTCAAGCCACCTTGATGACCACCTTACCGAATGAACCTCTGCCAAATGCGCGTAAGCGTTCAATGCGCCGTGCGGACTTTGGCATTGTTCAAGCGCCCGGGATTTCCGTCCGGCTGGATCAGCTGCGCCCATTTGAGCTTGCCAAAGCGTTTGTGCGCCTCCCACATACCGGCGACCGTGCCGGGCACGCCCACGGACCGCTGGCCGATCAATTAAGCGTTCTGCTCGACCCCTACAGCGCTTTTTCGCTCCAGGGGCGTCTTCTCCCACTTGGCGATGACCAGCGGGGCTATCGCATTACCCAGCACGTTCAAGGTGGTGGTGCCGCTGTCGATGATCCGGAAGATCCCGGCAATCAGCGCAACCCCGTCCAGCGGCAGCCCGGCAGATGCCAGGGTGGCCGACAGAATGATGATGGCAAACCCAGGTACACCCGCAGCGCCCTTCGAGGTCAGCACCATCGTCACCACCAGCAGAATTTGCTGAGTCAGCGACAGATCGATGCCATAGAGCTGCGCGATGAAGATCGTCGCCACACCGAGAAAGATCGACGCACCGTCCAGGTTGAACGCATACCCCACCGGCACCACGAAACTAACGATGCGCCGAGGCACGCCATAGGCCTCCAGTTTGGTCATCAACTGCGGCATGACGGCCGCCGAGGCTGCACTGGAGAAAGCCAGAATCAGCTCATCGCGGAAGTACTTGATCAACTTGAAGACGTTTTCGCCGATCAGGTAGCACATGCCGCCGAGCATCACCAAGGCAAAGGTAATCAGCGCCAGGTACACCACACCAATCAACTTGAGCAACGGCAGCAACGAGGCAAATCCGAAGGTCGCCACGGTGGCGCCGATCATGCCGAACACTCCAATCGGTGCGTAAGCCATGACAAACGATACGACTTTGAACATGGCGTCGGAGAAGCCTTGCACCACCGCAATAACCGGTGCGCTCTTGGCGTTGGGCAACGTGTTCAACGCCATGCCCAGCAGCACGGCAAAGAACAGCACCGACAGCAACTTCCCTTCCGACATCGCAACAATCACGTTATCGGGCACGATGTTTTGCAGGATGATCAAGGCGCCTTTCGACGGCTCCATGTGCACGGCAGCCGCGTTATGAGCGATACCCGCGATTTCGGTGCCTTTACCCGGCTCGAACAGGTTGGCGAAGCACAAGCCAAGCACGATGGCGAGGCTGGTGATTGCAAAGAAGTAGATCAACGACTTTGCGCCCATGCGCCCAAACGATTTGTTATCACCGCCACCGGCAATGCCGAGGATCATGCAGCAGAAAACAATCGGCACGACGACCATCTTCATCATCTTGATGAAAATATCACCGAGCGGTTTAAGGATTTCGGTACTGACCCATACTTGATTTTCCGGGTGGGTATTGAAATACCAACCCACAAGCACGCCAAGCAACAGCCCGGCAACGATTTGCCAAACTAAGGGAATACGTTTCATGTCTAGCCTTTTTGTTGGAATGAAAGGGCTGCTTTAAGCAGTAGCTAGATTCATGAGCTTCCAGCTCATTTATGTTTTCCTCACGCACGTTTCAGCGTGCGGCAGGTTTTTATTATTTAGCGAAGAGCTGGCTCATATCCTTGAACGCCTTGAACTCCAGCGCATTGCCGCACGGGTCGAACAGGAACATGGTGGCCTGCTCGCCGACCTGGCCCTGGAAGCGAATGTAAGGTTCGATCACAAACTTGGTCGCACGCGCTTTCAAACGCTCGGCCAGGGCTTCCCATTGCGCCCACTCCAGAATGATGCCGAAGTGCGGAACCGGTACGTCATGGCCGTCTACCGGGTTGCTGTGCACGCTTTCCTGCGAAGCAGTCTTGGGGTGCTCATGGATGACCAACTGATGGCCGTAAAAATCGAAGTCTACCCACTGGTTGCTGGAGCGACCTTCGGAAAGACCGAACACCTCACCGTAGAAGTGACGTGTGGCGGCCAGGTCATACACAGGGATTGCGAGGTGGAAAGGAGAAAGACTCATCAGGACTCCGAAAACAATTTTTATGGGTTTGTGATGCCGGACACCGGGCTCGCTGCACGACGGTTTTTGACGGTGGATTTATGCTAAGCCCGCCAAAACTTTAAAAAAATCAATATGAATTTTTCAAAAGCACAATTTTATTTTGTTAATCGGCAATCTCTCTACTGCAAAAACGCCACAGTTCTGCTGACAGGTGGTTGGCCGCCAGATGTTAAATAATGTTAAACATAAAAAATAACTTCACATGATCCGATCATTGGTAGATTATCCATTCAACCGGCATGACACCCTGACAAAAAAACAAAACAGGATGGCAACGATGATCGACTCCTCCGCAAATACGCTTCACTCCCCCTCCCTGTATCTGCACGATGGCCTGCGCCTCAGCGGCGCCCACGTACCCGCAGTCTTTGTACGGAGCAGCCTCCATGAATAACAAAAATGTTGGTGTTATCGGCTTAGGCGCGATGGGGCTGGGTATTGCCCGCTCGCTGTTGCGCAGCGGCTTCAACGTGCATGCCTGCGATGTGCGCGAAACCGTCACGCAGCAGTTCACAGCCGAAGGTGGCGTGGCGTGCAGCTCGGCCGCCCAGATGGCTGCTGCGTGCGATGTGATCATCACCGTCGTGGTCAATGCCGAACAAACCGAGACCGTACTGTTTGGTGAACATGGCGCCGTCGCCGCCTTGCGCCCTGGCAGCCTGGTGATTGGTTGCGCCACGGTGGCCCCTACCTACGCGGTAGACCTGGGCCAGCGCTTGATCAACGCAGGGTTGCTGTACCTGGATGCACCGATCTCCGGTGGTGCTGCCAAAGCGGCTGCCGGCGAGATGACCATGATGACTTCCGGCCCAGCCGAGGCGTACGCAAAAGCCGATGACGTGCTGACGGGCATGGCCGGCAAGGTCTATCGCCTGGGCGATGCCCATGGCCTTGGCTCAAAGGTGAAGATCATCAACCAACTGCTGGCCGGCGTGCATATCGCCGCTGCCGCAGAAGCCATGGCACTGGGTCTGCGTGAAGGCGTTGAGGCCGATGCGTTGTATGAAGTGATCACCCACAGCGCGGGTAATTCATGGATGTTCGAAAACCGCGTACCGCACATTCTCAAGGCTGATTACACGCCGCTGTCGGCGGTCGATATTTTCGTCAAGGACCTGGGCCTGGTGCTGGATACCGCACGGGTCAGCAAGTTTCCACTGCCGTTGTCTGCCACCGCTCACCAGATGTTTATGCAGGCTTCCAGTGCAGGCTTCGGGCGTGAGGACGATTCGGCGGTGATCAAGATTTTCCCTGGCATCAAGCTCCCGACGGCCAAGACCGAAACCGAATAAGGATTGCCCATGAACCAACCTAGCGCACGCCCCTTGCTGGGCTGCATTGCCGACGATTTCACCGGGGCCACCGACCTGGCCAATATGCTGGTACGCGGCGGCATGCGTACTGTGCAAAGCATCGGTATTCCCAGCGATGAAGTCGCTGCGACGCTGGATGCCGATGCGATCGTGATCGCGCTGAAGTCGCGTACTGTACCGGCGGCACAGGCGGTGGCCGACTCGCTGGCGGCGCTTGAGTGGCTGCGCGCACAAGGGTGCGAACAGATTTTCTTCAAGTACTGCTCCACCTTCGACTCGACGGCCGCCGGCAATATCGGCCAGGTCAGCGAGGCTCTGCTGAACGCGCTGAACAGTGACTTCACCTTGGCCTGCCCGGCGTTTCCGGAAAATGGCCGGACCATTTTTCGCGGGCATTTGTTTGTGCAGGACCAACTGCTCAATGAGTCAGGCATGCAGCACCACCCGCTGACCGCGATGACCGACGCCAACCTGGTCCGTGTGCTGCAATCACAAACCTCACAAAAGGTGGGTTTGCTGCGCTACGACACCATCGCCAAAGGTGTGCCAAACGTACGCTAGCGGATTGCTGAGCTGCGTTCCCAAGGCGTCGGCATGGCTATCGCGGATGCACTCAGCGATCAAGACCTGCACACCCTCGGCAGTGCCTGCTCTGATATGTCGCTGTTAACCGGCGGTTCTGGCCTGGCCCTGGGCCTACCCGACAACTTTCGCCGCGCCGGCAAACTTCGCGACTTCGACCCAGCCTCGTTGCCGATCGTACCCGGCGGCGAAGTGGTGCTGGCAGGCAGTGCCTCGATTGCCACCAACGGGCAGGTCGCTGCCTGGATAGAAGCCGGGCGACCGGCGCTGCGCATCGACCCTGTGGCCCTGGCGGCGGGTAAGCCGGTGGTGGCGGATGCCGTGGCTTTTGCGCTGAGCAACCCCCACACCGTGCTGATCTATGCCACCAGCCCGCCGGATGAACTCAAGGCGGTGCAACAGCAACTGGGCGCCGAGCGCGCCGGCGAGTTGGTAGAGAACGCCCTGGGTGAAATCGCCCAAGCCCTGCGCCAGGGCGGCGTAAGACGCTTCGTGGTCGCTGGTGGTGAAACCTCCGGCGCTGTAGTCACCGCCCTTGGCGTGAGCCTGCTGCAGATTGGCGCGCAGATTGATCCCGGCGTTCCCGCAACCCTCAGCAACACTGCCGAACCGCTGGCGCTGGCCCTCAAGTCGGGCAATTTCGGCGGCAGGGACTTTTTCGACAAGGCCCTTAAGCAACTGGCAGGAGGCGCGCAATGAGCAGCGAAAACGCCCTGCGCGAAGAGATCTGCACCGTCGGCCACAGCCTTTATCAGCGTGGGTACACCGTAGGCAGCGCCGGTAACATCAGCGCGCGTCTGGGTGACGGTTGGTTGATTACGCCAACGGATGCGTGCCTGGGCCGCCTTGACCCTGCGCTGATCGCCAAGGTCGACCTGACGGGTAAGTGGGTCTCTGGCGATAAACCGTCAAAAACCCTGGCCCTGCATCGCCAGGTCTACGATCGCAACCCTGGTGTGGGTGGCGTAGTGCATACCCATTCCACGCATTTGGTGGCCCTGACGCTTGCCGGTGTTTGGCGCCAGGACGACATCCTGCCGCCGCTGACGCCGTACCAGGTGATGAAGGTCGGGCACATCCCCCTCATCAATTATCAACGCCCCGGCGCACCCGATGTGGCGGACCAAGTCGCGCGCCTCGCCAACACCGTCCGCGGCGTGATGCTTGAACGCTTGGGCCCGGTGGTCTGGGAAAGCTCGGTCTCCAAAGCCAGTTACGCCCTCGAAGAACTTGAGGAAACCGCACGCTTGTGGCTGATGAGCAACCCACGTCCGGCGCCGCTGGATGCCGCAGCCCTGGCCGAGCTTAAAAGCGTTTTCGGCGCCCACTGGTAGGCGCCCGTTTACCCCTGCAACACCCTTAACAATAAAAACAACAGGACCTTCCAGCATGACCACTATCGAGTTTCGTGTTGACGTTTGCAGCCACAAAGAACCGTCCTGCGTTCGCCATGAAGGGCCGCGCTCATGAGCCCGCTTATCCTGATGGCGACCGCAGGCCTGGGCATAGCCTTGCTGCTGTTCCTGGTGCTCAAATACAAATTCCAGCCGTTTGTGGCGCTGATGTTGGTCAGCATCATGGTGGCCTTGGTTGCGGGAGTTAAACCTGCCGATCTGGTCGCCACCATTGAAGGCGGCATGGGCAAGACCCTCGGCCACATTGCGATCATCATTGCGCTGGGCGCGATGATCGGCCGCATCATTGAGTTGTCGGGCGGTGCCGAGGCGCTGGCCAAGACTTTGATTGAACGCTTCGGCAATCGACGCACGCCCCTGGCCTTGACGATTGCCGGTTTCATTATCGGCGTGCCGGTGTTCTTCGAAGTGGGGGTGATTATCCTCATGCCGCTGGCCTACGGCGTGGCGCGCCGCGCACGCAAACCACTGCTGATGTTCGCGTTGCCGATGTGCGCAGCGCTGCTCACCGTGCATGCATTTCTGCCACCGCACCCAGGCGCTGTCGCCGCCGCCAGTCAAATGGGCGCCGACCTGGGCCGGGTGCTGATGTTCGGGCTGCCGCTCACGGCGTTCCTGTGCTACGTCGGTTATCGCGTGGCGGGGCGCATGACGCGCCGCTTCTACCCGATGGCCGATGACATCCGCGCCGAAGTCTACGGCCCGCACGTCACCAATGACGACCTGCGCGCCTGGCAGGATGGCAACACCCAGAATGTGCAACAGGATGCGCAAGCCATCTCGCACATGGGCCTGGAAGAATCCACCAGCAGCATCGTGGCCAAGCTGCCGCCCGCCCCTGCGCCGGGTTTCGGCTTGATCATCAGCTTGATCCTGTTGCCCATCGTATTGATCCTGTTGGGTACGCTGGCGACCTCATTACTGCCCGTCGAATCGACCCTGCGCGGCATCATGACCGTGCTCGGTGCGCCCTTGGTGGCGCTACTGCTTGACACCTTACTGTGTGCCTGGCTGCTCGGTTCCCGTCGCGGCTGGAGCCGTACCCAAGTCTCCGATGTGATCGGCTCGGCACTGCCGGGTGTGGCCATGGTGATTTTGATTGCGGGTGCCGGCGGCGTGTTCGGCAAGGTGCTGGTGGACACCGGGATCGGCGCGGTGGTCTCCGACCTGCTGCGTACCACCGGGCTGCCAGTGCTGGCCCTGGGCTTTTTGCTGACCATGTTGCTGCGCGCCGTGCAAGGCTCCACCACCGTGGCCCTGGTGACCACCGCAGGCATCATCAGCCCTCTGATCGCCACGCTGAACCTGACGCCCAACCACATGGCGCTGCTGTGCCTGGCCATGGGCGGTGGCGGGCTGGCGATGTCGCACATCAACGACGCCGGTTACTGGATTTTCACCAAGTTGGCTGGCCTCAACGTGGCAGACGGCCTGCGGACCTGGACGGTGATCACCACCCTCCTCGGCACGCTTGGTTTCCTTATCACCCTGTTGATCTGGCCTTTTGTCTGATCGTTTTCGACCAGGAGTTCACATGCCTCGCTTCGCTGCCAACCTGAGCATGCTTTACCCCGAACACGCTTTTCTGGAGCGCTTCGCAGCGGCCGCGGCCGATGGTTTTGATGCTGTGGAATATCTGTTTCCCTACGAGTACAGCGCTCAGGTGCTCAAACAGTACCTGAGCGACAACGGCCTGGTACAAGCCCTGTTTAATGCACCGCCCGGCGACTGGGCGGAGGGCGAACGTGGCATCGCTACTTTGCCGGGCCGCGAACGCGAATTTCGCGCAGGCTTCGAGCGTGCCCTGGAATACGCCGCCGTGCTGGGCAATACCCGCATCCACGTGATGGCCGGCCTGCTGCCCTCAGAGCAGCACCGTGCGCGCCATCACGCGGTGTACCTGGAGAACCTGGCTTACGCGACCGCCCAAGCACAACAGGCTGGCGTGACGGTGCTGCTGGAGCCGATCAACACCCGCGACATGCCGGGTTTTTTCCTCAACCGACAGGACCAGGCACACGCAATCTGCAAGGAGGTCGGCGCAGGCAATTTAAAGGTGCAGTTTGACTGTTATCACTGCCAGATCGTCGAAGGTGATCTGGCGGTCAAACTGCTACGCGACATCGACGGCATTGGCCATATTCAGATTGCAGGCGTGCCCGACCGGCACGAGCCGAACCTCGGGGAATTAAACTACCCCTACCTGTTCGAGCTGATTGACGAGTTGGGCTACGACGGCTTCGTCGGTTGCGAATATCGCCCCAAAGGCGCTACCTCAGCCGGGCTGCAATGGTTACGGGACTGGAAGGCACGCTAAGTGATAAACCCCTGCTCACCCTGATGTGCAGGGGCACCTAAAACAAAAACAATAGGGTATACCCATGCATGGATTCAGTTCACGCCCCGCGATAGGGCTGTTGTTGTCTCTTGCGTTTATCGGCCCGGCCGTCAGCGCCGCGCCATTACCTGCCGCGACCGAGGGAGATTGGATCGTTCCACAGTTCACCTTTCATACAGGTGAAAAACTCGCCAACCTCAAATTGCACTACATCACCCTTGGCAATCCCAAGAACCCCGCCATCCTCTACCTGCACGGGACCTACCGGCCAGGCAGCGATGTGCTGAGCAAGGATTTTGGCGGCGAGCTGTTCGGTCCAGGCCAGCCGCTGGACGCGAGCAAGTACTACATCATTTCCACCGACGGCATCGGCGTGGGCCAATCCAGTAAACCCTCCGACGGCCTGCGCACAAAATTTCCCGAGTACAACTACACCGACCTGGTTCAAGCCCAGTATCGGCTTGTCACCGAAGGCCTTGGAGTCGAGCATCTGCGGCTGATCATCGGCAACTCCATGGGCGGCATGCAAACCTGGATGTGGGGCCAGACCTGGCCGCAGATGATGGACGCGCTGGTGCCCATGGCATCCCAACCCACCGAGATGTCATCACGTAATTGGATGATGCGCCGCTTGCTGGTGGAGTCGATCAAGCAAGACCCCGCCTGGAACAACGGTAACTACAACGTGCAACCGCAGTCCCTGCGCTTGGCCAACGCGATGTTCAGCGTTGGCACCAACGGCGGTACCCTCGCCTATCAAGCGGCTGCACCGACCCGAGCGCTGGCCGACAAGCTGGTGGATGAGCGCCTGAATACCGCGCAAACCGCCGACGCCAATGACTTCATCTACCAATGGCAATCCTCCGCCGACTACAACGCCGCCCTAGGTCTGAACAAAATCCAGGCGCCGGTGCTGGTCATCAACTCGGCGGACGATGAACGCAACCCACCGGAAACCGGACGGCTGGAGGCGTCGATGAAGGAACTCAAGCAGGCACGGCTGTTACTGATCCCCGCCAGTGCCGACACCCGTGGCCACGGCACTACGAGCATGGCGAAGTTTTACAGCAAGGAACTGGGGCAGTTCCTGCAGGAAACTGAAAAGCCGCGTTAGGCCGGCGGGGGGTCGGACGGCAACATCAATTCGACCCCTTGCTTGCGAATCCCATCCGCCGCCGCAGGCGCCAGTGCGTCATCACTGATGATCACATCGAACTGCTCCAGCCCGGCAATTTTATACATGCTGAACGTGCCGTACTTGGAGCTGCTGGCCACCAGCACCACTTGGGACGCCGATTGCATCGCCACCTGCTTGACCTCCACCTTCAGCGCCGACGGAGTGGTGATGCCGCGTCGCTGGTCCCAGGAGCTGGTCGAGATAAAGGCGATATCCGTCACCACCTGACGCAGCGTCGCCACTGCCAGGCCGCCGACGCAGGAATGATTGGAGTGGTCCAACTGCCCACCGGTATGGATCACCGTCACATGCGGTGCATCCATCAACGCCTGCACTACACCGAAGTCATTGGTCACCACCGTCATGCCAGTGAGCAGTTTGATAGAGGGCACGATCTCCAGGGTGCTGGTGCCGGCATCCAAATAAATAGTCATGTCCGCCCGCAGGAGACGCGCCGCGAGTTTGGCCATGGCTTGCTTCTGCGGCAACTCGACCACGGCCTTGACCTGGTGGCTCGGCTCACTGTGAAGCTGGCTGGCAATGCGCACACCGCCCGTCACCGAATAGGCCAGGCCTTCCTGCTCAAGCAGCGCGATATCACGGCGCACCGTCATGTGTGAGCAGTCGAACATCTCCATCAACTGGTGAACACTCAGCACATGCTGTTTGCGCAACTGACGCAAGATCAATTCGCGACGCTGTTCAGGAATCATCGGCGCGGCGCTTTCGGCGGCCACGTCCTTCTGGCTTGGCATTCGGTGCTCCACAGGCTTGGATCGGCTGAAGATGGTTGAGCTACATAGTAGCGAATCCATCCGCCGATCTGTAACTCACTGCGCCTAATTCAACTCACGCTCCTTGATGTCGGCAATCGGCGCAAGCAGCGCTGCGTCGAAGCGCTCCGGCGCACGCCCCTCGAGCAACCGTTGTAACAGGTCAGGATTGGCCAAAGCAGCCTTGCCGACGGCGATAATATCTGCGCCAGCCTGCAGGGTTTGTTCAACGCTGGGCGAGTCCTGCACGCCCCCATTGGCGATCAACGCAACACCGGGCGCATAACGGCGAGCCAGCGTCACCAGGCTTGCCTCGTTACCGACAAACGCCGGTTGCCAGGCGTGATGCTCTGTCACATGGATGAATTCGACCCCTGCGTCAGCCAGGCTGCCGAAGATCACCTGCGCATCGCCCTCGCCACCCGCCCACTTGTGCTCAAAGTCATTAACCTTGCCCTGAGAAATACGCACACCCACCGGCGAGTGCCCGACCGCCTTTTTCACCGCTGCGATGACCTCAAGCGTCAGGCTCAAGCGCTGGCGAACATCACCGCCCCATCGATCTTCGCGTTGATTGGAATAGTCCGTCATGAACTGGTCCAGCAAATAGCCATTGGCGCCATGGATCTCGACACCGTCGAACCCCGCGACTTCAACAGCCCGTTTAGCCGCCTGGGCAAAACCCTCAATGGCATCCGCGATAGCTTCATCGCTCATGGCCTGAGGCACCCGGTAAGCACCCTCGCCGTGATAGAACTTCATCTGCTCACCTTTCGGGCGAATGGCCGAAGGGCCGGCAGACTGTTCGACAAAACGGTTCGCCTGGCTCAATGCGCCGGCATGCATGATCTGCGCGATGGCCGCGCTTTCATGGCGATGAATCGCCTCGACCACTTCGCGCCAGGCCAGCGCCTGTTCGTTGTCGGTGATACCGGGCTGGTTCAGGTAGCCCTGGGCATACTGTCGGTCGGTATAGATCCCTTCCGTGATGACCAAGCCAAAACCGCCAAGGGCAAAACGCTCGTAATACCGGGCCATCGCAGGCGTGGCATTGCCGCTCTCGCTCGCGCTGACACGTGTCATGGGTGCAAGCGCCATGCGGTTTTTCAGTTTCAGAGCGCCCATATCGAATGGAGTTACAATGCGCGGGTTTATTACGGTCATGATGTGCACTCGGTTATTCGCCAGCCACGACGATAAGCGCGGCAATAGCTGATTAGAAGCGCACGCTTGCAATAAGGCGCCTTAACAAAAACGGTTATAGCCATGCAGATTCCCGAGATAGAGGTGTTCGCCAGCGTCGCCATCAGCAGCAGCCTGTCCGAAGCTGCACGGCGGCTTGGGTTGTCGGCGATGACGGTTTCACGGCGCTTGGCGGCCCTGGAAAAACAACTGGGTGTGCGCCTGGTACACCGCACTACGCGCTCCGTCGCACTCACGCCGGAAGGCGAAATCTACCTGCCTTACGCAAAAACCATCCTTGAGGCCAACGCAGCGGCGCGTGCCACATTGAAAACCAGTGCGGGCAGCGCCAGCGGCACCTTGAGGGTGACCGCCCCCAGCGTCTTTGGTCAAACCGTTATCATGCCGCTGCTGCCCGCTCTGTTGGCTGACAACCCGACCCTCAAGGTCGACCTGACGTTATCGGACAGCATCATCGACATCGCCGGGCTCGGTATTGATGTGGCCATTCGCATCGCCACGTTACGCGACTCGACATTGGTCGCCACAACCCTTGCGCCCAACCCACGCGTGGTCTGCGCAAGCCCGGCCTACCTGGCGCAATGGGGCACACCGACGGTGCTGAATGACCTCAACCACCATCAGTGCATCGCCTTGCACGGCATGCCCTACTGGCCGTTCACCAACGGCGAGAACGCCGTGGCCATTCGCGCTCAAGGCGCGTTTTCCGCCAACAGTGTCGAGGCGGTGCGCACCGCCAGCAAACAAGGTCTGGGCCTGGCCATGCTGACGTATTGGGACATCCGCAACGAGCTTGCTGAAGGCTCCCTCATCAAGGTGAGCCTTGAGGATGTGCTGCCCGAACAACTGTCGATCACGGCGATGCTGCCGACACGGCAACACGTTCCGCACAGGGTGCGCGTGTTCGTTGAGCACCTGGAAAAAGTGCTCAACGATACACACAGCGAACCAGACGACCTTATGCGCCAACACCCAATAACGAACCCAGGTGCGACATGATCAGAGAGTTGAAGACATTTATCTGCGTTACGCAGCGGGGCACGTTCGCAGCGGCTGGCCAGCAGGTTGGGCTGACGCAATCTGCTGTCAGCGCCCAGATCAAAAGCCTTGAGGACTCCTTGGGGGTCAAACTGTTTGATCGTACCGGACGCTCCGCCACGCTTAATTCAGCCGGCCAACGGGCCATTCCCCTGGCCGAGGAAATCCTGCGGCTTTTCGGTCGGATGGGTGCCGCAGACAGCGCTAATGACTTCCACGGTGCACTGCGCATCGGTGCGATCGGCACGGTTCAAACCGGAATCCTGCCGCAGGCGCTGGTGGCCTTGAAATCACAAGCGCCCTTTATCGAAACCAACCTTGTACCGGGTGTGTCTTTGAACCTGCTCAGCCAAGTGGACGCCGGCGAGCTGGACCTGGCCATCATGATCAAACCACCGTTTTCATTGCCCAAGGATCTGCATGCCGAAGTTATCGCACGCGAGGCTTTCGTATTGATCACCTCCAAAGAGGTGGTGGGCGACGACCCGATGGCGATTCTGGTGGAACAACCCTTTGTGCGGTATGACCGAGGCTCGTTTGGCGGGCGCTTGGTTACCCAGTTTCTCAAGCAGCAGAAAATCCATGTGCATCAGGCCCTGGAGCTGGATGAACTGGACGCCATTGTGAAAATGGTCCGCAGCGGGCTGGGTGTTGCGCTGGTACCCAAGGCGGGTCTATGGCTTGAACATGCGGAGGACGTCAGGGTCCTGGACTTGCGCAAACTGACGTTTTTCAGGGAAATCGTGCTGGTCTCAAAATATCGGCAAAAGCATTCACCGCTGTTCAATATCTTCCGGGCCTGCGTGCTGGATGCGGTGTGATGCCTGCCGAACGCATGCCTGCCTCGAATAATCAATCCTGGTGGCGCGAGCATTTCAGCCGGAAAGCGAACCGTTGTGGTGCGGCATGAACAACGATGGTGCAAAACCCTTCTTAACCGCGTGACTCATCGAAATTATTCGTGCTCAGAACACAGGATTTGCGCTTTTAACCACGGGGTTTCCGGATAAGAATTGATTGAGATCAAAACAAATCAATAGGAAATCACCGTGAGCCTCTCTCCTTTCCATCTGGCAATTCCCGTCTACGATCTGGCCGCCACACGTCACTTCTACGGTGAGGTGTTCGGTCTTTCCGAAGGTCGCTCCAGCAACCAGTGGGTAGACTTCGATTTTTACGGCCATCAGTTGGTCATCCATGAGCACCCCAAGACTGCTTCGCAGGAAAGCGTGCACAGCAACCCGGTAGACGGCCATGACGTACCGGTTCCGCACTTCGGCATCATTCTGGAGTGGGCTCAATGGGAAGCGCTGGCAGAACGCCTGAAAGCGCGCGCAACCAAATTCGTGATCGAACCCTACATTCGCTTCCAGGGCCAGGTCGGCGAGCAAGCCACCATGTTCCTGTTCGACCCGTGCGGCAATGCGCTGGAGTTCAAGGCGTTCAAGGACATGAGCCAGCTGTTCGCCAAGTAACCTGTGGTTCAAGCGACCGTCGCCGTTAGAGCGACGGCGCACTCTCAAGCCGTGAAGCCTTGCTGTGTTGCGCCGGATACCTGTGAAAGCTCGTGCTTTCTCTGTCTCGCCGCACGCGCCTGGCCGATGCTTAAACTGCCGCATGGGGATAGAGAACACTATGTCCGACCTCAGTCGCATTTTGGATGAGCCGCCAAGGGCGTCACTCTCCAGCGTGAAATGGCACTTTGAGCCGTGCGGTGACCGCTGCGTAATCCTTATATTTGGCAGCGTATTTTCGATTGAGCTCAACCGCCAGGCCGCTTCGGTCGGCAGCCAATTACGCACCCTGGCCGCTCAAGGCCAACTGCCAGGCGTCACGGATGTTGTGTCTGCGATGGTGACCGTCGGCGTTCATTACTCTCCCGAGTCAATTGCCAGCCTTTACCCCGGTGTGTCGCCTTATGAATCGGTCTGCACACGGGTGACCGAGCGTCTCAAGGACTCGCACAATACTGGCGCAACGATCGGCGCCCGCCTCGACATTCCGGTGTGCTACGACCCGGAATTTGCCCCGGACCTTGAAGACATCGCGCAGGCCTGCGGCCTGTCCGCCAATGAGGTGATCACCGCTCACACGGGCGACTGGCTGGATGTGTTGATGGTCGGTTTCGCGCCAGGCCATCCGTACATCGGCATGCACGACAGCGCCCTGTCGCTGCCGCGTCGCGCGACACCGCGCACGCTGGTCAAGCAAGGCAGCATTGGCATCGCCAACCGACAAAGTGTGATTTACCCGGCTGATCTGCCCGGCGGCTGGAACCTGATAGGGCGTACACCGCTGCCCATGTTCTCGCCTTTGAGTGAGCCGCCGTGTGTTTTACAGGGCGGCGATCAGATTCGATTTGTACCCATTACCCGCCATGAGTTTGATCTGCTGGCTCGGGAGCACGCGAAGTGACCATCAAGGTAATCAGACCCGGCATGCTCTCAACCTTCCAGGACACCGGGCGGCATGGGTTCCAGCATTGGGGCGTGCCCGTGACCGGCGTGATGGACGAGGATGCGCATGCCCTGTGCAACCTGCTGGTCGGCAACCCTCGTACTTTCAGCACGTTGGAAATGACCCTCCAGGGCCCGACGCTGCACTTTCAGGCCAAAGCCGTGATTGCGCTCGCCGGCGCGGACCTTGGCGCCGAGCTGGATGCGGTCCCGCTCAAGCCCGGCGTGGCAGCCCTGGTGTTGCCAGGCAGCACCTTGAGTTTCGGCAAACGGCGACAGGGTGCCCGCGGCTACCTCGCGGTGGGTGGCGGCTTTTTGCTGCAACCGCTGATGAACAGCACCAGCACGTACACCCGGGGCGGGTTCGGCGGGTTGCGCGGCCGCGCACTGCAAGCCGGGGATTTGATCCCCATTTGCTCATCGTTTGCCAACCCGCCCCGCCTCAGCCCACGCTCCAACTTTGGGTTGTATGAAGCGGTTGCCTGCGAACCGATCAGAGTCATCGCGGGGCGGGAATGGAAGAACTTTTCCGCCGAGTCCCAAGAGCACTTCGTAAACCATGACTACACCTTGAGCGGTGACTCGGACCGTATGGGCTACCGACTCGATGGCACACCGCTGACATTATCTTCGCCCAAAGAGCTGTTATCCGAGAGTGTCACGTTCGGCACCGTCCAAGTGCCTTCCAGCGGCAAGCCGCTGATCTTGATGGCTGACCGCCAAACAACCGGCGGCTACCCGCGGATAGCCCAGGTGGCCAGCGTCGATCTACCCCGACTGGCGCAGTTGCTGCCGGGCGACACGTTGCGGTTCTCACTCATAGAGTTGAGCACTGCCGAAGCATTGCTGCTCACTCGCGCTAGCACGCTCAAGGCGATGGAGGCGTTCAATGCCTGAAACAGATTTCAACAGCGGCCTTGGCGAAGGCTTCAGCCTTTATCGCGCAGACGACGATGCGGCGATTCTTCCACACCTCACCTCAGCCACTATCGCCTGCGGGTTTCACGCCGCGGATTCGCGCTCCATGCGCGCGACCGTGGCGCTGCAGCGTTTGCCAGTGCGATCAGGCAAGCCCCCACGACGTTTACCCATAATAAAAAGGAAACACCCATGCCTCGTGAATTAACCCCTCGTTTTAACTGCCGAGCTTAAAACCTCGTCTGAGAGCTGAATAGTCAATGACGGACGCACCTGGGCGCCTGAATGCCCGGATGGACTGTGACTGTCGGTTTTCAGTACGTCACTTTCAAGGCAGGACCCTCTGCCACTTAACTCTTTTGGCCAGTGGCCAGAGTGGAAGGTATTTATGTCTCGCGTTCTTGCTGAAAATTCGCACTCGCCGCACATCGACGTCGATGCCCACGCCACCGGCAGCACAACGCAGTCGGCCGTGATTGCCAAGCGCGCCGCCATGGCGTCAGCCACTGGCACCGCGGTTGAATACTATGAATTCAGTATTTACGGCTATATGGCGACCATCATCGCGCCGTTGTTCTTTCCCGGTGACAACCCCGCCGCCGCCCTCCTCGCTACCTTGGCGGTGTTCGGTATTGCCTTTGTCATCCGTCCGATTGGCGGCGTGCTGCTCGGCCGCCTTGCCGATCGTATCGGTCGACGTCGGGTGCTGCTCAGCACCGTGATCGGGATGGGCACCGCAACCGCACTGATCGGGGTATTGCCCACCACCGCTCAAATCGGCCTGGCCGCGCCAATCCTGCTGGTGCTGTTGCGCTTGTCACAAGGCTTCTTCGCCGGTGGCGAGGTGGTAGGCGCTGCGGCGTTTGTGGCGGAATCTTCGCCCAACGGCAGACGCGGGTTCTTCGGTTCATTCACTCCGCTGGGCGTTGCCGTCGGTGGCGCAACCGGGGCGATTGTCTGCGGTATCACCACCGGGCTGCTCAGTGCCGAGCAATTGCAGGCATGGGGCTGGCGTATCCCGTTCTTCCTGTCCATCCCGCTGGTGATGTTCTCGTTTTACATGCGGCACAACGTTGAAGAAACGCCGGAATTCAAAGCCTTCCTGCAGAAGGAAAAGCCACCGCTGGCGCCGGTCAAAGAGGTATTCAGCAAAAACCTGCCGGCGCTGCTGCGGGTCATCGTATTCGCGTCTGCGCAGAATGCGGGGTACTTCATCGGGATGGTGTTCATGAACATCTACCTCACGACCTACCTGCACTTCGACAAATCCAAAGTCTACTGGGTGATTGCAGTGATCAGCCTGTGCATGGCGGCGATGATGCCCTTCTGGGGTGGTTTGTCAGACCGTATCGGTCGCAGGAAGGCGCTGAGTATCGGCTACCTGGGTTACGCCATTCTGGTGATTCCCATGATGATCCTGATGGACAGCGGCAGCCTGTGGGTCGCCGCACTGGCGATGTTTGTCGCCACGTTACCCATGCCGATTGTGCAATCGGTGGGCTACCCCACTTACGCCGAGCAATTTCCGACACGGGTGCGCTACACGGCGATGGCGATCAGCATCAACCTGGGCGCAATTCTGGGGGGCGGCATCACCCCTTACGTCGTCACCTCGATTATCACCAAGACCGGCAACTTGTTGGTACCGGGCTATTTCATGGTAGGTGCTGCGGTGTGTGCCTTGTTCGCGATTCTCACGCTACGCGAAACGTCCAAGGGCAACCTGCTTAGATAGTTCGAAGGTGAATCCAGAAAGAGAGCCGAAACCGCTGATGCCGTAAATCCCAGGCAAAAAAAAAGCCACTCTATTGAGTGGCTTTTCTTAATGTTTGGAGCGGGAAACGAGACTCGAACTCGCGACCCCGACCTTGGCAAGGTCGTGCTCTACCAACTGAGCTATTCCCGCGTCTTGGTGGTGCGCATTCTATAGAATCCTCAGCACCCGTCAACCCCTTGATTCAAAAAAGTTTATTTCTTTTCAACGGTAGTGCGCAGGTGAGGCCAGGCAGCGCGCAAATACTGGAGCATCGACCACAGCGTCAGGCCAGCGGCGATCAGCAGCAAGGCGTAACCCACCAGCACCCAGAAGGTGAAGTGCGGCGGATTGGCCAGCAATATGACCAGCGCGAGCATCTGCGCGGCGGTTTTCCATTTGCCCATGTTGGAGACAGCGACATGGGCGCGGGCGCCGATTTCGGCCATCCATTCACGCAAGGCCGAGACCACGATTTCGCGGCCGATAATCACCGCAGCCGGCAGCGTCAGCCACAGGTTGGCGTGTTCCTGCACCAGCAGGACAAGGGCGACGGCCACCATGAGCTTGTCGGCCACCGGGTCCAGGAACGCGCCAAACGGTGTGCTCTGCTCCAGGCGGCGCGCCAGGTAGCCGTCAAGCCAGTCGGTTGCGGCCGCAAAGGCAAACACGGAACTTGAAGCCAAGTGGCTCCATTCGTACGGCAAATAGAACAACAGAATGAAAATCGGGATGAGCAGGACGCGTAGAACGGTGATCAGATTAGGGATATTCATCGGCACAACTGGCTACGAGGTGGAAAGGCATTCTATTCGCTGTGCAGATTGGCATAAATCAATTCAGCGAGCTTTTTACTGATACCGGGTGCTTTGGCTATTTCGTCAATGCTGGCACGGGACAGCTCCTGCAAGCCACCAAAATGTTTAAGCAAGTCGCGACGGCGCGTCGGCCCAACGCCCGCCACCCCTTCCAGGGTTGAGGTTCGCCGGGTTTTGCCGCGGCGCGCGCGGTGGCCGGTAATCGCAAAACGGTGGGCTTCGTCACGAATCTGTTGAATCAGGTGCAGCGCGGGTGAGTCGCCCTTCAACGTGAACTCGTGGGCAGCATCATTCAAGTACAACGTTTCAAAACCGGCCTTGCGCGTGGCCCCCTTGGCCACGCCGAGCAGGATCAAGTCGGGCACGGCCAGCTCGTTGAGCACGTCACGGGCCATCGACAACTGACCCTTGCCGCCGTCCACCAGCAGAATATCCGGCAGCTTGCCCTCGCCGTCCTTCAGCCTGCTGAAGCGGCGTGTGAGCGCCTGGTGCATGGCGGCGTAGTCATCGCCTGCGGTAATGCCTTCGATGTTGTAGCGCCGGTAATCGGATTTGATCGGCCCTTCCGGCCCGAATACCACACAGGACGCCACCGTGGCCTCGCCGCTGGAGTGGCTGATGTCATAGCACTCAAGGCGCTGGGGTGGTTCGTCCAGGTTGAGCACTTCGGCCAAGGCATCGAAGCGCGCAGCCACGTGCTGTCGATTAGCCAGGCGCGCGCTCAGGGCCTGTTCGGCGTTGGTCACCGCCAGTTGCTGCCAGCGGGCGCGGGTGCCGCGCACGCGGTGGCTGATGTCCAGCTCGCGACCACGCAACTCGTGGATGGCTTCGATCAGTGTGGGGAAGTCTTCATGCACCACGTTGACGATCAGCTCCGATGGCAAGTCGCGCTCGGGGCTGCTGACGTAGTATTGGCCGAGGAAGGCCGCCATGACTTCGGCCACCTCCTCGTCGATACCGGTCTGCGGGAAAAAGTTCTTGCTGCCCAGCACTCGCCCGCCACGCACACTGATCAGGTGCACGCAGGCACCGCCGGGGTTGACGAAGGCGGCGATCACATCCACGTCACCGGTGCCGCCTTCCATGCTCTGCTGGTCCTGAACACGGCGCAGCAACGAGATCTGGTCGCGCAATTCAGCCGCCC
Source organism: Pseudomonas kitaguniensis (assembly GCF_049199985.1). NCBI lineage: Bacteria > Pseudomonadati > Pseudomonadota > Gammaproteobacteria > Pseudomonadales > Pseudomonadaceae > Pseudomonas > Pseudomonas kitaguniensis. Next base: position 68,573 of record NZ_JBLZPT010000021.1, read on the forward strand.
GTTCGAAATCCAGGCTGCCGGCGGCGTGCTCCATGGCAGTGGAGAGTTCATCGGTGAGGGCGTTGCTGCGCCCCTCAAGAAACATCACCGAGTGGCGCACATCCTCGGCGTACTCTGCCGGTTCCACCAGGCCGACACAGGGCGCCTTGCACCGCTTGATCTGGTACTGCAGGCACGGCCGAGTGCGGTTCTTGTAGAAGCTGTCTTCGCACTGGCGCACAAAAAAGGTCTTTTGCAGCAGGCTCAAACTTTCGCGGATCGCGCCGGCGCTGGGGTATGGGCCAAAATATTTGCCCTTCTGCTTCTTCGCGCCACGGTGGATGCTCAGGCGCGGGAAATTACCGTCGGATAAAAACACGTAAGGGTAGGATTTATCGTCGCGCAGAAGGATGTTGTAAGGCGGCCGCCATTCCTTGATCAGCGTTTGCTCAAGCAGCAGCGCCTCGGTCTCGTTGGCGGTGATGGTGGTTTCGACCTGGGCGATACGCGCCACCAGGGCAGCGGTTTTCGGCGCGAGACCGGTCTTGCGAAAGTAGCTCGCAAGACGGCTTTTCAGGTTCTTGGCTTTGCCCACATAAAGCAGGCGCGCCTCGCTGTCGAACATGCGGTAAACGCCGGGGCGACCACTGCAGGTTGAGAGAAAGGCACTTGGATCAAACGGTGTGGTCATGTCAGGCGCTGGCGTCCACCATGCCGTGGCGCACCGCGAGCAGGGTCAGTTCAACATCACTGCTGATCGCCAGTTTCTCGAAAATGCGATAGCGGTAGGTGTTCACGGTTTTTGGCGACAAGCACAACTTGTCGGAGATCGCCTGAACCTTCTGGCAACCGACGATCATCAGGGCGATCTGGATCTCCCGCTCCGACAACACATCAAACGGTGAGTCGCTGGTGGGCTGGAAGGATTTGATCGCCAACTGCTGGGCAATTTGCGGGCTGATATAACGCTGGCCGGCAAACACCAGGCGAATGGCTTGCACCATCTCCGACAGGCCTGCACCCTTGGTCAGATAACCCGCCGCCCCGGCCTGCAACAGACGGGTGGGGAATGGGTCCTCCTCGCACACGGTAACCACCACGACTTTGATGTCCGGATGGCTGCGCAGCAATTTGGTCGTGGCACCAAGACCGCCAATCCCGGGCATCTTGACGTCCATCAACACCACATCGGGCTTCAACTCTCGGGCCTTGATCAGGGATTCCTCCCCCGACTCGGCCTGGCCGACTACTTGCAGGCCATCGATGTCAGCCAGCATTCGTGTAATGCCTGTACGAACGAGATCATGGTCATCGACTACTAGCACCCTAATCAAGCAGACACCTCGCGATATGGTCTTATAGGTTGCTGAACACCTTAGCAAAAAACCAAGGCACAGACCTAGCTGCAAGTGTCATATATATAGAGTTTGCGCGCTATATAAGGCTCTGCCGATCAGCAATCTGCCAATTATGCTGAACAAAAGGTCAGCTTTACGAAAATACCGGCTTGAGTTTTCCCGACAGCGTTGCCGAATGTTCCGCCAACGTGGTGGTCAAGTGACGTATCGCGTCTTGGTCTTCCTTGAACATGGCACGGTAGTTTTCAAGGATTTTTTCTTCAAGCAAGCTCAGGTTTTCCAGTTGTATCGGCGTCGGGCTTCCCGTCAGCACATAGAGGACGTCTACACCACGCTCTGCCACACGTGATAAATAATCAGCTTTGGGCGCACGGCCACCGCTCTCATATTTTCCTTGGGCATTGGCTTCAACGCCACCCACTTCACCAAAGCTTTTCTGAGACATACCGAGCCGTTCTCTTTCCTGCCTTAAACGCGAACCGATTCCACTCATTTGGATGTATGATCCTATTTGGCACACCTCAAGAGGTGACACACTCATCTCGCCTTAAACAAACTTGAACGGTTTTGAACTATGCCCGGTATTCGCACTGCTGCACAAGCTAAGGCTTGGCTGGAACATCAAGGCAAGTCAGTTCAAGCGTTCGCCCGTGAGCACGGAGTAGACCCTGCTACAACGTATCAAGTGCTCGCTGGGCGCAAAAAGGGACGGCGCGGGGAAGCCCACAAGGTGGCGGTCCTGTTGGGCATGAAAGAAGGGATTATCGTGGACGAGCCTATCGCTCAACACCGCGACCCGGATGTAATTGCCTGACAGCAGTATGCGCTTATTCGTACAGCGTGCCCGTTTTAGTCAGATGGCGCCGCGCGACATTCACGCTCCATGCGCCAGAAGCAGTAATCCTCCCCCACGACGCTCAACCCTTGGCGCAGATACAGCGCTTTCGCCGGGTTGGTCTTGAATACGGTCAAGCGTAAAAGACCCAGGCCTTGCGACCGCGCCTTGAGCACCATCTGCTCCAGCACCCAACTGCCTGCGCCTTGCTTGCGGCAATGCTTGAGCAGGTGCAGCTCGCGAATAAACAGTGCCCTGCTGTCGCGACTCAGGCTGATAAAACCCATCACGCTGTCATCCCTGCAAATCAGCCAGTTCTCACGCCCCGCCCAATCGCGGTCAAAGCCATCTTCGGACCACAATAAATCGTACTCCAGGTAGTAGCGGTGCATGGACTCATGCGCGAGCGTTCGTGCGAATGGCAAGTCCTGGCTGGTCGCCGCGCGCAGGTGAAAGGTCATTTGAACGCTACCACTTGACCAGCCCATTGCCCCGCTTCGCGGCGGGCGATCACGAGCGCGTCGCCGACACCCGCGGCGGCGGCGAGCAAACGGCCATCGGCGGCCCAAATGGCACTGCGACCTGCGCAGGCCCAACCACCCGATGGGCCACCATGATTGGCCATCAGCACCAGCAAGCCGTGTTCAGCGGCATAGCCTTGAAGCAGCGCGGCGTCCGCTGCATAACCATCTGTGCTGATCAACACACCGGCGGCGTAAACAGTGGCGCCAGCCTCGGCCGCCTGACGGGGATGGCTGGCAGCCGAAAAATCTGCACACACCGCCAATGCAATACGCTCACCCGCACATTCGAGGACCGTACCGCCCTGCCCTGCCACAAATGCCGGCGCCTCACCGGGGTGCAAATGCTGCTTGGTGTAGACCGCAAGCGAACCGTCCGCCCCCAGCACCAGTGCGCCAATCAACACACCCGGCTCGGGTGCCAAACGGATTGGCATGCCCACCACCGCCGTCAACCGCAACTGCTGCGCCATCGCGCGCAGCGGCGCCAGCAGCGCGTCGTCGGGCGCAATCGCCAATCCAGCGGCCAACGCCGGTTCATACCCGGTCAATGACAGCTCCGGAAAAACCAGCCATTGCACGCTGTGTTCCGCGGCAGCCTGCATAACCGCCAGGTGACGCTGGATATTGGCGTGCACGTCGCCTGCGATGGAACAGGTTTGAGCGGCAGCAAGGGTCAAGGCACTCATGGTTGCGTTCCAGTCATCTTTATCATCAAGTGCGACCAGCATATCGGCACTCACCCATAGCCGTCAGTACAACCGCACAATAGAAATTGCTGATTGAAACCAGCCGCACGCGCGTTGTAAACTCGGGGAAATTCGGAGACATACGATGTTGCAGCTCACCCACATTCAGGCTTGCCCTACTGCCAGCGCCTCGCGCTCGGTGTCGGCTGCCCGCGTGAGCGGTTTGAGCGCACGTACCAGCTTTTATTTTGGGTATTGGTTTAGCCACTGGCGCGCCTGATACCTGAAATCGGCGCCCACTACTCAAGGGGTCGCCTGCCAGAGAAATCTAACCCCCGGTCGGCTCCCCGACCGGGGGTTTTGTTTTTTCAGGCCCCGTACATTTTGAACAACACCTAAAGGAGTCACGACATGAACTACGCCACCTATTACCGCTACGACACTTGCACTGCATGGCGATTTAGCAAGCTCCGTTCGGGACAGCCTGCCGCCTCCGATCGGTCACCTCTTGGTGGCAAGCCAACCTGCGTAGCCAATACGGCCAATTGTCGAACACCCCAGTAGGGCAGAGCGTGCGGGAACAGCCCGCCGCTTGCCCAGGAAGCCTTGAATATGAATTCCTCCGCCGCCGCTTTGCCACTCTCTGCCATCAACAGCGCCCTGACTTGCGCCAATGAATCCCTGACCCAGCGCCTGCCCAGTGCGCTTGAGCTTAAACACCAGTTGCCGCTCAGCCCGTTCCTCGTTGAGCAGATAAACGCCCATCGCCAAGCCGTGCGAGCCATCCTTGAAGGTGAAGACTCCCGCCTGCTGCTGATTGTCGGCCCGTGTTCGATACACGACCCGGAATCGGCCATGGAATACGCGCGCAAGCTGAAGAAATTAGCGCTTGAAGTCAGCGACCAGATGCTGCTGGTGATCCGCGCCTACGTCGAAAAACCACGCACCACTGTCGGCTGGAAAGGCCTGGCCTACGACCCGCACCTGGATGGCAGCGATGACATGGCCGCAGGCCTCAACCTGTCGCGCCAGTTGATGCGCGAAATGCTGCGCCTGGGCCTGCCGGTCGCCACCGAGCTGCTGCAACCGATGGCCGCCGGCTACTTCGATGACCTGCTCAGTTGGGTGGCCATCGGCGCACGCACCACCGAGTCGCAAATCCACCGCGAAATGGCCAGCGGCCTGGGCATACCCGTCGGTTTCAAGAACGGCACCGACGGCGGCGTCGCCATTGCCTGCGATGCGATGCGTTCAGCGGCGCACCCGCACCGCCACTTCGGCGTCGACAGCCAGGGCCATCCGGCGATCATCCAGACCCCGGGCAACCCCGACACGCACCTGGTGCTGCGCGGCGGCCACCGTGGGCCAAACTACGATGCGCAAAGCGTGGCGCAGGTGAAACTCGACTTGGCCAAGGCCAAGGTCACGGCGCGGATGATGGTCGATTGCAGCCATGCCAACAGTGGCAAAGACCCGCTGCGTCAACCGGCGGTGTTCAACGAGGTGCTGGAACAACGCCTGCAAGGTGACACGGCGTTGATTGGCATGATGCTCGAAAGTCATCTGTTCGAAGGTTGCCAGCCGTTGAGCCCGTCAATCAAGTACGGCGTGTCAGTGACCGATGGTTGCCTGGGCTGGGACGCTACCGAGCAACTCTTGCGCAGTGCCGCCGAGCGCCTGCGGGCACAGCGTCAAACCGACTGACCGCATGCAGGCACGGCTTGCCCGTGCCTGCACTGTTGCCTTCTGGTAAAAAGTCATTGTCGGGTTTGGGGGTTTTTCAGAAGGAACCACGGGCAGATACTCGACTCCACGCTTTACCCCCTTTCAGGAGTTACCCATGCCCACCTCTACCCAAAACGTCCCCGCCTTTGGCCTCGGCACTTTCCGCCTGCAAGGCAACGTTGTGATCAACTCGGTCAGCACGGGCCTGGAACTGGGCTACCGCGCCATCGACACCGCGCAAATCTACGAAAACGAAGCCGATGTGGGCCAGGCGATTGCCGACAGTGGCGTGCCGCGTGATGAACTGTTCATCACCAGCAAGATCTGGATCGCCAACTTCGCCGAAGGGCAGTTGATTCCCAGCCTGCGTGAAAGCTTGCGCAAATTGAAGACTGACTACCTGGACCTGACCCTGATCCACTGGCCATCGCCGGAAGATCAAGTGCCCGTCGCCGAGTTCATGGGCCAATTGCTGGAAGCAAAACGCTTGGGCCTGACGCGCCAGATCGGTATTTCCAACTTCACCATCGACCTGATGAAACAGGCGATTGCTGCGGTGGGCGCCGAGCACATCGCGACCAATCAGATCGAACTGCACCCCTACCTGCAAAACCAGAAGGTCGTGGATTTCGCCACCGCCAACGGCATTCAGATCACCTCGTACATGACGCTGGCCTATGGCGAAGTGCTGAAGGACCCGGTGATTCAGCAAATCGCCGAACGCCATCAAGCCACCCCGGCGCAAGTCACGCTGGCGTGGGCAATGCAATTGGGTTACGCGGTAATCCCTTCGTCGACCCAGCGCGCCAACCTGCAGAGCAACCTCAAGGCCTTGCAACTGACCTTGAGCGCCGCCGACATGGCGCAGATAGCCGGGCTGGAACGCGCTCATCGCCTGACCAGCCCCAAGGGCATCGCACCGAAGTGGGATTAAACCCCGGTTGCCGGCCGGCTGGATAACTCCCGCAGCCAGGGCAATACTCGCAAACCAAGGGCGGCCTTGGGTGGGTCGACGATGTCCATGAAGTGCTCCAGGTTGATGGAGTCGGGTGCGCCTGGCAGGCGTACCAGCACGGCCGAGGCTGCACCGGCCAATCGGCCGAGGTCCTGGTGGTGGTAAACCAGCATATGCCGAGCCTTGGGCCGCGGCCCGTTGAAGTCGGCCAGCAACCCCGCGTTGATGATCAGCACGTCAAAGGGCTCGGCCGGGATGGCCGTGAGTATTTGCACTTCTTCGAAGGTTTGCACCGGGACAATCCGGTGATAGCCCAATTGGTTGAGCATTTTCTCGATGTGCAGCCTTTGCAGGTGCTGTTCGTCGGCAATCAGGAGGGTCAGTGCTTTATTCGGCATGGCAAAAAACCTGGGCAGGCTGAGCTCGTCAGTGAGCACCGCCCATTCTCCAGACATAGCGCGAAGACAAAATCAGCCTTGTTCCCACATCGCGTAGGAGTTATCCCAAAACCACCGAATGACCCGTCACAGCGCTCAACGCTGATTGCAAAACACGCTCAGGCGCTGATGCAGCTCAGCCATCGCCGCCGCCATCGCATCAATCGCCGCGCCCAGCGCATTGCGATCCTGGCGTTGACAGACACCCTCAAGCGTTTCACAACAGGCGATCAGCCGCTGCGCCTTGACCATGCGCGCCCCGCCCTTGACGCGGTGAGCGAGGTCATGCAGCGGGTGAAAATGGTGCTGGCGCTGCAGCTCCGTCAGAAGCGCACAGTCCTCCTGGAGGCTCTCTATCAGCGGCATCAACAGCTCTTTCAGCGCGGCATGATCGTCCCCCGTTAACGAGATTAACGTGCTCAGATCAAACCCCGCCTCAGTTTCAGGCGTACAAAGACGGTTCGTCAGCGAGGCCAGGGCCGAGCGCAAGTCCTCAAGCCCCGCCGGTTTGAACAGGCAACCATCCATGCCGGCTTGCCGACAACGCTCGGCTTCTTCTGGCTGTGCATTCGCGGTAAAGCCAAGCAACAGGCAAGGCACCAGCCCTTGCTCACGCTCTTGCGCACGAATGTCACGTGCCAAGGTGTAGCCGTCTTTGAGGGGCATGTTGCAATCGGTGATCACCACATCCGGGTTCTTGGTTTTCCAGCATTCAAGCCCCTGGACACCCTCCTCGGCGGTGATGATGCGATGCCCCAGAAAGCTCAACTGCCGGGCCAGCAGCAAGCGATTGGCCGGGTAGTCATCCACCACCAGAATGTCCAATACACGGGCGGCCTGAACAGCCGGCACGGGCAATAAAACCTCGGCCGGCAAGGCAGCGGTCCTGGCCAATGTCAGCGTCACGTCCACCCGTGTGCCCTGCCCGAGCGCACTGCTCAATTGCAGCGTGCCCTCCATCATTTCACACAGGTTACGGCTGATAACCAGGCCTAATCCCGAGCCGCTACGGGCCGATTGCTCGGTATTGCTGCCCTGGATAAATGGGTTGAACAGGCGCTGCTGGTCTTCGGCACTGATGCCTATACCGGTGTCTTCCACCCATAACCTGAGGTTCAGCGATTCGGTGCTTGATGCCGGTGAACTGCGCGCGCCCAACCGCACCTGGCCGTGGCGCGTGAACTTGATGGCATTGCTCAGCAGGTTGGACACCACTTGTTTGAACCGCATGGGGTCGGCCAGTACGGGGCAATCAATCAGCGGGTCAAGCTCTACCAGCAGCGCCAGGCCCTTGGCACGCGCCAGCCCTTCGAACACCCGCGCCACCGACATCAGCAGTTCATGCAGGTTGGCCGGTTCCAGGGCAAGGGACAGATGGCCGGACTCGATGCGGGCAATATCAAGAATATCGCCAATCAATTCCAGCATGCCGTGGGACGCAACCGAAGCGACCTCCAGGGCATCGCGGTCTGCGCGGCCCTGCTCGGCGTTCGCAAGGGCCAGTTCGATCATGCCGATCACCGCATTCATCGGCGTGCGGATCTCGTGACTCATGGTCGCCAGGAACGTGGTCTTGGCACGATTGGCGGCGTCGGCTTCCTCCTTGGCTTCCTGCAACTGGCCCAACAGGCGCTGGCGCTCGCTGACGTCCACCCAACCGGCAATCATACCGACGACATTTTCGTCGCCATCACGGTACGGCAGCATCCATTGATAAATGGTCAATATCTTGCCCGCGGGCAGCCTGAGTACCCGATCATGAATCTGCGGCTCGCCACGCTCCATCAACCGCAGATAATCTTCATGAAAAGACTGCGCCTGCGGCGGGTTACCGCTGTCGGTCTGGATCACCGTCTTACCGATGACCTCTTCCAGCCTGAAGCCAAACACATCCAGATAAGCGCTGTTGCAAGCCATTAGCCGCCCTTGGCGATCACGCACGTAAATCGGATGAGGCGTGCCGTCGATCAATACGCCCATAAAGCGCATCTGGTCGCTCAAGGCACGTTCGGCCTGGGAACGCTTGCGTATCAGGCTACGCAAGTAGATGGCCCACCCCAGCAGCAGCAGCAGCAACAGCGCCGCCAGGCCAAAGCCTTGAATGATCGCGGTACGATGACGCAGCCAACGGTCTTCGATGACCACATCAGTGCGCCATTGGCTGATCAGCTCGTCCATTTCATGCGGGGGAATGCTCAGCAGCGCCTTGTCCAGTATCGAATACAACTCCAACTGACCACGGTTCACGCCAAACGTCATGCGCGCAGGCTCGGAGCCAACCGTGCTGGTCACTCGCAGTTTGCCACGGTACTGAAGGGCGATAAGGTAGCGCGCATTGATCAATGAATTGACGGCCCCATCGGCGGTGCCGGCGACCACCATGGCCATGGCTTCTGTCGGGTTTCTGGCCTGTACAAAAGCGATACCGGGGTAATCGCGGTTGATCACCTCACGCAGCGCATTGCCACTGGCCAGCGCGAGGCGTTTTCCAACCATGTCTTCCAGGGTCATCGTGGCGGGATCGTCGTTGCGCGTCACCAGCACAACCGGGTTGGTCAGGTAGGGCCGGCTGAAGCGCACCTGATCGGAGCCTTCGATACTGGGGGTTACCACCGCCAGCATGTCGGCCCTGCCGGCGCTGACCGCGCCAATTTGATCGAACATCGAGCCGCCCGCGACCACATCGAACTTCAAACCGGTACGCAAGCTGATCCGCGACAACACGTCGGCGCTCAGCCCCTCTAACTGCCCATTTGCAGTAAAGGATGCCAACGGCAGCATCTGGTCGGACGCTACCACCCTCACGCGCGGATGCTTCTCCAGCCAACGCTGCTCGCTCGTGCTCAAGTGCAGCCGCGTCGTCCCCAGAAGGCCCAGGTTGTCACCGCTCCAACGGCGCAGTATTTCCATCTGCTCGTTAGCTGCGATGGCTCCCAGCGCTGTGTTGACGATGCGCAGCAGCCGGGGGTTTTTTCTGGAAAGAGCGAAGGCGAAAGAGTTGGATTCCAGCGTGGAAAAATCCGCCATCTGCACGTTGTTCAGATGGTTACGGTTGATCTGGTAATTGGCGGTAATAGCGTCGCCGAGGTAGACATCGGCGTGACCGAAGGCCACAGCGCCGATGGCTTCAAAAATAGACGGGAACAGCTCCAACTGCGCCTTGGGGTAAAAGGCCTTCACGATCTCGGGGCGCATGTAGTGATAGAGCATCGCCACCCGCTTGCCCGCCAAATCCACGCCGAGGGACTGGCCGTCGCCGGTACGGGTTACCAGCACCGGTTGATCGTTGGCATAGGAGCGCGAAAGCACTAACTGCGGGTCGCCCGCCTCAAAGCCGTTAGCCGACCCCAGCAGGTCAATTTCGCCATGCTTGAGCGCCTCAATCACCTCATCACGGGTACTGTAGCGCCGAACTTCAACGGTGATGTTCAGCGCCTGGGAGAGCAGCCCCGCATAATCGGCCGTGACGCCTTCAAGCTCATCGTTATTATTGGTCAGTTCGAAGGGCCCGTAATCAGGCGCCGAAACTCCCAGCAACAGCGTGCGACGCTCGCGCAGCCAGTGCCAGTCTGGCTCACCCAGCACCACCGATGGGCCAATACCCTCGAACCTTGAGTGCCCCAACAAACGCAGCGTCTGAGGCTCGTCAAGCGCGCTCGCCCGCATCGGCATCAGGCCCATCAACAGGGCAATGATCAACCGTAGAATGTGGGCCGGGGTCATGTGGCGTCAGATCAAACAATTACGATTGGCAAATTTGGCCATATGTACAACGGACGACATGCGCAGTTTCTCTTTTAGCCGCGTCTTGTAAGTGCTGATGGTTTTGTGGCTCAAGAGCATTTGCTCGGCGATCTGGTTATTGCCCAAACCCAATGCGAGCATGCGTAATACCTCCACTTCGCGATCCGAAAGCGATTCCACCAGTTGCAGTTCAGTGGACTGCAAGTCATCACGGCGCACCGAACTGCTTGGCAAGCTGGGAAAGCAACTGTAGTTGGACATCACCGCCTTAATAGCTTTTTGCAGTTCGTCCAACTCGCCTGTCTTGGCCACAAAACCCATGGCACCTGCACGCATGCAGCGCGCAGAAAAAAACTCCGCAAGGGACGCCGTCAGTACCAGCATCTTGCAAGGCAGGCCCAGAGCCTTGATCCGACTGATAACTTCCAGCCCACCAAGTTTGGGGATCGACAGGTCTAGAATAATCAAATCAGGGCGCCCTTCTCTGGCCTTCTGCACGGCATCCGCGCCGTTACCAGCCTCATCGATGTCAGTAAAACCTTCTTGTTTGAGCAGAAAGCGAACGGTTTGTCGAATAAACGGATGATCATCGACTATTAGCGCTTTATTCATAAAACACCCCTGAGGCCTGGTAACCTTACACATCACGCGGGACACAGGTACCTGTGAGAAATGACAGTGCCGACCAGCGGTACTGCCCCTACTCAGGACGATAGCCAGGCTGTGCCTGGTCCCTTCGATTAAAACGTGCGAACACGCACCGTTGTTTTTTTGCCGCTGTCCAGCTGCAAGGGCGCAACTTTATCAACCAAACGACGCTTAATCCGAAGGGATACTCCTAACTACTTGTAGGACTTTTCCTAGCAAGCATGGCCAACCCAGCGCTTGGCCATGTGTCACACGAAGGCGGGTTAGTCGGTGGTGCTCGGGCTCCAGAAGGCCTGCACCACCAGGGACGACATGGCAATACGCGTCACCAGCGCATCCAATTCGTCGCCGTCTACTGAGGTGGCGGCCAGGATGGCCTCGATTTCCACCTCTTCGCTGCCGAACGGGCGCACGTCGACGTCGCTGGCCGGGTAATTGCAGCGCGCAAGCTCGGCTTCCAGCAACACCATCACCGCCTGTTGCTCGCTACGCCGCGCGATGACATAGAGGATGTTGGTGACCTCTGCCGATACCACGTCCAAGGGCTGACGGTTGATGTTATTAACGATCGGCCGCAACAACGTGTTGGCCGCCAACACAAACAGCGTGCCCAGCAGCGCTTCAAGAATAAGGTCGGCGCCGGCACACGCGCCCACCGCCGCCGAGGCCCAGAGCGTGGCGGCGGTGTTGAGCCCGCGCACATTGCCTTCTTCGCGCATGATCACGCCCGCCCCCAAAAAGCCGATGCCCGAGACCACGTACGCGACCACCCGCACTGCACCTTCTGCCCCACCCAGCCGGTTGGCCATGTCGACAAAAATCGCCGCGCCTATGGCCACCAGCACATTGGTGCGCAAGCCCGCCGTGCGCTGACGGTACTGACGCTCAAAACCGATCAAGCCACCGAGGATAAACGCCGCGCTGAGGCTGACCACGGTATCGACCAGCGAGTTGAGGTTGATGTTGTTGATTGCTTGCATAAAAACTCCTGTTGCCACTAAGGCTATGCCGATCTCTGTGCAGCCCGCGTTCCTGCGGCCAGGGGGGGGGGGGGGGGGGGGGGGGGGGGGGGCCCGCCGGGGGGGGGGGGGGGGGGGGGGGGGGCCCCGGGCGCGGGGGGGGGGGGGGGGGGGGGGGGGGGGGGGGGGGGGG
>NZ_JBLZPT010000021.1:80625-81254 GCF_049199985.1 Pseudomonas kitaguniensis
TTTGTTGTTTATTGCTTCAATAAAAACCCTTGTGCCCACAATGGCTATGCCTTTCTCTGTCCCGCCCGCGTCCCGGGGCCCAGCCGTTTCCGGGGGGGCGCGGGCGCCCCACTGTAACGGGCTGACCACAAAAGCCGGCTAGCCACAATGCACTGCGGTATGAGAGGGATTCGGGCAGGTGCCAGGACTGGCCGCTGCCGGGATGCCGCTACTCGCTTTTTCAGGCGAGATAACGGCATCGCAACGATGCGCGTTACCTTGCCAAGTATGTGCCGGTTACGGAAACCGGCCGACAACTGCCACTCGAACAAGTACCCATTGAGGATCTGCGCTATTGAAAAAAACGCGCGAAGCTTACCCACCGTTTACAGGCGAGTAAACCGTACGAAGGTTTCAATTCTGAGGGTGGGAATATTCTTCAGGGCAGGTTCAGGAACCCGCTATGGGTGGGAGGCCCTGCTGCATCGGCGCTTGAGAAATCAAAAGCGCTATTGCGGGCTTGCTCGCGATGCGGGCACGGGACGCTTCCAGATCAAAATCACAAGCCGAACTCGGTCAACTGTGGGAGCGGGCTTGCTCGCGATTGCGGTGTGTCAGATAAGTATTTTTCAACTGATACACCGCAATCG
>NZ_JBLZPT010000021.1:81264-107666 GCF_049199985.1 Pseudomonas kitaguniensis
TGGCCCGGTATGGGGTTTTCATGTTAAAAAAAATTTATTTTAACCACCGCAATCGCGAGCAAGCCCGCTCCCACAAAAGCGCTTTTGATCTGCTTTAACCACTCAGGTCGGCTTTCAGGCCGCCGTGATCTTGATCTGAGATGCGCCCCGTTAAACGATGTTCAGCTGATTGAAACCAAGCACTTCAATCATCGCGCGTCAGCACTTCCAACAACTCAATTTCAAAACGCAAATGGCTGTTGGGCTTGATATGCGCGCCCATCGAGCGCTCGCCGTACGCCAGGTGCGTTGGCACAAACAAGCTGCGCACGCCGCCTACTTGCATGCCCATCAACCCCTGGTCCCAGCCTTTAATCACGCGCCCGGTGCCGATGACACACTGGAACGGCTTGCCGCGCTCCCAGGACGAATCGAACACCGTGCCGTCTTCCAGCGTGCCGGTGTATTGCGTGGTGATCAACGCGCCTTTGACCACGGCTTTGCCATCGCCCAGGCGGATGTCGGTGATCTGCAGTTCGTCGTTGCTCATGGCGGTCTCATTGAATGCGCAAAGGCGGGGTTTTCCCAGAATTGGCGGGGTTTGGCAAGTGCAGGAACAGTCTGATCAGCGACATTTCCGTTTAACTTGAAGGACGTTTCCGAGAGAATCCCGACCGCTTGCACCGCTCAAGTCAGCTGGTAAGTCTGCGTCGGTCACTGCCAATCCAGTGACCGGGTTCAGTTGCGAAGGCAAGCCCGCTTGCCACAAAGGACAGGGACGTCCTTTATAGCCAATGCCAAAACCGACTCCAGAAGCCGCGCCCCAAATCATCCTTGCAGCGCGCATATTGCGCCGCATACAGCTGCGAGCGCGCCTGTACTTTGCTCGCCACCGGCGGCAGCCAGGCTTTGGCGGCGTAGGTGCGCTGGCGATAGCCGCCCCAGCCTTCGTGGTAGTTCAAGTACTGACCATAGGCATCGTATTTGTACACGCCGTTGATGCTGTAGGTTTTGTCCATGTACCAGCCGATGAAGTCGATAGCGTCGTCGAAGTCCTGGCGACTGGCGCCGCTGCGGCCGGTGCTTTTGCGGTAATCACTCCACACTTCATCCTTGGCTTGGGCGTAGCCGGCGGCGCTCGAGACGCGGCCCCAAGGGATGATCCACAGCAGGTATTTACGCGGAGCCTTGGCGTCCTGATGGAAGCCGGACTCTTGGTACATGATGGCTAACGGCAGTTGGATCGGCACGCCCCAGCGCTTTTGCGTGACTTTGGCGGCGTCGTACCAGTCGTCTTTTTCGCGGAAGATGCCGCAGAGGTCATTCGGCGTGCTGGGTGGCGAGGTGCCGCACGCTGCGAGCAGAGAGGTGAGTACTAACAGTCCAACGGCTTTGCCTGCGCTCAAGGGGCACCTTTGCGGGATACGCGTAAAATGCAGGCATTTTACGCGTTCAGTGCGGCAGGTGCTGAAAGGAAAAGCGGCATTCCTGCCGCTTTTACACTTTTATCAAGCCAATGGCACGCGACGGTTAGTCAGTGCGATGCGACCCACAAAGAAGCTCAATGCAGCGCCCAGCAACAGCATTGCCAGGGTGCTCCATGCGGCGCGGGACAGTTGCTTGGCAGCGACTTCACCGGCTTCACGGGCTTTTTGCTCGGCCTGCTTTTTCAGCTCGTCAACTTTCTGCATGGCTTGCTGGTAAGCCTGGGCATAGTTATCAACGATCTGAGTCGCCTCGGCTTTGCTCTTGCCGGTGCGGGCAGCCACGATATTCACCAGTGCTTCTTTGTCTGCTGCGTTCAGCGCCGGCTCTCCGGACGCTTTAACGCGTTCGAACCACTGCTTCAACTGGTCACCGGCCTGCGCAGGGTTGGTGGCGGCGTCGGTGGCCGATTGCTTGCCATCGGCGGCAGCCTGGTCAGCTTTTTGCTCGACGTTGGACGGGTCCAGCTCAGGCTTGCCGCTTTGCTTGAGCAGCGTGTCCAGCTCGCCTTGCAGGCTGTTCCAATCCAACTGGATGCCTTGCGCGTTCAACTGTTGTTTGACGCTGTCACCAATCCCCGGCGCTGCAGCAGCGATACCGCTGCCCGCAGCCGAGAGGCCTTTGCCAACCACATTACCGGCCGTGCCGACCACGCTGGCAGCCAAGCCAGCCAGCAACCACGTGGTGAGCAAGGTGGTGACGGTCCAGGTCAGCACGCCGTGCAGGCCGCCGCGATCCGGTGCTGTACGGCCAGCGACAAATGCACCCGCCGCAATGGCCACCAGCGTGGACACGAACAACCAGATACCGGCACCGGTGCCGAAGCCGCTGAGCGGGTTGCCCGCTTCCATCGGGTCAACGGCGCTGGCGCCGATAGCGGTACCCAGAACGCTGAGCACCAGATAGGTCACCAGCGCAATTGCACTACCGGCCAATACCGAGCTCCACGACACACGAAACAGCGAGCGATTGGTTTCATAGACAGTGGTCATACAAGAGGTCCTTCACAAGTTATAGGAGCAAGGCAAAGTGCCTTGATTGTGTGAGTGTGGCGAAAGGACATACGTTCAGTCTTGGCCCAAATGCACCCCCTGGCCTGATACATTTGCACCCCCCGTGCGCCCTCCCCACCCTCACTTCGCCCCTGCACTTTCTTCGCACTATCTTGATCCCCGAATGTCGTAGCGTTATGCGCTGTTTACCAGGAGAAACCATGAATCAGGATGTCCTCGCCAAAGAAACCAACCGCCGCCAATTGCAACAGATCATCTCCGGTCTTTCCGACGGTGTGATGCTGGCGGAGCTGGACCAGACCCTGCTATGGGCCAACGAAGCCGCACTGGCGATGCATGGCGTCAGCGAGATCGAGGCGCTTGGCGCCAATACCGAGGACTATGCCCAGCGCTTCGCTTTGCGCTATCGCAACAACCACCCGCTGGCGCTGGAAAATTATCCGCTGAGCCGTGTCGCAGCCGGTGAAGAATTCAGCGACGTGGTGGTAGAAGTCACGCCCACTGACGGTGCGCAGCGCAGTTGGGTGCACCGCCTGCGCAGCCTGGTGCTGACCGACGCGCACGGTGAACCGGAGCTGTTGGTGCTGATCCTGAGCGACGCCACAGAGTGGGCCAGTGCCGAGCAACGCTTCGAAAAAACCTTCAACGCCAACCCCGCACCGGCGGTGATTTGCCGCCTCAGCGACCTGCGCTACATCAAGGTCAACCAGGGTTTTCTGGAGATGACCGGTTACAACCGCGATCAAGTCATCGGCCGTTCGGTGTATGAACTGGATGTGTTGGAACAGGCCGAGCGCAAGGACCTGGCCATCGAGCGCTTGGGCGAAGGTGCAACCATCCCGCAGATGCAAGCCGAGCTACGGCTGCCCAAAGGCGGCAGCAAACTGGTGATCGTCGCCGGCCAGCCGTTGGACATGAACGAGGAAGACTGCATGCTGTTTTCCTTCACCGACCTGGAGCCGCGGCGCAAGGCGGAAATTGCCCTGCGCCAAAGTGAAGAACGCTTCGCCAAGTCCTTCCGCCTGACGCCGGTGCCGACCTTGGTGTGCAGCGCCGCCAACCGGCAAGTGGTGGACATCAACGAAGCGTTCATGAACATCACCGGCTATACCAGTGAGGAGCTCATCGGCAAGGCTATCGAAGAGATCAATTTTATCGACAGCCCGCAGGCTGGCGCGCAACTGTTCGCCACGCTGGAAAAAGCCGGCAACCTTGATGGTCACGACCTTAAGGTGCGCAAAAAAGGCAGCGAGGTGATCGACTGCGTGCTCTCCGCCGACACCGTGATTATTCAGGACGTGCCCTGCTACCTGCTGGTGCTGATGAACATTACCGAGCGCAAACGCTCGGAGCTGGAACTGGTGGCCGCTATCGAAGAAGTGATGCAGGACGCTTCGTGGTTCAGCCAAACACTGATCGAGAAGCTGGCCAACGCCAAGAGCGTCAACAGCCCCAACCTGCCCAACGTAACCTTCACCGACCTGACGGCGCGTGAGCGTGATGTGCTGGGCTTGATCTGCGAAGGCCTGGCCGACAAAGAGATCGCGTCGCGCCTGAAGCTCGCGCCCAACACGGTGCGTAACCACGTGGCCACGGTGTACTCCAAGCTGGGGGTGCACAGCCGTAGTGCAGCCATGGTATGGGCGCGCGAACGCGGTTTGTTTGCGGGCGAATTGCGCGTCAAAAACAAGAAATAGAGTGCAAATGCACTAGTGCGGCCAGTGCAAATTCGCCTTATTGCCTCGCGATTCGTTGCTTAACCTTGAAGGGTGGGCACAGAGCCTTGGGCTCCGTGCCGAAGCGATTTGATCTCTTGAAGGAAAGCACCATGAAAAGCGAACAAGTCAAAGGCGCAGTAGAAAAAGTCGCGGGTAAGGCCCAGGGTTTTTTCGGCGACCTGACCGGTGACGAGCAGTTGCACGCCGAAGGTGTTGCCCGCCAGGCCGCAGGCCAACTGCAGCAAACCTACGGCGACGCACTGGACACCGTAAGTGATTTCGCCAGGAGCAAGCCGCTGACTACCGTGGCGGTAGTCGCCGGTGTCAGCCTGCTCGTGGGCCTGTTATTGCGCCGTCGTTGAGGAGGCTGAGTAACATGTTCACGCTTTCCCAACTGCGCAACTGCATCGAAGAAGCTTTGTCGCCGCTGACCTGCGAGTTCACCTTGTGCCGAGACGCCTCGTTGACCTTGAAAGTGTTCGACGCCCAGAGTGGCCGGGTCGACTTGGTGGTGACGGGAATCAGCGCCAACAAGTTGCAGTCGCCCCAAGCCGTGGAAAAAATGGTAGAAGAACTGCGCTACGAGCTGCAGAGCAATACCATGGGGCAGTTGACGCTGGACGACCTGCCCCTTTCGCCCTCGGCGCAATAATACGGCGTGTTACACCATTGGCCGTGGTTTTAGCGACGCGCCAATAAAGTAAAACACCCCACCACCCACGATAAACGCCCCCAGCATGTAGAACATGTAGTGGGCCGGCAGGCTGGCCAGCACCAGCCCGCACAATACCGGCCCCAGCGCGCCACCGAGGCTGGACAGGTTTTGCGCCGCGTAATACATGCCCCGCAGGTGGTCCGGGGCAATCCGGTCGATGAACATGTAATCGGCCGGGAACACGATAATTTCCCCCACGGTAAACACCGCCATCGCCACGACCCACCACAGCAGGCTGGTCGACAGCGCGAAACCCATCAACCCGAGCATGAACATGCCCAAGCCGGTGATCAGCCAGCGGCTCAGGTGACGGTGGGAAATGCGTCGACCGATCAAGTACTGCAACGCAATCACCAGCACGGCGTTGGTCGTGAGCACCCAACTGATCACGGTATACGTGTATTCAGCCGTGGTTGTAACCACCAGGTATTGCGACAGGTACGCCACGAACTGGCCGAACACCACCGCGCTGAGCAAGCCGCCGAGGGTGAAACACACCAGTCGGTGGTCACGTAACA
Source organism: Pseudomonas kitaguniensis (assembly GCF_049199985.1). Lineage (NCBI taxonomy): Bacteria > Pseudomonadati > Pseudomonadota > Gammaproteobacteria > Pseudomonadales > Pseudomonadaceae > Pseudomonas > Pseudomonas kitaguniensis. Next base: position 86,693 of record NZ_JBLZPT010000021.1, read on the forward strand.
GCACGCGGCCGACGGCGAGGAACGACACCGGCTTTAGTGGGGCGTCGACAGTCGCCAGCGTGCGGTCGCCCCAGCGCCAATACAGCAGTAAAAAACCCAGCCCCAACAGCGCCGACATCATGAAAGGCAAGCTGATGCTCAGCGAGGCAATCATCGCCCCCAAAAACGGCCCCACGGCATAACCGATGTTGGTCAGGGTGTACTTGATTGAAAACACTTCGCTGCGCGCCTCAAACGGCAGCAGGCTGGCAAAACCGGCTTTTACCGCAATGTCGATAACGGCGTAGGCCAGGTTGATTAGGATCAGGCAGCTATAGAACAGCCAAATATCGTGAGCGAGTACTGTGCCGACAAACCCCAGTACATACACCGCACTCATGCTCAGCATCAGCCGGTAACTGCTGATGCGATCGACCAGGAAGCCGCCGTACACGCTGAGCAACGAGCCGATGATCAGCGAACTGCCGATCACCAGGCCGACTTGGGTAATGTCGAGGCCAAAGTGGCGGGTGAAGTAAATCACCAGGTACGGAAAGGTAATCGCCCTGGCCAAGGTCAGCACCAGCGTGGCGCACAGCAGCAGGTTCACAGTACGGGGGTAGTTTCTGATGGTGGCAAGCATCCTGCTCTGATTCCTTGGAGGTAACGCGGCCGTTGCGGCCGGTTACCTTAACCCAGGAAATTCGAAAATAGCAGGCCGTGCCCGGCGCTTATTTCTTGACGGGCGTGATCTCAAGAATGGTCCCGTTGGTGGTTTTGAGCAGCACAAACTTGTCACCCACACGGGCCCACTGGCTGTCTTCTTCAGGCTGCTTCAAACCGCGCTTTTTCCAGTCAGTCACGGCTGACTCCTTGCGCATCAGCATATCCGGTGCGCGATCGCCCTCTTTGAGGTCACGCGTGTTGATGCTTGAAGGCTTCACGGTTTCTTGCGGCGTATCACCCGCCTGCACCACAAAGCTTGCGGTGGACAAGCCAGCAGTGAGCAGCAGGCAGGCAACGAGGGATTTGGATTTCATGGGTGCTCCTTCAATTAATGATGCGTACCCAAGTTCCGACCGCGGGCGCACAAAATCATTCAGCCCGCCCTTCGACGGCAGGGCTCGCTCAGCGTAAATACCCCAAACTACCTCGTGGCAAATCCCCCATCAGGCAAAAAACAAGGCACCGCCGCGCCCGCTCCAAGTGTAGAGAAGTCCTATAGTCTTCCCTGGGAACTAAATGCTTAATCCACGACCAGCCTTGAACCGTGGTTCTCCAAGAACCCAGAGGAAATTGCGCCGTGAAACAGCATGTCCAAGTACTTTCCTTACAAGCCAGCACCCCCGAAACCCTGTCAATACGCGCTAACGATGAGTCAATCCTGAGCTTCGCCCAGCGTGAAACTCATCGTCGTAAAGAGCATTTGATAGACGCGATCAAACGCTCACTGAGAGCGCTCAAGAATGACTCATTTGCGCCCCAGATCACCTTTGTGACGGCGCCTGAGCTGTATTGGAACATTCCTTGGAGCAGCGTCAGAAATGTGCAAGAGCTAAGGCAACTGGAAGCTTTTTACCGTCGAGCCATTCAACAACAGGTACGACAAATAGTTGACGCCTTTGCAGTCAAGCAATGGGGGCGCCTGGTCCTGTTACCGGGGACAATTGCACTGTTAACGCCCAGCAAGAAAAATCCGCAGCGGTATGAGTCTCTGAACTACGTGGTGGCTGGAAACAACTTCGGCAAAAGACCGTTGTGGGGGGCACCGTATATTTCACTGTGGCCAAAACGCAATACAGCCCTGATCGACTACATGGGGTTGTCAGCACAGCAGGCTGTAGAAATAAATAACGAACTGATTATCTTCGATCCAGAAACAGCCTCACCGGAGCTGTTCGACGACGACCCACCCTTAGTGTTTGTATACCAGCTTTCAGATACGTTGAGCGTCGATGTCTATGAGTTGAGTACAGCCACCGCGAAGCACCAGCGAGGGTGCCGGTTGTGGCCGTTGTTTGAAAACAGTCTGATCCCGTATGTGCCTTTTGGCGTAGATATTTGCGCCGACGTTGGCCTCGGCAGGCTGGATGAATTGCGCGAGCCCGAGGTTAAACTCGACTTTTTGATTGCGACTGGCCAGCCAATTCCAGCAGGTTTGGAGCTACCCCCATCGGTGCAGTACCTCGTCCGTAACGATGGTCGTACGGGACTATCGCCTGACGGTACCTTGCGAAGCCAATGCGAGGTATGGACAGTGGTCGAAGGAAAAACCCGCTCGGTACTGCCGACACGGCTGATTACAGAGAGCGTCTGGCTGCATCAGTTTCAGGTGCATTGACAAGCTCCAAATGTCGCTAGGGAACGCGTCGGATTGACTTGCCTGGCCCACAAAAAAGCCTGCATTGGCGCCCAGCGAAAGTAGATACCTCTGCCAAAAACCCATCATTCAACTGGCCACTGCATGCCCGTTGCCCTGGTGAAATTAATCGTGTAATTTTTCATGAAATTTCACGAAATAAATTTCATGAACCAACAACGAGAACTAAACGCCTTGGCCGTGCTGATCCACGACCTGCGCAAGCACAAAAAACTCACCCTCGCCCAGCTCGCGCAAAAAATTCAACGCTCGGTGGGGTTTCTGTCGCAGGTCGAACGCGGCCTGTCGCGCCCCACCGTGGCGGACCTGACCGCCATCAGCCACGCCCTCGATGTGCCCACCACTTACTTCTACAGCCTGCCCAAACCCAAGGCGGTGCAGTGGGTCACCCGCCCCAACGAACGGCGCACGGTGTATTACGCCAATGGCATCACCGACATTCTGGTGTCGCCGAGCATGAGCGGCGCTTTTTCGATGCTCGACAGCCTGCTCGAACCCGGTGCCAACAGCGGCGAACAGAGCATCAGCGACCGCGCCGAGCAGGCCGGTTTTGTGCTCGAAGGCGAGTTGACGCTGTGGGTGGAGGGTGAGCCCGACGCGGTCACCCTCGGCGCTGGCGACAGCTTTCACCTGGCCAGCTTCGCGCAGTGCCGCTACGCCAACCTGACCGACCTGCCTGCCCGCGTGCTGTGGGTTTACAACTAGGAGCATCGCCTGTGAAAAACCCTTGCGCCGCCACGTTGCTGGCCGAAGTACGCGCGTTTCGCCAGCACTACCCCAACGTGCGCTACGTCGACCTGATCGCTTTGGATATTCCCGGGCACTTCTACGGCAAGCGTTACCCGGTCGACCTGTTGGAAAAAGTCGCCGCCGGCAGCCCCTTGAAGCTGCCGCAAAACGCCGTACTGCTGGGCGTGCAAGGCGGGCTGTTCAAGATTGGTGATTACTGCTTCCATGACGGCGACCCGGACGCCCAGCGCCGTTTGGTGCCCGGCACCCTCAAGCCGGTGAGCTGGGAGCCACAGCCGTTGGGGCAGATGCTGATCACCTCGGACGGTACCGACGCGCCGATTGAATTCGAACCCCGCGAAGTGTTGGCCAAGGTGCTGCAGCGCCTGCACACCAAAGGCATTCACCCGGTGGTGGCCTTCGAACTGGAGTTCTACCTGTTCGACAAGCAACTCGATAACGGCTTGCCACACTATGCGCGTGACCGGTTGAGCGGCGACGCCGATGACCAACCCAACCTGCACATCGAACGCCTGTCGCGCTTCAGCGAAGTGCTGGACGACATGGCGCAAACCGCCAGGGACCAGGGCATCGACATCACGCTGATCACCGCCGAACTCGGCCCCGGCCAATTCGAGATCAATTTTGGCCATCAGAGCGACGCCCTGCGCGCCGCCGACTGGGCCGCGCTGTTCTGCCGCAGCAGCCGAGGCGTGGCGCTCAAGCACGGTTATCGCGCCAGCTTTATGGCCAAGCCTTACCTGCAATTTCCCGGCAGCGGCATGCACGTGCATGTCAGCCTGTATGACGCCGCGGGCAATAACTTGCTGGCGGCGCATCAGCAGCAAGCGCTGCGCCACGCCGTGGCCGGGTGCCTGCAATTGCTGCCGCACTGCATGCCGATCTTCTCGCCCAACCACAATGCCTTCCGCCGCTTGGGCGCTGCAGCAAACGCAGCCACGCGCGCCAGTTGGGGCTTTGAGGACCGCGACGCATGCGTGCGCATCCCCGAGTCCGACCCGCGTAACCTGCGTATTGAACACCGCCTGGCGAGTGCCGATGCCAACCCGTACCTGGTGCTGGCAGCGATTCTTGCGGGGCTTGAGCACGGGCTTGAAGCCAGGCAAGAACCCATCGCACCGTTGAATCAAGACCGCAGCAGCGGCACTGACTTCGCCGTTGAAATGCTTGAGGCCGTACGCGCCATGCAGCATCAACCGGTGGTACGCGATAAGCTCGGCGCAGAATTTGTCGATGTGTATTGCGAAAACAAACGCCAGGATCATTTGGCCTTTCAACAAGAGATCAGCGCGCGGGAATACCGCTGGTTTCTTTAATGCCGTGGGTTTACCGATGACCGAGCAAAGCGCGCCAGCGCTCAAAGAAATCTTCAACGCCGGACGCCTGCAACACATCGCCACCGAGATGTCGGCGGTGTACCCGGCGTTCGACGCCAAGGGCTTTCTTGCACACGCCAAGGCGGGCCTGGCCGAGTTGTCGGTGATGCAGCGCGTGGCGCGGGTCAGCGAAAGCCTGCACGCGGTGATCGCGCTGGATTATGCGCAAACGCTCACGCTGCTTTACGCCCTCGCGCCGCGCCTGAACAGCGCGTTTGTCAGCCTGTGCCTGCCGCACTATGTGGCGAGTTACGGCCAGGGCGACTTCACGCGCTCGATGGCCGCGCTCAAATACTTCACGACCTTTGGTTCGGCCGAATTCGCCATCCGCCCGTTCTTGCTGCACGACCTCAAGCGCACGTTGGCGGTGCTGCAAACCTGGTCGCTGGACGCCAACGAACACGTGCGCCGCTTGGCCAGTGAAGGGTCGCGGCCACGCCTGCCGTGGTCGTTTCGCCTCGCCGAAGTGCAGGCGAACCCCGCGCTGTGCGCGCCGATCCTCGATAATATCAAGGCTGACAGCAGCCTCTACGTGCGCAAATCGGTGGCCAACCACCTCAACGACATCACCAAAGACCACCCGGAATGGGTGCTCAGCTTGATCGAAGGCTGGAACCTGGATAACCCACACACCGCCTGGATCGCCCGCCATGCGCTGCGCAGCCTGATCAAGCAAGGCAATACCCGCGCGCTGACAATCATCGGCGCCGGGGCCAAAGCCGAGGTAAAGATTCACCATTTGGCGGTCACGCCCGCGGTGATCAACCTGGGCGAGCGCATCAGCCTTTCTTTCAGCCTGGAATCCACCGCCACCACTGCGCAAAAACTGGTGGTGGACTACGCCATCGACTACGTGAAAAGTGCTGGCCACCGTGCGGCCAAAGTGTTCAAGCTCAAGGCGTTTATGCTGGGTGCAGGCGAGCATCAGAGCATTCGGCGCGAGCAGCATATTCGGCAATTGACCACGCGCAAGCACTATCCCGGCAAGCATTGGGTGCATGTGCTGGTCAATGGCGAGAAGCTCGCCAGCGCGGAGTTTGAGCTGCGAAACGCTTAAGCCTGGGAACTGGCTTGCCTGCGATGCAGGCGACTCGGTTTAACCGGCCGACCGGGGTGATGCTATCGCGAGCAAGCCCGCTCCCACAGGGGGAACGGTCAAGCGCCTTCAGTTGGGCTCGCCGAGCAGCAACCCTTGCTCACGTGCGCACAATTGCACGACGTAATCCCACAACACGCGCAGCCGCACGGATTTGTGCAGTTCCCGGCGCGAGCTGATCCAATAGCTGCGCTGGATGCTCTCGGCCGGCAACAACGGCACCAGTTCAGCGTCGCCCGCAGCCATGAAACACGGCAACACAGCGATGCCCAAGCCGGAACGCGCGGCTTGGTGCTGGGCGATCACACTGGTGCTGTGAAACACCACTTTGGGGTTGCGGCAGAAGCTGCTCAGAAACTTCAGCTCCTGGCTGAACAGCAGGTCATCCACGTAATCGATCCATGCATGGGCGGCAAGGTCTTCACGCTTTTCGATGGGCGGGTTGCGCGCAAGGTACGCGCGGCTGGCGTAAAGCGCCAGGCGGTAGTCGGTGAGCTTGCGCGTGACCAGTTGGTCAACGCTGGGGCGTTCGAGGTGGATGCTGATTTCCGCTTCGCGGTTGAGGATGCTGACAAACCGCGGCACCGCCAACAGTTCAACTTCAAGCCCCGGATAGCGCTCGAACAGCCCGCCCATGCGGCTGGCGAGGAACATCACGCCCAGCCCTTCGGCCACACCAAGGCGAATTTTGCCCAGCGGCGCGGTGGAATGGGTGAGTTCCTCTTCGGCCTGCAGTGCGACGTTTTCCATGGCCTCGGCGTGTTTGAGCAGGGCTTCGCCGGAGGGTGTCAGCTCATAGCCCTGCGCGTGCTGCACGAACAAGGCGGTGCCGAGGCTTTTTTCGATGGCCTCGATGTGCCGCGCCACGGTGGCGTGCGTGGTTTTCAGGCGTTGCGCGGCCGTCAGCAAGCGGCCGCTGCGTTGCAGTTCCAGAAAAAACCGCAGGTCATTCCAGTCGAACATGTCGCCTCCCCTTCACAAAGAATCAGCGCGCCTGCGGGAATTACCGGGCACTGTTTAAAAACGCACAGCCGCTGGGTAAAAACTAACATTTTTAAGACGAAAACTAACAACTAGGATGAGGGCAATAAGAAAAACAAGCGAGGCCTCAGATGCCCATTGCAACTGCTGAATACGATTACGTGGTGGTAGGCGCCGGTCCCGCAGGCTGCCTGCTGGCCAACCGACTGTCCGCCAACCCCGCCCACCGCGTACTGCTGCTGGAAGCCGGTGGCCGCGACAACTACCCGTGGATCCACATTCCCGTCGGCTACTTGTTCTGTATCGGTAACCCGCGCACCGACTGGTGCTTCAAGACCGAAGCCCAGGAAGGCCTGCAAGGCCGTGCGCTGAGTTACCCACGCGGCAAGGTGCTGGGCGGCTGCTCGTCTATCAACGGCATGATCTACATGCGTGGCCAAGCGCGTGACTACGACGGCTGGGCGGCGGCCGGCAACGCAGGTTGGGCCTGGAAAGACGTGCTGCCACTGTTCAAACACAGCGAGAACCACTTTGCCGGCGGCTCGGAATTTCACAGCGACGGCGGTGAGTGGCGGGTTGAACAACAGCGGTTGCACTGGCCGATTCTCGACGCCTTTAGAGACGCCGCGGCGCAAAGCGGCATCGCGCCGGTCAGCGATTTCAACCATGGCGACAACGAAGGCTGCGGCTACTTCCAGGTCAACCAAAAGGCCGGCGTGCGCTGGAATGCGGCCAAGGCGTTTCTCAAGCCGATCCGCCAGCGGCCCAATCTCACCGTGCTGACCGACGTGGAAGTCGACCGTGTAGTGCTCGAAAACGGCCGCGCCTCACACGTGGTCGGGCGGCATCAGGCGCAGCAAATGAGCTGGAAAGCGCGCAAGGAAATCGTGCTGTGCGCGGGCTCCGTAGGGTCGCCGGGCATCTTGCAGCGCTCGGGCATTGGCCCGGCCAACGTGCTCAAGCCGCTTGGCATTGACGTGGTGCATGCGTTGCCCGGCGTGGGCGGTAACCTGCAGGACCACCTGCAATTGCGGCTGATCTACACGCTCGAAAATGCGCGCACCCTCAACCAGATCGCGGGCACCGTGTGGGGCAAAATGGGCATGGGCCTGCGCTATTTGTACGACCGCAGTGGCCCGCTGTCGATGGCGCCCAGCCAGCTCGGCGCGTTTGCGCGCTCCGGCCCGGAACAGACCTCGGCCAACCTCGAATACCATGTGCAACCGCTGTCGCTGGAGCGCTTTGGTGAACCGTTGCACGCGTTCCCGGCGTTTACTGCGTCCGTCTGCGACCTGCGCCCGCACAGCCGTGGCCGCATTGATATTCGCTCGGCCAACCCGGCAGATGCGCCGTTGATTCAGCCTAACTACCTCAGCCACCCCGAAGACCTGCGAGTGGCTGCCGATGCCATTCGCCTGACTCGGCGCATCGTGGCCGCACCTGCCTTGAGCCAGTTCAAGCCGGTGGAATACCTGCCCGGCGATGCGCTGCAAACACAAGAACAACTGCAAGAAGCCGCGGCGCGCATCGGCACGACCATCTTCCATCCGGTAGGCACCTGCCGCATGGGCAGCGACCCGCACGCGGTGGTCGACGCTCAATTGCGCGTGCACGGCGTGCCCGGCCTGCGCATCGCCGACGCCTCGGTGATGCCGCTTATCACCTCCGGCAACACCTGCTCACCGACACTGATGATCGCGGAAAAAGCCGCGCAAATGATCCTCTCGCCGAACACAAGGAGCCTCACCGCACACAGAGAAACGGTTAACGCAATCTGAATAGCGGCGCCGCACATGGCGCCGACAGTGGAACAACAATAAATAATCACTGTGAGGGCTACCCAATGTCAGAACATGCTCACCCCCTGCACTCGGCGGCCACCGCCAGCGCCGGTAACGACTCAAAAAAGGTCATCTTCGCCTCGTCCCTCGGGACGGTGTTCGAGTGGTATGACTTCTTTCTCTATGGCGCGCTGGCGGCGGTGATCAGCAAGCAGTTCTTCGCCGGGGTCAACGACACCACGGCGTTTATTTTTGCCTTGATGGCCTTTGCAGCCGGCTTTGTGGTGCGGCCGTTCGGCGCGCTGGTGTTCGGCCGCCTCGGCGACATGATCGGGCGCAAGTACACCTTCCTCGTGACCATCATCTTGATGGGCGTCGCGACCTTCTGCGTCGGTCTGTTGCCGACCTACGCCAGCATCGGCATTGCTGCGCCGATCATCCTGATTGTGCTGCGCATGCTGCAAGGTCTGGCGTTGGGCGGTGAGTATGGCGGCGCAGCGACCTACGTGGCGGAGCATGCGCCAGCCGGCAAACGCGGCCTGCACACCAGTTGGATTCAGTCCACCGCCACCCTCGGCCTGCTGCTGTCGCTGCTGGTGGTGCTGGCCTGCCGTTATTTCACCGGCGACCAGTTTGAAGTGTGGGGCTGGCGTATTCCGTTTCTGTTTTCCATCGTGCTGCTGGGTATTTCCACTTGGATCCGCATGAGCCTGCACGAGTCGCCGGCCTTCTTGAAAATGAAAGAGGAAGGCAAAGGCAGCACGTCGCCGATCCGCGATTCCTTCGGCAAATGGGAAAACCTCAAAGTGGTGCTGATCGCGCTGTTCAGCATCAACGGCGGGCAAGCGGTGACGTTTTATGCGGCGCAATTTTATGTGCTGTTCTTCCTCACGCAGTTCCTGAAAATGGACCCGGCCCTGGCCAACATGCTGTTGATCATCAGCGTGGTGATTGGCGCGCCGTTCTTTATCCTGTTTGGCTGGCTGTCGGACAAGGTCGGTCGCAAGCCGGTGCTGATGCTCGGTTTATTGCTGGCGACCGTGCTGTACTTCCCGATTTTCAAAGGCCTGGCGCACTACACCAACCCGGCGATGGACCACGCCAGCCGCCAGTCCCCAATCACCGTACTGGCCGACCCGGCCACCTGCACCTTTCAGTTCGACCCGGTGGGCAAGGCGCGCTTTGACAGCCCGTGCGACAAGGTCAAGACCTTCCTGGTCAAACAAGGCCTGCCGTACAGCAGCGCCGCCGCCCCGGCAGGCAGCCAAGTGCAAGTGAGTGTGGGTGACGTGCACATCGACGGTTATGACGAAGCGGCCCTGCGCGGCGCGGTAACGCTGGCGGGCTACCCGGCGGCGGCGGACGCTGCGCAGGTCAACAAGGTGATGGTGGTGGCGCTGATCGTAGCGCTGATCCTGATCGCTGCGATGTGCTACGGCCCGCTGGCGGCGTTGATGGTGGAGTTGTTCCCGACGCGCATTCGCTATACCTCGATGTCGCTGCCCTACCACATCGGTAACGGCTGGTTTGGCGGGTTCCTGCCGACCGTGTCGTTTGCCCTGGTGGTGTACACCGGCGATATTTTCTATGGCTTGTGGTACCCGGTGGTGGTGACCGGGGTGAGTTTGATTGTCGGGCTGTTTTGCCTCAAAGAAACCCGGCATGTCGACATCGATAACAACTGACCGCGGGCGCCCCCACCCTTCAACGGGCGGGGGCACACACAAATTGCTGTATATCCATCCAGATAAAGGTTGATCAAATCGGTTCTTTTGCCCATCCTGCTGCTCATTCAACGGTTTAACGAATGGGCTGACCATGCGGCTGTACCTCTGCGAAAAACCCTCCCAGGCCAAGGATATTGCGGCCGTGCTCGGCGCCAGTCGCCGTGGCGACGGTTGCTGGGTGGGCAACGGAGTTACAGTCACCTGGTGCATCGGACACTTGCTCGAAACCGCCCCGCCCGACGCCTACGACGCCAAATATAAACGCTGGGTGCTGGCCGACCTGCCGATCGTCCCGGAAAAATGGAAGATGCTGGTCAAGCCCAAGACCGCCAGCCAGTACAAAGCGGTCAAGCGTTTGCTGGGGGAAGCGCAGGAGTTGGTGATCGCCACCGACGCCGACCGTGAAGGCGAGATGATCGCCCGCGAGCTGGTAGAACATTGCCGCTATCGCGGGCCGATCCAGCGATTGTGGCTGTCGGCGCTCGACGACGCCTCGATTCGCAAGGCGCTGGCCGCCCTCAAGCCGGGTGCCGAGACGTTCAGCCTGTATCACTCAGCCCTCGGTCGCTCGCGCGCCGACTGGTTGATCGGCATGAACATGAGTCGCTTGTTTACTCTGCTCGGGCGCCAATCCGGGTATCAAGGTGTATTGCCGGTGGGTCGGGTACAAACGCCGACCTTGCGCCTGGTGGTAGACCGCGACCGCAGCATTGCCGATTTTGTGCCGGTGGCCTACTGGGCGATTGATGTGGACCTGCGCCACGAACGCATGACCTTCACCGCCCAATGGCGCACCGCCGACGACGCCTGTGACGACCAGGGCCGCTGCCTCAACCCGCAACTCGCGCAGCAGGCCGCCGACACCATGCGTAATGCCGCCACCGCACGGCTGGTGAAGTTACGTACCGAGCGCATGCGCGAAGTGGCGCCCCTGCCCTTCGACCTCGGCACGTTGCAGGAAATCTGCTCGAAAAAGCTCGGCCTCGGCGCTCAGGAAACCCTGGATGTGGCGCAATCCCTTTACGAAACCCACAAGGTCATCACCTACCCGCGCAGCGATTGCGGCTACCTGCCCGTCAGCCAGCACAGCGACGCGCCGAAGATACTCGCAGCGCTTGGCCGTGCGGATGCGGCAGTGAATGAACTGATGCCGCATATCGACCCCCAACGCCGTTCGCGGGCGTGGAACGATGCCAAGGTCAGCGCGCACCACGGCATCATCCCCACCGGCGCCGGCAAGGACGTAAGCCAACTCACCGGCAAACACCGCGCGGTCTACACCCTGATTCGCGCACGTTACCTGGCGCAGTTCCTGCCCAACCATGAATACGATCGCACCCAGGCAGACTTCGATTGCGCAGGCCAGGCGTTGCGCGCGGTCGGTAAGGTCATCATCGAACCGGGTTGGAAACGCGCCCTGCCCGAAGCACTGGCACCGGCAAAGGGGCGTGAGGCACCGGCGCCGCAAGCGTTACCGATGCTGGTGCAGGGCCAGGATTACGCAGTGGCCAAGGTCAATCTCAAAGACCTGTGGACCCAGCCGCCCAAGCCCTTTACCGAAGGCGACCTGATCAAGGCGATGAAAAACGTTGCCAAACTGGTACAGGACCCGCTGCTCAAGCAAAAGCTCAAGGACACCACCGGCATCGGCACCGAAGCCACGCGCGCCGGCATTATCCAGGGGCTGCTCGACCGTGGTTATCTGGTAAAAAACGGCAAAGCCCTGTCGGCGACACCGGCCGCGTTCAGCTTGATCGACGCGGTGCCCCGCGCGATTGCCGACCCTGGCACCACGGCTATCTGGGAACAAGCGCTGGACATGGTGCAAAACGGTGAAATGAGCCTGGAAGAGTTCGTCGCCAAACAGGCGGCCTGGATGAGCAAACAGGTGGCGCGCTGCAATGGCATGCGCATGACCATCACCGGTCCGGCGAGCCCTGCCGTGCGAGGCGCCACCCCCTGGAAAAACAAACGCAAGGCTGCGCCACGCAAAACCACGGCTGCGCCTAAACGTACGAAAAAGCCGTCAAATGCCGGGTGAACGTTGAAAACATCCGGCGAATGACGTTTTTCGACGGGTTTAACGCCGCTTGGGGCCTTGCACCGCCGTAGGCCGTCTAGGATTCTGTAACAGACCCTGACTACCTAAAAACAACACCGGAGTGGCCGCCATGAAAACCGTCGCACAATTGCTCAACGCCAAGGACCAGAAAAACCAGGCCGTGCATACCATCAAGTCGCACCAGACGGTGATGGAGGCATTGATCCAGATGGCAGCCAAAAACGTCGGGGCCTTGCCGGTCGTGGACGAGGGTAAAGTGGTCGGTGTGATCAGCGAACGTGACTACGCGCGCAAGCTGATCCTGAAGGGCCGTTCTTCCGCCACCACCGCCGTGAGCGAGATCATGAGTTCGCCGGTGATTACCGTAGACACCCACCAGAGTGTCGATAAGTGCATGAACATCATGACGGATGGCCACCTGCGCCACTTGCCCGTGGTTGAAGATGGCAAGCTCATCGGCCTGCTGTCCATCGGCGATCTGGTGAAAGAAGCAATCGCCGAACAGGCTGACCTGATCAAGCAATTGGAGCAGTACATTCGCGGCGAATAGGGGGAACCCATGCTGGACACGCTGGAACATCAAGAGCAGCACCTCGACACCCTGCACCGGGCCATGGCGCAACGCCGCTTTCTGGTGTTGACCGGTGCGGGCATCAGCACCTCGTCGGGCATCCCGGATTATCGCGACAGCGAGGGGGTGCGCCGGGGCAAGGCGCCGATGATGTACCAAGAGTTCCTGGCCACGCCGCAAGCGCGGCGCCGTTATTGGGCGCGGGCGATGCTCGGTTGGCCACGCGTGCGCATTGCACAGCCGAACAAGGCGCATGTGGCGCTGGCGACGCTGCAACAACGCGCGCGTATCAGCGGGTTGGTCACGCAAAACGTCGATACGCTGCATGACCAGGCCGGTAGCCGTGACGTGATCGAGCTGCACGGCAGTCTGCATTGGGTGCTGTGCCTGGACTGCCTGCAACGCAGCGAACGCGATGTGATTCAGCGCATGATGGAAGATCAGAACCCTTACCTGGCGGGCGTCGATGCCGTGCAAGCGCCCGATGGCGACACGCTGCTGGACCCGGCCTTTGAAGAACGCTTCCACCTGCCCCACTGCCCCCACTGCAACGGCCAGCGGTTGAAACCGGACGTGGTGTTCTTCGGCGAGAACGTCGCCCAGTCGACGGCGGCCAGAGCAATGGCTGCGGTAGGCCACGCAGAGGGTTTGCTGGTAGTCGGGTCGTCGCTGATGGCCTATTCGGCGTTTCGCCTGTGCAAAGCGATGGTCGAGCAAGGCAAGCCGGTGATTGCGATTAACCTCGGCAAGACACGCGGGGATGAATTGCTGCAGGCTAAAATCGCGGCGTCGTGCGAGCAGTTGCTGCCATTACTGGTCGAGCGACTGGGGTAGCCCTTGCTCTTCGGCTCGACCCGCGACTCCAGAAAATGACGCCCAAGTCACGTTTTCCCGCACGCTCCTGCGCCCGCAGCAATTTATGTAGTGATCAAAAAAAATCACTACATAATCGTTGACGTAACCTTTTTGACCTTGCATTATCGAGACGTCTCCCGGATCGGGAGCGTCGGTAACAAGCGTTTTGAACAAGCCCGTCTGACCGCCGAGCTGTTTCTTCCGGATGTGCACTGCCCACAAGGCAGATTGATAAAGCTGACCGACCCGCAAGGATCGGTACAAGCAGCCCAAACGCTGCCCGTCTTCGCCATGAAACCATTGCGTAGCAGTTCATCAGCAACACTACATGCATCAGGTTCAAGACCCTGCCCGTACTCGGCAGACAGTCGCTGACGCCCGGTTTTCGGAACCGGAGACAACTAAGCCGTTTTAACGAATCAACTGATAGATCGCCAACTGGTCAAGGGGCTTACACATGAATCTGAATAACCAACCCACTATCGATGAACTGGCTGAGATGTTCGCAGCGCAGAAAGACACACTCGACGACCATATCCTCTGGGTTGGAAAATCGGGCGAAGTGCAAATTGATTGCCTGGCGCCCAACACCGAAGAAGCAGAGTTCGACAGGAATAACCGTGAGCTGGCAGCGCGCCTCAAGGTGTACCGTCGCGGCCAGGGTTATGTCGGCAAGAAGGCTGCAGCTGACCGCAACTTCATTGAGCAGGTGTTTCATACACTCAATACCGAATGGCAGAACCTGCGTGGCCAATCGCAGGTTAAAGTGATTGACCGCTACTACTGATAACGATTTAACGGCTGTGGGCGTTGGCCGGCCTACTCCCACAGCCGCACTTCAATTTAAAACGCTGGAAAGCTGCCCTTCCCGGCTTCATCGCGAAAAATATCAAACAACACCTGCGCCGCCGCCGATAACTCATGCCCCGGTTTGGTCAGTACACCAATCGGTCGCTCAATCACCGGCGCTCTCAAGGTGATGCAGTGTGCTCCCGCCTCTTCCATCTGCCGTGCACACAATGCCGGTACAGCACTGACCCCCAGCCCGCTCGCGACCATCTTGCCCACTGTTGCCAGTTGATGGCTCTCCAGCGCCACCGGCAACTTCATCTGCAAAGCGCCCAAATGGTCCTCCAGCATCACGCGTACCGTAGAGGGTCGCTGCAGCGTAATGAACGGTTGCTGCAGCAAGGTTTGCCAGTCAATTTCGGTGTGCTGTGCCAAAGGCGAATCACCGGGCACCACGGCAACAAAGCGGTCCAGGTACAACGGGGTGAACACCAGTGACGATGCTTCGGACGGCTCGAATGCCACGCCCAGTTCCACTTGGCGGTCGCGGACCATCTCCAGCACTTGCTCGTTGATCAAATCATGCACCGTCACATTCACGTGAGGGTAACGCGCGCGGAATATCTTAAGGATCGGCGGCAGCAGGTTACCTGCGAACGATGGCATCGCCGCCACCGTCACGCGGCCACGCTGCAGGGTGAAGCGCTGGCGCAGCTCATCTTCGGCATTGTCCCAATCGGCTATCAATCGGCGCGCCAAGGGCAACAACGACTCGCCTTCCGGCGTCAGTGCAACGTTGCGGGTATTACGGCTGAACAAGCGTCCGCCGAGACCCTCTTCCAATCCTTTGATCGTCAGGCTCAGCGCGGATTGGGAAAGGTGCAGGCGCTCGCAGGCAGCAGCAAAACTCAGGCTCTGTGCCACGGCGATAAAGGCACGCATCTGTTTAACGGTCATGGCGCTACTCCCTCCGGCGGGTCGACTATGCTGTTTTCTAAATCAATCAACCTCAAAAAACAACTTAACAAATCAATCCGGCGGCGCAACACTCGGTTCATTGGCTGGCCCACACATAATAAAAGAGGTGCGTATGGCAGGTTTCGATAAACGCGTGGCGTCCTATGAAGAAGCACTGGCAGGCCTGGAAGACGGCATGACTGTGCTTTCCGGTGGTTTTGGCCTGTGCGGCATTCCGGAAAACCTCATCGCCGAGATCAAGCGCAAAGGCACACGCGACCTGACGGTTGTTTCCAACAATTGCGGGGTCGACGGTTTCGGCCTGGGCATCCTGTTGGAAGAAAAGCAGATCAGCAAAGTGATCGCCTCCTACGTCGGTGAAAACGCCTTGTTCGAGAAGCAATTGCTCAGCGGCGAAATCGAAGTGGTACTGACCCCCCAAGGCACGCTGGCCGAAAAAATGCGCGCGGGCGGCGCCGGTATCCCCGCCTTCTTCACCGCCACCGGTGTCGGTACGCCGGTCGCCGAGGGCAAGGAAACCCGTGAATTCAACGGGCGCCCGTACCTGATGGAAGCGTCCATCACCGGCGACTTCGCGATAGTCAAAGGCTGGAAAGCCGACCACTTCGGTAACGTCATCTATCGCCACACCGCCCAGAACTTCAACCCGCTGGCCGCCACTGCGGGCAAGATTACGGTGGTCGAAGTCGAGGAAATCGTCGAACCAGGCGAACTCGACCCGGCGCAGATCCACACGCCAGGCATTTACGTCGACCGGGTTATTTGCGGCACCTTCGAGAAGCGCATCGAACAGCGCACCGTCCGCAAATAACCCCTTGGCCCACCTGATAAGGACAAAAAAAATGGCGCTTACTCGCGAACAAATGGCTCAACGTGTCGCCCGTGAAATGCAGGACGGTTTCTACGTCAACCTCGGCATCGGCATTCCGACCCTGGTGGCCAACTACATCCCCGAAGGCATGGAAGTGATGCTGCAATCGGAAAACGGCCTGCTCGGCATGGGCCCGTTTCCCACAGAAGAAACCATTGACGCCGACATGATCAACGCCGGCAAGCAAACCGTGACCGCACGTATCGGTGCGTCGATTTTTTCCTCGGCAGAGTCCTTCGCGATGATTCGCGGCGGCCACGTTGACCTCACCGTGCTCGGCGCCTTTGAAGTCGACGTACACGGCAACATCGCTTCGTGGATGATCCCCGGCAAGCTCGTCAAGGGCATGGGCGGCGCCATGGACCTGGTGGCCGGGGCGGAAAACATCATCGTCATCATGACGCACGCCTCCAAGGACGGTGAGTCCAAGTTACTCAGCCAATGCAGCCTGCCGCTGACCGGCGCGAACTGCATCAAGCGTGTGTTGACCGACCTTGCGTACCTGGAAATCGAAAATGGCGCTTTTGTCCTCAAGGAACGCGCACCTGGCGTCAGCGTTGAAGAGATTGTGAGCAAGACCGCCGGTAAACTGATCGTCCCGGACCACGTTCCAGAAATGCACTTCCAGTGAGGACAGATTCCATGCAAGACGTCGTGATTGTCGCTGCCACACGCACCGCCGTGGGCAGCTTTCAAGGTTCGCTGGCCAGCATCCCGGCACCGCAACTGGGCGCGGCCGTGATCCGGCGCCTGCTGGAACAGACCGGCCTCGACCCGGCCCTTGTGGATGAAGTGATCCTCGGCCAAGTGCTCACCGCGGGCAGCGGCCAAAACCCTGCGCGACAGGCATCGATACTCGCCGGCCTGCCCCACGCCGTACCGGCCTTGACCTTGAACAAGGTCTGCGGCTCGGGCCTCAAGGCTCTGCATTTGGGTGCCCAAGCCATCCGTTGCGGTGACGCAGACGTGATCATCGCCGGCGGCATGGAAAATATGAGCCTGGCACCCTACGTATTGCCCGCCGCGCGCACCGGCCTGCGCATGGGCCACGCCAAGATGATCGACAGCATGATCACCGACGGCCTGTGGGATGCATTCAACGACTACCACATGGGCATCACGGCGGAAAACCTGGTGGACAAGTACGGCATCAGCCGCGAAGCCCAAGATGCTTTCGCCGCCGCCTCACAACAAAAAGCCACTGCGGCCATCGAAGCGGGGCGCTTTGTCGATGAGATCACGCCAATCCTGATTCCTCAGCGCAAGGGCGACCCGCTGGCCTTCACGGTGGATGAACAGCCGCGCGCCGGCACCACCGCCGAGTCGCTGGCCAAGCTCAAACCCGCGTTCAAAAAGGACGGCAGCGTCACCGCCGGCAATGCCTCCAGCCTTAATGACGGCGCCGCCGCCGTGTTGCTGATGAGTGCCGACAAAGCCAAGGCCCTCGGCCTGCCGGTTCTGGCGCGCATCGCCAGCTACGCCAACGCTGGCGTAGACCCGGCGATCATGGGTATTGGCCCGGTGTCGGCCACCCGCCGTTGCCTGGACAAAGCCGGCTGGAGCCTGGGCGACCTCGACTTGATAGAAGCCAACGAGGCCTTCGCCGCGCAATCCTTGGCGGTGGGCAAAGAGCTGGAATGGGACGCTGACAAGGTCAACGTCAACGGCGGCGCCATCGCTATTGGCCACCCGATCGGTGCCTCGGGTTGCCGCGTATTGGTGACCCTGCTGCACGAAATGATCAAGCGCGATGCCAAGAAAGGCTTGGCGACACTGTGCATCGGCGGCGGCCAGGGTGTGGCGCTCGCCCTCGAACGCAGCTGATTTAAAGAGCAACATGGAAAAGGCCCGGTTCCACGAAAATCGGGCCTTTTCTTTGCGCGGAATTCCTGAAAAACCCAGTGCCCGCTTGCCACAGTAATCACGGTCAGCGCTTCATGCAGCGCTGATACCGATCATCCACCCGTTTGGCAAACCATGCCGTGGTCAAGTTGCGCGTGATCTTCGGGCTCTTGAGCACAATACCCGGCAAGATCGCGCGTGGCACCGGCTTCCCGGCGGCCTTGTCAGCCAAGGCAAACACGCGCTCGTAGACAGTGGTCTGCTCAAAATCGAGTTGGTCGCCCTGCTCAAGCTGGCTGCGAATGCTGGGGTTGCGCATGTCCAACTTCGCGCCCAAGGAGCGCACCGCCAACTCGGTGCTGCCCGGCAGCAACGAACCGTAACGAATCAAGTCCCCATCCAACGCCAGCTCAGTACCGGTGACACGGCTGACAGCAGCCTGGAATGCGGCGTTTCGGCTGGCGTACCAACCCGCATTAAAGTCGGCAAAGCGGTACAGCGGCTGGTCGTAACTCACCGGGTAGCCGAGCAAGTGGGCGATACCGAAATACATGCCTCCCCGCCGGGTGAACACCTCACGACGAACAGTGCCGTCCACCGTGTAGGGATAACCTCGCGCGTGTTTCTGTGCAAAGTCGATGCTGACCTGCATCGGCCCGGCGGTGTGCACCGGGTTGAAACCGCCAAACAAGGTATTGCCCAAGGGCACCATGCTGATGAAGTCATCAAAGATGCCACTCAGGTCCTTCTCCGTGCGCGCGGCATTCAGGCGGTCGGTGTAGGACTTGCCGTTGGGCGAACGCAATTGCAATGCGCTGCGTACCACGAATGCAGGCACATGAATGTTGCCCGCACGCCGCAGGATTTCATCCTGGGCAATCTTGCCCATGTTCGGCACGGCGGGGTCGACCTGATAGGTGGACTCTTGCTCGGTCACAGCCAATACGGCGCAAATATTTTCGCTACTGGGGTAGATTTTCTGGGTATCGAAGGCAGTGTAAATGTCCTGCGCCCAACCGTTACGGTCGGGCACCGTCGCCGGCAGCAAACGCACGATCTGCGCCTTCACTTCGGCCTCGCTGCGCGCCGGCTGTTGCGGGCCGCGTGGCGTGGTGCAACCGGCAAGCACCAGCAATGTGGTGAGGCATAGAATCAGACGGCTTGAATACATGGGGCTTCCTGAGAAAACGACGGGCCGGGCAGTGCAGATGTCGACAGGCAAGTCTAACCGGGGTTCGCCGGCCAGCTCCACTCGCCAGTCAACACTGAACGTGACAGAAACGTTCATCGACCCTTCGTACACGCTGAGCGACACGGTCCGACTCCTACACGCGCACCTCCACTTACCTGATGTTTTGACGAAACGTCCTGCACATCCTGGCGAATAGCGCCGACTTCTTTATCTGACGAACCTCTGCAAAGTCTCTCGCCTGATCATCCAGTGCGAGGGACCGCCAATGTACTTCTCCATCAATGCCACACCCGCAGGGGCTGCCGCTTGAACCCGGCCATTGCCTCGCTGGCCCTGACCCCACTGGATGCAAAGACGGTCGATGTGGAAGCCGTCTTGCGTGAGTTCCGGGAGTGCCTGAATACCTTTGACGAATGGGCCGAAAGCTTTTTCAGCTTCTCCGCGCTGGATGTCGAGCAGGTATTCAAGGTAGGCGATGAAGTGGCGCTGGTTGCGCCGATCAACCGCTCGCTGTTTCCCAGCAGCACCGTCGCCACCTGCCAGGCCAGCGGCACGTTGACCCTCGTGCACATGTTCCAGAGCACACGCTTTGTGCCCATCGGCAACACGCCGGTGGTACTGCAACGTATCGACCCGAACGGTGGCCCGCTGGGCGAGCCTATCCATAAAACCATCGGCCCCAGCGGCATTCTCGAAATCACTGAATGTGATCGCAATCAACAGTACCGAATCAACTTCTATCCCAACGTTTCCAAGGATCACGTCAAGGCGCTGTATGCGTCCTATCAGTCAGTTATCTCGGGGCTGGAAGTGCGTCTGCGCGAAGAGTGGAACCGCACGTTCAAAACGCAATGGAACGACTATACAAACGCCAGCCCACTTGACCGGCGCAGGCTGCTGGAATCGGCATTTCTCGGTGGCATGGTGCAGGCGCTTTACAGTCTGTGGGACAACTTAACGCAACTGTTTGACCTGTTGGCGGACATCAAGCCCAACAGCCAAAAGTTACTGCAATACGTCTCCCAAGCCGAACTTGATGAACTCTTGACGCTGGGCAACGAGGCGATCGCCAACGGCCTGCTGGTACTCAGCGATGAACCGCTGTTGTTTATCTATGTGTCGGCGATGGTCAGCTGGATGCGCATGCTGCCACCGCAAGAAATGAATGAGCTGATGGGGGAAATCACCGGCGATGTGTTGATCAACCTGCTGCTGATCAGGGTGGCGGGTGTGATGGGTGTGGGTCTGCGCCTGGGCGCTCAGGTGTTGAGCCCTATCAAATCTGCACGCGCGCGGGGTTGGTTGGCGTTGCTCGCCGAGCAGCTCTTGGTGGGTAAGTTGGATGCACATACTGCGGCGGTTAAGCCGTTGTTGCTGGGCAGCGCGGCGATACCAATCAAGGCGGTGCCGGTTGCACCGTTGAAGGCTGGGCAGCATCTGGTCGAGAACCCGGTGCCTGCGGTTCGCGGCAAGACGCAGAAGACCACATTGGTGCGCCAAGAGCACGTCGACGATGTGCCCGCTGCAAGCAAGAACCCGAACGGTGATGCCGCGGCCAGCGCCGATAAAACCATCACCCACGGTTGCCCGGTGTCGATGGTCACCGGGGAAGAATTGCTGACCCTCACCGACGGCGCGCTGGACGGGCTTTTGCCGTTTGAGTGGACGCGGGTATATCGCACCAGTGCGGTGGAAGTGGATGGCGGGCTGGGCTTTGGCTGGAGTCATGCGCTGGCGCAACGGT
>NZ_JBLZPT010000022.1:0-27072 GCF_049199985.1 Pseudomonas kitaguniensis
TCAACCACTTGCGCTTCCGATCTCTCGTTAGCGGGAGGCGAATTCTACAGCGTTACACGCTGCTGTCAACACCTCTTTTTCTCCGCTTTCGACCGAGAAGATCGAAACGTTAATAGAGCCAAACAACGCCGCTCTACCAACTCCCTCTGGGCTTCGATGAACTGAAGCAACTCGCCGTCGAATCTCGCATAACTCTTTGTTTACCAAGGAGTTTTCCGTTTCGACTGCGCCGGAAGTGGGGCGAATTATAGACTTCCAGGATCTGCCGTCAAGCACTAATTACGCTTTTGTTGCAGAAGGTGGTTTTTTAGCAATAAGGCGCGGGATTCGACGCATAACCGGAGGCAGCCGCAGCACTAGAAGCAGCGCACCTATAGATGCATAGATAGCCCACTCTTTAAGATCGGCCCGCACGATCCACAGCATATGCAGCAAACCCAGCCCTAGAATCACATAGATCAGGCGGTGCAGCTTCTTCCAACGGCTGCCCAGCCGCCGCTGACTATAGCGATTAGACGTTACCGCCAGCACCAGCAGCGACAGGAAACCTAACGCCCCCACAATAATGTAAGGCCGCTTGCGCAGCTCCACCCCAAGCTGAGACCAGTCGAGCCCCAGGACAAACACGCAATAGCCCGCCAAGTGCAGCACTGCATAGGCAAAACACCACAGGCCCAATTGCCGGCGCACCGCTATCCACCCCGCCCAACCGCTGAGTTTTTGCAGCGGCGTCATTCCCAAGGTGATCAACAGCAGAATCAAGGTGCCCAAGCCGAGCCGATCAACCAGCACTTTTCCCGGATCAGGCCCCAGGGCAGAACTCCACGCTTCATAGAGCCACCAGCATGGCCATATTGCCACTGCGATAAAGACGCCAATCCGCCAAATCGGGTAACGCATCAGTAATTCTTCCGCAGATCGAGGCCTGTATAGAGAGAGGCGACTTCATCCGAGTAGCCATTGAACATCTGCGTCTCACGCACGTTAGGGCTGAACAGGCCACTCGGCAGACGACGTTCCCGCGCTTGGGTCCAGCGGGGGTGATCAACCGTAGGGTTTACGTTCGCATAAAACCCGTACTCATCCGCCGCAATGCTCTGCCAGGTGGTTTTCGGCTGTTCGCTCACAAGGCTGATACGCACAATCGACTTCACACTCTTGAAACCGTATTTCCACGGCACCACCAGACGCAAAGGCGCGCCATTCTGGTTAGGCAGCTCGCGCCCGTACATGCCGACAGCCAGGATCGCCAAAGGATTCATCGCCTCATCAAGACGCAACCCTTCTATATAGGGCCAGTCAATCAAACCAAAGCTGGAGCGCTGCCCCGGCATGGTTTTAGGGTCCTGAAGGGTTTCAAATCGGATGTACTTGGCTTTGGAGGTCGGCTCAACCTGCTTGAGCAAGGCAGAAATCGGAAAACCCATCCAGGGAATGACCATTGACCACGCCTCAACGCAGCGCAAACGGTAGATCCGTTCTTCCAACTGATAAGGCTTCATGAAGTCTTCCAGGGCGTAACGCCCAGGTTTGCCCACCTCGCCATCTATCACAACACTCCAGGGTTCGGTTTTGAGTGAACCCGCATTCGTCGCCGGGTCGCCCTTGCCTGTGCCGAACTCATAGAAGTTGTTGTAGTGGGTGGCGTCCTTGAATGGAGTGATGGCCTCGTCTTTCACCGTTACCGCCTGCCATTTTGTGCTCGGCAATTTTTCGGTAAACCATTTCGGCGCATTACCCGGCTCGACATCCGCATAACGTGCAGCATCGTCAGCACTGGCCAGGCGTGGCAAGGCACTGACGGCAATACCGGCAAGTGCGCCGCCGAGCAAGCTACGTCGAGAGAGATAAAAAGATTCAGGCGTGACATCCGATTCATGACAATCGGACGCTTTGGGGATTTTGATTAACATGGCAACTCCGCAGCATTGGAGGACTGATGCACCAATAGACTGCGGAGTATGGACGAAATTACATTAAGGCAATGTTTTGTCCCGGCGCAGATGCAGCAAGTACTGAACCGGCCCAGACGCGGCGTAGACCAGGAAAGCCAGCAGCAAAATACGCGGCGGATCACTGAACACGACCGCGAACACCAGCACCACTACCAGGATCGCCACAAAAGGCACGCGCCCCTTGAGGTCTAACTCCTTGAAACTGTTGTACTTGATATTACTGACCATCAGCATACCGGCCGCCGCAACCATCAAGGCCACCAGGAATGACATCTTCGAACCCTGGATGCCGTAGTCACTGAAGGCCCACACGATACCCGCCACCACTCCCGCAGCAGCCGGGCTGGCAAGACCAATGAAATAACGCTTGTCGGCAGTACCAACCTGGGTATTGAAGCGCGCCAGGCGCAACGCGGCGCCCGCGACATAGATGAAGGCGACCATCCAGCCGACTTTGCCCATATCCCCCAGCGCCCAGGCGAAGGCCAGCAATGCGGGTGCGACACCAAAGGCAACCATGTCCGACAAGGAGTCGTACTCGGCACCGAAGGCACTTTGGGTATTGGTCATACGTGCCACACGGCCATCAAGGCCGTCGAGCACCATGGCGACGAAAATTGCGATGGCGGCAAACCCGAAATACTTGCTTGCGCTGACCGCATCTCCCGCCGCCAAAGCGCTTTGAGCGCTCATGGAGTTAATGATGGAGTAGAAGCCGGCAAACAGGTTCGCGGTAGTGAACAGGTTGGGCAGAAGATAGATGCCACGATGCCGGACCTTGCGGCCTTCCGCGTCATGCCCGTCTTCGACATGTTCATCGATCGGCAGCAGGCTTTCGGCGTCATAAGCCTGGCGTGGCTCTTCGGGACGTTCGGTCATGGACTTTACCTTGCAACGGTGTGAAAAAAATTCGACAGATACTTGCGACGCGTGTTCGCCCGCAAACGATGCAGCTTTATACCAGAACCCGCCTCTCAAACGAAAAAACGCGGCCTAAGCCGCGTTTTCCGTTGATGCGTACGACTTAGTTTTTGGCTTTGTCGACGATCTTGTTGGCACCGATCCACGGCATCATGGAGCGCAGTTGCTCGCCGATGATTTCGATACCGTGAGCGGCGTTGTTACGACGCTTGGCGGTCATCGAAGGGTAGCCGGTAGCGCCTTCGCTGATGAACATTTTGGCGTATTCGCCGTCCTGAATACGTTTCAGGGCGTTGCGCATAGCCTGACGGGACTCGGCGTTGATCACTTCCGGGCCAGTCACGTACTCGCCGTATTCGGCGTTGTTGGAGATCGAGTAGTTCATGTTGGCGATACCGCCTTCGTACATGAGGTCGACGATCAGCTTCAGTTCGTGCAGGCACTCAAAGTAGGCCATTTCTGGCGCGTAGCCTGCTTCAACCAGGGTTTCGAAACCGGCTTTGACCAGTTCAACAGTGCCACCGCACAGAACCGCTTGCTCGCCGAACAGGTCGGTTTCAGTTTCGTCCTTGAAGGTGGTTTCGATGATGCCGGTACGACCGCCACCCACGCCGGCGGCGTAGGACAATGCAACGTTTTTGGCGTTGCCCGACGCGTCCTGGTAGATCGCGATCAGGTCAGGGATACCGCCGCCCTTGACGAACTCGGAACGCACGGTGTGGCCCGGTGCTTTCGGCGCGATCATGATCACGTCGAGGTCGGCGCGCGGAACAACCTGGTTGTAGTGAATCGCAAAGCCGTGGGAGAAGGCCAGGGTGGCGCCTTTCTTGATATTCGGCTCGATTTCGTTCTTGTACAGCGCGGACTGGAACTCGTCCGGGGTCAGGATCATGACCAGGTCGGCCGCCGCAACAGCAGAAGCAACGTCAGTCACTTTCAGGCCATGGGCCTCAGCCTTGGCAACCGTGGCCGAGCCTTTGCGCAGGCCAACAGTCACGTCAACGCCGGAATCTTTCAGGTTGCAAGCTTGCGCGTGGCCCTGGGAGCCGTAGCCGATGATGGCGACTTTTTTGCCCTGGATGATCGACAGGTCACAATCTTTTTCGTAATAAACTTTCATGAGGTTCCTCTATATATCCAGGCCGTAAGGCCATTCACTAATTTGGGTTAGATGCTGAGTACTTTGTCGCCACGGGCAATCCCGGTGACACCACTGCGTACAGTTTCCAGAATCGAGGCCGTCCCGATCGACTGGATGAAGCTGTCCAGCTTGTCGCTTGTACCGGTCAGTTGAACGGTATAAACGCTGGCGCTCACATCGACGATCTGCCCGCGATAAATGTCGGTAGTGCGTTTGATCTCGGCACGCTGGGCGCCTGTGGCTTTAACCTTGACCAGCATCAGCTCGCGCTCGATGTGGGCACTTTCCGACAGGTCGACCAGCTTGACCACTTCGATCAGCTTGTTGAGGTTCTTGGTGATCTGCTCGATCACCTCATCATGACCCACGGTGGTCAGCGTCAGGCGCGACAAGGTCGGGTCTTCGGTCGGGGCCACGGTCAGGCTTTCGATGTTGTAGTTGCGTTGCGAAAACAGGCCGACAACACGAGACAGAGCGCCGGGTTCGTTCTCCAGAAGCAGGGAGATAATGTGCCGCATGATTAAGTACGCTCCGTCTTGTTCAGCCACATGTCGCGCATAGAGCCGTCTTTGATCTGCATCGGGTAGACGTGCTCGCTGGTATCTACCTGAATATCCAGGAACACCAGGCGGTCCTTCATGGCGAACGCCTCTTCCATCTTCGGCTTCAGATCTTTCAAATCAGTGATACGCATGCCGACGTGGCCATAGGCTTCAACCAATTTGACGAAATCCGGCAGCGACTCCATATAGGAATGGGAGTGACGGCTACCGTAGCTCATGTCCTGCCATTGGCGAACCATGCCCAACACGCCGTTGTTCAAGCAGACGATCTTCACCGGAAGACCGTACTGCAAGCACGTCGACAGTTCCTGGATGTTCATCTGGATGCTGCCTTCGCCGGTCACGCACGCAACGTCGTTGTCGGGGAAGTTCAGCTTCACACCCATGGCCGCAGGGAAACCAAAGCCCATCGTGCCCAGGCCGCCGGAGTTGATCCAGCGGTTAGGTTTGTCGAACCTGTAATACTGCGCGGCGAACATCTGGTGCTGGCCCACGTCGGAGGTCACAAAGGCGTCGCCCTTGGTCACTTCGCACAGGGTCTCGATCACGGTTTGTGGCTTGATGATGCTGCCGTCGCCCTTGTCGTAAGGGAACAGGCCACGGTCACCGCGCCATTCGTCGATCTGCTTCCACCAACTGGCAACGGACTCCTTGTTCGGCGCCTCGCCGATGTCCTTGAGTGCAGCGACCATTTCGGTCAGCACGCTCTCCACTGGCCCAACAATCGGCACGTCGGCCTTGATGGTCTTGGAGATGGACGCCGGGTCGATGTCGATGTGGATGATCTTGGCATTCGGGCAGAACTTGCTCGCGCCGTTGATCACACGGTCATCAAAACGCGCGCCCACGGCCAGAATCACGTCAGCGTGGTGCATGGCCAGGTTGGCAGTGTAGCTGCCGTGCATGCCAAGCATGCCGACGAACTGACGATCCGTGCCCGGGAATGCGCCCAGCCCCATCAAGGTGTTGGTGACCGGCAGGTTAAGCAGTTTGGCCAATTCGGTCAGCGGCGCGGAACCGCCCCCCAGAATCACCCCACCGCCCGAGTACAGCACTGGGCGCTTGGCCGCCAGAAGCATTTCTGCCGCCTTGCGGATTTGCCCCGAGTGCCCACGAACGGCCGGGCTGTAGGAACGCAGCTTGGCTTTCTTCGGGAAGATGTATTCGAATTTTTCAGCCGGGTTGGTCATGTCTTTCGGGATGTCTACGACGACGGGGCCCGGGCGACCGGACTGCGCGAGGTAGAACGCCTTTTTCATGACTTCCGGGATTTCCGACGCATGCTTGATCATGAAGCTGTGTTTCACGATCGGCCGGGAGATACCGATCATGTCGGTTTCCTGGAACGCGTCGGTACCGACCATGGTACTTGCCACTTGGCCGGAAATGATCACCATCGGAATGGAGTCCATATACGCAGTCGCGATGCCGGTAATGGCATTGGTTGCGCCAGGGCCGGACGTTACCAGTACCACACCGGCTTTACCGGTGGCACGGGCGTAACCGTCAGCCATATGGGTTGCGGCCTGTTCGTGGCGAACCAGGATGTGGGTAACAGCCGGTTCCTTGAACAGTGCGTCGTAAACATGCAGCAGAGCACCACCTGGGTACCCGTAGATATAGTCGACGCCTTCGTCACGCAAAAAGCGGACGAGCATCTCACCGCCAGATAAAAGCTCCACGTTGTTCACCTCTAAAACGCCAGAATACCGTCCGTTAAAAACCGACGGGTCTTAATAGGTTTACTTCTCAACAGAGCATGAGCGACGGTGGTCGCCGACTACGTCAGCACTGACTGAGCAAGTATTGGGATCGTCCCAAGTGTTGCGGGCTTTTCCCACCCAGCGCGAGGTAACGCGTTGCGGGTGTTACAGGTCGGCGCGGATGTGCGCCTCATGATCTGCTGAGCGGGCCTGCTTCTGGCAGTCCCGATACAGCGGACTTTGGATTCTTCTGTTTCAGGCCGTTCAAGTCAAGCAATAATTGCGCTTTTTTCCAACTAAGCGCATCAGAACGTAGAAGAAAGGGCTTTGAGGAGGGATAAAACTCGCCTGAATGTCGTCAAGCGGTAGAAATATGCGCAAGACTGCCGGAAAACCCGGCAGTCAGGCAATTAACGAGCGTCGACGATCAATTGGTCGAACTTTTTCAGCGCATTTCGCAAACCAAGGCTTTGCAGCGGCCGGTCGGCGTAGACCATCTCAGCCATCTCCATAATCCCCGAGGCATTTGGCAACGGCAGATCATGTTCAAGGATCTGCTTCATGCGCACCAGGAAAATCCATTGCAGCCACTGGTGAAAGTCCAGGGTATCCACCGCAAATGGCTCGACGCTGCCGAGCGCTTCGGCGCTGGGGGACACGTCGTCCCACCAGCCCTGCAGGCGCAGTTCGCGCTCGATCAGCAATAACTGTTCGGCAATGGCGGGAAACCGTGCATCCATCAGAGGCTGACCTTGGCTTTTTGCCGAGCTTGCGCAGCACCGGCGGCGTCGCCCTGTGCGGCACGCGCGTCACCAATCAACGCCCAAAGGCTGGCTTGCAGGTCTGGGCGGCCATTGGCCAGGCTCAGGCCACGCCGGGCAAACTGCTCGGCTTGCGGCGCATCACCCTGGGCCAGGCGCACTTGGGCCAGGCGATACAACACTTGTGGCTCGCGAGGCGCTACACGCTGAGCGCGCTCAAGGCTCGACGACGCGCCGTTCAAGTCACCACCGGCCTGCTGCTGCTGGGCGGTAGTGAGCAAGGACAGCACCGGGCCATCCAGTTGCTCGTCAGCCGACAGGCCACCCGCACTGGACGACGACGGAATACCGCTTGGCGTCGACGGCATGTTGTAGGTGCCCTGATTGACCGGCGCCGTTTGAACCGGCGCAGTGTCGATCGGCGCCGAGGTGCTCGGCCCTGGGGTCCACGGCTCAGCGCTGATCGGCGCAGCAGCGGCCGCCCCGCCGCCCGGCACCATCACCACCACACCCGAATCTTGCGGTATGGCTTGAGGTGTGGCTTGGGCAGGACGCTTGACCACGGTCTGACGGAAACCGCCGTTGGCCGAGATGCGGTCGTTATTCGAGACAGCCGAACTCGAATCCACCACAGGGATCGAGCCGCGCTGCACGCTGGCGCAACCGTTGAGCAAAGCCAGAGCTGTAATAGCTGGAATCCACCACTTGTTCACTTGAAACCCTCTTTGCTTAATTCATCCAGCCCTTGACCCAATCCATCACCGATTCCGCGTCAGCGGGGGCACTGCCACCGCACGCGACGCCGGGTGGTGGCTCGCTGCCGCGAATATACGGCATCTGTACCGCGCCGGGGCAGTTGGCATCGGAGCCCTGCCCGGTGTGCGGATCAATCCAGGCCTGCACGATGTTATCCGGCTGCGGCATGTTCAGCGGCAGCGGGTCGGCTTTGCGCATAAAGCTGGTCCAGACCTGCAACGCACCCGTCGCACCGGTGAACGGCGTCTTGCCATTGTCGTCGCGGCCCAGCCATACCACGGCCAGCACATCCTGGCCGAAGCCTGCGAACCAACTGTCACGCGAATCGTTACTGGTACCGGTCTTGCCCGCGAGTGTCAGGTTCGCCGGCAGCACGCTGTAGACCGAGCGCCCGGTGCCTTCACGCATCACGCGTTGCATGGCGTTCTGGATCAGGTAGATGGAGCCCGCATCAAAACGTTGCTGAATCTGGAACGGATAACGCTTGAGCGGCTCGCCCTCGGCGGTCAGCACGCTGCGAATGCCGCGCATCGGTGTATTAAAGCCACCGTTGGCGAGCGTCTGGTACATCGTCGCCACTTCCATCGGGGTCATGGCGCCAGCGCCCAGCAGTATCGATGGGAACGCCGGGAACTCACGGTTGATGCCCAGGCGGCCCAAGGTTTTCAGCACATTCGGCACCCCCACTTCAAGCCCAAGGCGCGAGGTGGAAATGTTGTAGGAATGCGCCAAGCCCTGATACAGGAAGACGGTGCCGTGCGAGCGTCGATCAAAGTTCTGCGGCGTCCACACTTGGCCGTCTGCACCTTTGACCGACAGCGGGTCATCCGAGAGCCAACTGGTCAGGGTGTATTTGCTCGGTTTTTCCAGGGCCGTCAGGTACACCGCCGGCTTAACCAGCGAGCCGATTGGCCGCACCGCATCCAGCGCGCGGTTGAAGCCGGCGAAACTGGCCTGACGGCTGCCGATCATGGCCTGCACTTCACCGGTTTCCGGGTTGGTCACAACCATGGCCGCTTCTACTTCGTCGGAGCCTTTACGGCCCGTCAGGCGCTTGAAGGTATCGTTGACCGACGCTTCGGCTTTCATCTGCAAAATCGGGTCGAAGCTGGTGAAGATCCGCAGGCCTTCTTCGGTCAAGTCCTCGTCGCGGTAGTCTTCACGCAACTGGCGCTTGACCAGGTCGATAAAGCCCGGGAACGAGCTGTCGGCCAGCTTGCCGCGAGTGGTTACACCCAGTGGCATTTTTTTCGCAGCCGCCACTTGCTCGGCAGTGGCCACGCCTTGCTGCTCCAGCACGTCGAGCACCAGGTTACGCCGTTCGAGCGCGCGCTCCGGGTTGCGACGCGGGTTGTAATACGACGGACCCTTGACCATCCCCACCAGCAGCGCGACTTGATGCAATTTCAACTCGGACAATGGCTGGCCAAAGAAGAACTGACTGGCCAAACCGAAACCGTGCACGGCGCGCTGGCCATCCTGACCGACGAATACCTCGTTGAGGTACGCCTCAAGGATTTCCTGCTTGCTGTAATGCAACTCCAACAGCATGGCCATCATGGCTTCGGTGAGCTTGCGGGTCAGGCTGCGTTCGTTGGTCAGGTAGAAGTTCTTGACCAATTGTTGCGTCAGCGTGCTGCCGCCCTGAGTCATCTTGCCGCCGGAGGTGTTAACCCAGAGGGCGCGGGCAATCGATTTGGGTGAGACACCCCAGTGGCTGTAGAAATCGCGGTCTTCAACCGCCACCAGGGTTTCGAGCAAGTAGGGAGGCACCTGATCAAGCTTGATCAGGATGCGATCTTCAAGGTTTTTCGGGTAAATGCCGCCGATCATCAACGGCTCCAAGCGCACCACGGGCAGCTTCGAACCATTCAGCGACGACAGCTCGGCGACGTAATCGCCAGAGAAGCGCACGCGCACCGGCTGGGCTTTTTCCAGGCCTTCATAGAACTGGAAGCCACGGGTGTTCAGGTCGACGGTATTGCCGCTGACGGCCGCAGAGCCCGGGCCATTGCTCACGGGTTCGCGGCGATAGCCCAAGGCGTCGAGCTCGGTGAGGAAGTCATCCTTGCTCAGCTTTTGGCCGGTGAACAGTTCCAACGGGCGTGCGTACACTTTGGCCGGAATGGTCCAGCGCTTGCCGGAGAACTTCTCCTGCACCACAGCGTCGAGGTACACCGCGAAGCCTGCGAGCACCACAAGGCCCACCAGGCCGAGCTTGAGCGCCCAGCCCAGCCACGGGCGCAGGCCACGCGAAGGAGGAGGTTTTTTACGGGAACGGGGAGATCGGGTTCGAGTCATGGCGGCGGATTATACGCACTTTATTGCTGATCAACATGAGCCGGACAGCGGTTTGCACGACCGGTTGTAACCGCCATAATGCACGCCATGATTTCCCCCAGACTTTGAAGGATCGCCCGTGAGCCAGTCCCTGATCGCTGCCCTGCAAAACCCGGCTTTGTATCCCCATCCGGTTGAAGCGTTTCAAGTCATCGAGACGCATATTTCGTGGGTCATCCTGACGGGTCCCTTCGCTTATAAATTGAAGAAACCGATGAACTTCGGCTTTCTGGATTTTACCGACTTGAGTGATCGCGGCCACTTCTGCAACGAAGAGCTGCGTCTCAACCAGCGCCTGACCGAAGATTTGTATCTTGAGGTGTTGCCGATTACCGGCACTGCCCAAGCGCCACAATTGAATGGCGAAGGCCCGGCGATCGAGTACGCGCTCAAAATGCGCCAGTTCCCGCAAAGCCAACTGCTCAGCACGTTGCAAGCCAATGGCGAACTGACCAGTGCGCACGTCGATGAACTGGCCAAACAGATTGCGCACTTCCACCTGACCGCGCCCAAGGTGCCGCAGGAACACCCGGCCGGCACGCCGGACGAGGTCATGGCGCCGGTACGCCAGAACTTCGATCAGATCCGCCCGTTCCTCAGCGACAAGGCCGACCTGGCTCAGTTGGAGGCGCTGCAAGCCTGGGCTGAAAGCAGCTTCGAACGCCTTAAGCCGTTGCTGGCACAGCGCAAGCTGGACGGCTTCACCCGCGAATGCCATGGCGATATTCATTTGGGCAACGCGACGCTGATCGACGGCCACGTCGTGATCTTCGACTGCATCGAATTCAACGAGCCGTTCCGCTTTACCGATGTCTACGCCGACAGCGCGTTCCTGGCGATGGACCTTGAAGACCGCGGCCTCAAGTCTCTGGCGCGCCGCTTTATCAGCCAATACCTGGAACTGACCGGCGACTACCAGGGCCTTGAAGTGCTCAACTTCTATAAAGCCTACCGCGCGCTGGTACGCGCCAAAGTGGCGTTGTTCAGTATGCCGAGCGAGGCCAGCCCGGTGGAGCGCGCCACTACCCTGCGCCAGTACCGCAACTACGCCAACCTGGCTGAAAGCTACAGCACTATTCCCTCACGCTTCCTGGCAATTACGCACGGTGTATCAGCCGTCGGCAAGAGCCACGTGGCCATGCGCATGGTCGAAGCGTTGGGCGCCGTACGCTTGCGTTCGGATGTGGAACGCAAGCGCCTGTTTGGCGAGCAGCCTGTCGAAAACACGCCACAGGCCGGCATCTATACCGCCGACGCCAGTGCTGCGACCTACGCCCGCCTGAACGAAATTGCCGACAGCGTATTGCGCGCCGGCTACCCAGTGGTGCTGGATGCCACCTTCTTGAAACACGAGCAGCGCGACGCAGCCGCCAAGATTGCCGAGGCCACCGGCGCGCCCTTCCTGATCCTGGATTGCAACGCACCACAGGCCGTTATCGCCAGTTGGCTGGCACAGCGTCAGGCAGATAAAAACGATCCGTCCGACGCGACCTTGGCGGTTATCGAAGCGCAGCAGGCCAACCGCGATGCGTTGTCGGCTGAAGAACTGCTGCTGAGCAAACGTGTCGAAACCAATGAAAGCGGCACCCTCGACGCCTTGGTCGCACACATTCGCCAACGCCTGCCGGGCCTGTAAAAAAATATTTTCTGGTCGTGTCACCGACTTCGGTGCACGATCGAGAAAATATGCCACCATAATGACATCACCCTTAAAGCA
The DNA here is from genome assembly GCF_049199985.1 of Pseudomonas kitaguniensis. Taxonomy (NCBI): domain Bacteria; kingdom Pseudomonadati; phylum Pseudomonadota; class Gammaproteobacteria; order Pseudomonadales; family Pseudomonadaceae; genus Pseudomonas; species Pseudomonas kitaguniensis. The sequence continues at coordinate 11,858 of NZ_JBLZPT010000022.1, forward strand.
GGAGTCGTCGTCATGAGTCAGCCAAAGCTTCTTGATACACCGCTCTACGCACTCCTGCACAAGGACGATGTTCGCGGCTTCAACCAGCAGCGTCCCAAAGACGGCGCTATTGACATGCGCGGTGGCGACTTCCGCGGGCTCGACCTGCGTGAACTGGATGCAACCGGTGTGGATTTCACCGACGCCTACTTTCGCTCTGCCGACCTGCGTGGCCTGGACTTGCGCGGCTGCTCACTGGAAGGCGCCAGCCTGGCTCACGCGCAAATCTCCGGCACCTACTTTGCGCCTGAGCTGACTGCAGACGAGATTCTGATGTCGGTTAATTTCGGCACTCGCCTGCGCTACCGCACCAAGTAACCTCACGCCTCCAACGCTTGGTACGCGCCCGCGTGCCGGGTGCCTCCGCCTGCCTGCGGGCAAACGCCCCAGCGATTCTTATAGCTTTTCAGCCGTTACTGACCAAAGAACTACACTTTTCCTGCTGAGCGCTACACTCCTTTTCAGGCTTGCCTGGTCACGATACCCACCGCACCCTTCGGCCGTCGCATGGAGGCTTGATGAACGATGAGCTGCAACACCTGAAAAACCTTGGCAAGACGTCGGCTCAATGGCTGCACGCCGTGGGCATCCACAGTGCATCCGACCTGCGCCGCCTCGGGGCGGTCGATGCCTATAGAGCCGTGCGCACGCGCGGGTTCCGCGCATCCAAAGTACTCTTGTATGCCATTGAAGGCGCGCTGATGGATGTGCATTGGAACGACCTTCCCACAGAGCGTAAGGAAGCATTGAACCGCCAGCTGGAGGCAATTTCAGCGCGGCAGAAGAATTAGATCAGCAGTAACACCTAGCGTTTACGGGATTTCGTACGAGTGTTTGAGAAAACCGGCAGCGCACGCAAAAACAAGTGTTGACTCTCAAATGAGAATCGTTATGATTATCACAACTGGTCGCGAGATCAGCCGATAACTGAAAGACCATTGGTTCGGACTCTCAGATTATCTCCTCATCAGGCTAATCACGGTTATTTGACCCGGCGCTTGCCGGGTCTTTTTTTGCCTGTGAAAAAGCGCGTCTCAGCGCGCGATAATCAGCGGGTGCCCGCGTTCCGGATGCGGTTGTACCAGCACATCCAAACCAAACACGGCCTTCAACGGCTCAGGTCGTAACACCTTTGCCGGCGTATCCAGGGCGTGTGGGCGCCCATCTTCCAGCAACAGAATGCGATCACAGTAGCGAGCCGCCAGATTCAGGTCATGCAGGATCACCAACACTGCAGCGCCTCTGTCGGCAAAACTGCGGATGGCCTGCAAGGTGGTGTGCTGATGCAAAGGGTCAAGCATTGAGGTCGGCTCATCCAGCAGCAATGTCTGCCCTGCTTCGCCCGGCCATAACTGCGCCAGCACCCGCGCCAAGTGCACGCGCTGGCGCTCGCCGCCGGATAGCGCCAAGTAACTGCGACCGCTCAAGTGCGCCACATCCGCAGCTTGCAGCGCCGCGTGAATAATTTCGTCATCACGCACGTGACCGGTCTGATGCGGCAAGCGCCCCATGCCGACGACTTCTTCCACACGGAACGCGAAGTCCAGGGTCGAGGTTTGCGGCAACACCGCCAAGCGTTGCGCACGCTGCACGCCACTCCAACTTTTCAGTGCTTGCTGGTCCAGCCACACTTCGCCCTGATGCGGATGCAATTCGCCGCAGAGTGCACCGAGCAACGTGCTTTTGCCTGCGCCGTTAGGCCCCAAAACCCCAAGCACTTCGCCCGGCAGCAGGTCCAGGTCGACATTCGCCAACACAACCTTGCGCCCGCGACGGATCTGCAGCGCTTCGACTCGCAGCATCAGGCGCGCCCTCGCAGCAACAAAAACAGAAAAAACGGCGCGCCAATAAACGCCGTCACAATGCCAATCGGCAATTCCGCAGGCGCCAGTGCCAAACGCGCCACAAGGTCAGCAAACAGCAACAGACTTGCCCCCGCCAACACCGAAGCCGGAAGCAGTACCCGGTGGTCCGGCCCCGCCAGCAGCCGCACCAAATGCGGCACCACCAGCCCGACAAAACCGATCATGCCTGCCGCCGCCACTGCCGCGCCCACACCCAGCGCCGTACAAAACACCAGTTCGCGCTTGAGCCCTTCCACATTGACGCCAAGGTGACTGGCTTCAGACTCACCCAGTAACAATGCATTCAGCGCTTTGGCCCGGCGCGGCAACCACAGCGCCACCCCGGCGCTGACCAGCAACAACGGCCACAACCGCGAATAGCTCGCGCCATTAAGGCTGCCCAGGTTCCAGAACGTCAGGGTGCGCAAAGTGGCGTCGTCGGCCAAATAGGTAAACAGCCCCACCGCCGAACCGGCGAGCGCGGTGAGGGCGATGCCGGCCAGCAGCATCGTCGCCACATTGGTCTGGCCGTTGCGGCGCCCCAGGCGATAGACCAGCGCCGTTACCCCAAGCCCACCGAGAAACGCACACAACGACAACAAGTACGGCCCGAGCACCTCCGGCAACCCACCCAATAAAGAGCCGCCGACAATCGCCACCGCCGCCCCGAGCGCCGCGCCGCTGGACACGCCGACCAAACCGGGGTCCGCCAGCGGGTTGCGAAACAAGCCCTGCATCGCCACGCCCGACAACGCCAGTACGCCACCGACTGCCAGGCCCAGCAAGGTACGCGGCAGGCGAATCTGCCCAAGGATCAGTTCGGCCTGCTCCAGGCCTTGCGCCTCAATCGGCACCCCCATCAAGCGCAAGGCCGCGCGCAGCGTATCCAGCAGCGGCAGGCTGACCGGCCCTAACGCCAACGACAGCCAGATCGCCAAGACACACAGCAGCGTCAGCCCGATAAACAGCGTTTTGGGTTTAACCAGAGTGGTCATGGAGCAGTTTTAGCCTGAGACGGATAAAACCCGGCAGACAGTTGCACCAGGCTTTGCGGCAATCGCGGCCCCAGCCCGCCAACCAGCAGGGTTGGGTCCAGCTCGAACACCCGGGCATTCTTGGCCGCAGGCGTTAACGCCAACATCGGGTTTTCCTTGAACAACGCCGCGCGCGCCGCATCGCCCGTCAGTGCACGGTCAGCAAACACCAACACATCGGGGCTTAGCCCGGCCAAAGACTCCACCGAAAACGGCTTGTAACCGGTGTGAGTCGCCAAATTGCGCCCGCCCGCTTGACGCACTATCCAGTCAGCGGCCGTGTCTTTACCGGCTATCAACGGCTTGCCACCCGCGTGGCCCAGCACCAACAGGACACCCGGCGCCTTTTCGGTTGCCTGAGCCTTGGCGAGCCAACGTTGTTGCTGTTCAAGTGCGTGTTCATATTCAGTAAACAATTCGTCGGCCTTGGCCTGATTGCCGAGTAATTTGCCCAAGTGCTGCAGGTTGCCCTTCAAGGTCGCAAGGTCCGGCTGGGCCGAGAACATGTCTACTTGCACACCCGCGCCGCGAATCTGCGCCAGCACCGGTGGCGGCCCCATTTCTTCAGTGCCCACCAAAATTTGCGGGCGCAGGCTAAGGATGCCCTCGGCTGACAGTTGCCGTTGATAACCAATGCTTGGTAAGGCTTTTAGCGACTCCGGGTGCTGGCTGGTGGTATCGACCCCCACCAACTTCGACTCACCGCCCAAGGCCGTCACCCATTCCGATAACGCCCCGCCGGCACTGACCCAGCGTTGTGGCAGTTCAGTGGCATTTGCCGCGTGGTTGATCAGCAGTGCGGCAACGAGCGCGATAGCGCTGGTACTCAGGCGCATAACAGGGTTTCCTTCCAGGGGCAGGGCCACTCAAGCACGCGTCGATGTGACAGATAACACCTGACTGGCATCGTACTGAGCGCCCGATCAGCTAACGAGCGAAGCCCGCATTTGATAATTGTTTGCATTTGAACGTCAAGGTACTTAAGGATTGATATGAAGTTTCTCTGCCCCGCAGACGCCCTCGCGCCGAACACCAGCCGCGGATTCGAGATCGACGGCTGCAAGCTGCTGGCCGTGCGCAGGGACGGCGTTGCCTACTTCTATATCAACCGCTGCCCGCATCGCGGCATCCCGCTGGAATGGCAACCCGACCACTTCCTCGATACCAGCGCCAGCCTGATCCAGTGCGCTACCCACGGCGCGTTGTTCCTGATCGAAAGCGGCGAATGCATTGCCGGCCCTTGCGCGGGCAAAAGCCTCACCGCCCTGCCCGGCCGCGAAGACGAACACGGCTTGTGGGTTGAACTCTAGTCGCCGATCAGCACATCCAGGCGCCGCTCGACGTACATTTCTTCAGGCGTAACCCGCACACCGTAAGCCAACACCTCGACGCCGGCGGCCTTGGCCTCGCGCAACGCAGCAGCGTAACCGGCGTCTATTTCCACCGCCGGGCGCACCGCCTCGATCCCCGACAGACACACGCAATACAATTGCACCGCACGCACACCGTCGCGCGCCAAGTGCGCCAGTTCGCGCAAGTGCTTGGCGCCGCGCTGGGTCACGGCGTCGGGGAACGCCGCGACTGCCGTGCCATCGAAACCCAGCGTCACGCTTTTAACTTCGACATACGCCGCGCCCTGCGGGTAATCCAGGCGAAAGTCGATGCGGCTGTTTTCCTGGCCGTAGGGCACTTCGCGCTTCAAGGCGGTAAAGCCGTTGAGCTCGGTGATCACCCCGGCGCGCAATGCTTCCTCAACCAGTTGATTGGCACGCGCCGTGTTAACGCACGCCAGCCGGCCTTGCGGCGTTTCGGCGATTTCCCAAGTGCCCGGCAGCTTGCGCTTGGGATCATCGGAACGGCTGAACCAGACCTGGCCGCCTTCCACCATGCAGTTGAGCATCGAACCGGTGTTGGGGCAGTGAATCGTCAGTAACTCGCCGGTCAGGGTTTCGATATCGGTGAGGAAGCGTTTGTAGCGGCGAATCAGCCGTGCTTCTTCGAGGGGAGGATGAAAGCGCATCAGCCTTGCCAGCTCCGTAAGCCACGGGCGATTCGGTCCACCGCCTCCTGTAGTCGATCAAGGTTTTGCGTGTAGGCAAACCGCACATGGTGACCGGCCTGATGGCGGCCGAAATCCAGCCCCGGCGTAAAGGCCACGTGCTCGGTTTCGAGAAAATGGCGGCAGAATGCGAAGGCATCGCCGCCGAACGCGCTGATATTCGCATACAAGTAGAACGCGCCCTCGGGCTCTACCGCAATGCCGAAGCCCAATTCGCGCAAGGCCGGTAGCAGGAAATCGCGACGACGGCCGAACTCGGCGCGGCGTGCCTCCAGAATGCTCAGGGTTTGCGTGGTGAAACAGGCCAGTGCCGCGTGCTGGGCCATGCTCGGCGCACTGATGTAGAGGTTTTGCGCGAGCTTTTCCAATTCCCCCACAGCGGCGGGCGGCGCAACCAGCCAGCCGAGGCGCCAACCGGTCATACCGAAATACTTCGAAAAACTATTTAAGACGAAAGCATCGTCGTCGACTTCCAGCACGCTGCTGGCGTCGGTGCCGTAGGTGAGGCCGTGGTAGATCTCATCCACCACCAAGTGGCCGTTTCGCGCCTTGATTGCACTCGACAAGCCCGCCAATTCGTCACGCGTGAGCAGGGTGCCGGTCGGGTTGGCAGGCGACGCAACCAGCGCGCCCACGCTGTGCCGGTCCCAGTGCTTGGCAACCAGCTCGGCGGTCAATTGGTAGCGCACCTCAGGGCCTACCGGCACCAATTGCGCCGCGCCTTCCACCAACCGCAGGAAATGTCGGTTACACGGGTAGCCTGGGTCCGCCAATAGCCAGTGTTTGCCGGGGTCGACCAACAAGCTTGTGGCCAGCAACAACGCGCCGGAGCCGCCGGGCGTGATCAGGATGCGCTCAGGGTCTACGCTCAGGCCATAGCGCTGCTGATAAAACCCGCTGATCGCCTGGCGCAGCTCCGGCAAACCGCGAGCAGCAGTGTAGCGGGTCTTGCCGTTAGCCAATGCCGCCTGACCGGCCTGAATAATCGGCTCGGCCGTGGTGAAATCCGGCTCGCCGATTTCCAGGTGGATCACATCATGGCCGGCCGCTTGCAGTTCATTGGCGCGCGCCAGTAACGCCATGACATGAAAAGGTTCGATAGCGCGACTGCGCGCACTGTAGGGCTGAGCCATTAGCCTTCCTTAACGGTGAGGACAAAATTCGGATTCTACCGAACCCTCGCGGTAAAACATGCTCTATTGCCTGCTCGGCCAGGTATATGGCTCGGGCAAGTGCGTGCAAAACGACTAAAATCAACATTCGAGACGCTGCATAACCAGCCGTGGCGGGCTGTCTTTGTTTGCAACCTGTTTGCTGTGGCCGTCGACAACCGGGAGTGGCGCACCCTGAATCTATCTGGTAAGTTCGCCCGCTTGCAGCCGCAGGGCCGGCAGGTGTCGGTGACGTTGCAATCCTGCGCAATGGATTAGAAGAGTGAGAGGCGGTCTATTCATGTCCACCCAAGCAAAGCAACAGCAGCAGAGCCTCAGCGGCTTCACACCTTACGTCGAAACGAAGGGTGAGGAGTACATGGGTAAACCCATGCGCCAGCACTTCACCAAGATCCTGCACAAGTGGAAGCAGGACTTGATGCAAGAAGTCGACCGCACGGTTGATCACATGAAGGACGAAGCCGCCAACTTTCCGGACCCGGCAGACCGTGCCAGCCAGGAAGAGGAATTCGCCCTCGAACTGCGTGCGCGTGATCGCGAGCGCAAGCTGATCAAGAAAATCGACAAAACGCTGCAACTGATCGAAGACGAAGAATATGGCTGGTGCGAATCCTGCGGCGTCGAGATTGGTATTCGTCGCCTGGAAGCCCGCCCTACCGCGGACCTGTGCGTAGACTGCAAGACCTTGGCTGAAATCAAGGAAAAACAGGTCGGCAAGTAATCCTGCCGGGCTGAACGAATGGGGCGTGCAAACGCCCCATTTTTGTTTCTGGCGTTTAGCGATTTCCAGTAGTATCCGGCCCCATGACAGCCTCTTCCTATATCGGGCGTTTCGCCCCCACGCCCAGCGGCCACTTGCACTTCGGCTCACTGGTCGCCGCCCTCGCCTCCTACCTCGACGCCCGCGCCAACCATGGCCGCTGGCTGATGCGCATGGAAGACCTCGACCCGCCCCGCGAAGCACCCGGCGCCCAGGCGGCGATCCTGCACGCGCTGGAAAGCTACGGCTTTGAATGGGACGGTGAACGGGTTCTGCAAAGCGAGCGGCATGAGGCCTACGCCGACGTACTCAACAGCCTGTTCAACCACGGCCTGGCGTACGCCTGCACCTGTTCGCGCAAACAGCTCGAACCTTACAACGGCATTTACCCTGGGCTGTGCCGTAATGCCGGGCACGCTCAGCACGATGCGGCTATCCGCTTGCGCGTGCCCGAGCTGGATTACCACTTTACCGACCGCGTACAGGGCGAATTCCGACAGCATCTGGGCCGCGATGTGGGCGATTTTGTCATCCGTCGCCGCGACGGCTTCTATGCCTACCAACTGGCCGTGGTGCTCGACGATGCCTGGCAAGGTGTGACCGACATCGTGCGCGGCGCTGACTTGCTCGACTCCACGCCACGCCAGCTTTACCTGCAAGAGTTGCTGGGCCTGCGTCAACCGCGCTATTTGCACGTGCCACTGATCATCCAGCCGGACGGCAACAAGTTGGGCAAATCCTACCGTTCCCCGCCGTTGACACCGGACCAAGCCACGCCTTTGCTAGTGAGAGCATTGCGCGCCCTCGGCCAGCAACCCGGCGATGAACTGCTGCATGCCAGCCCACGCGAACTGCTGGATTGGGGCATCCGGCACTGGGATGCTTTGCTGATCCCGCGCACACTGACGCTGGCCGAGGCGCAATTGAGCTAAACGCGCTTGCAGCTTCCCAGCCATCCGTTACCATCGCCGCAGTTTTTTAATCAGAGGCCAACATGTACATCTATCGATTGGTCCTGCTGCTGGTCGTCGGAATTTACCTGTTTTCTCCCGCCATCATGGATTGGTGGATCGACGCCACGGGCGCCTGGTATCGCCCGTATCTGCTGTGGCTGATCCTGATCGTCGTGACCTTCATCCTGCAGAGCCAAAAAGATGCCGATGAGCTTTAGCCTCACCCAGATGCTGCTGATCAGCGCCGCCTACCTGGCTGCACTGTTCGGCGTGGCCTGGATCAGTGAGCGCGGAATGATTCCGCGGGCGATCATTCGCCATCCGTTGACCTACACATTGTCACTTGGCGTGTATGCCAGTGCCTGGGCGTTTTATGGCACGGTGGGCCTGGCGTATCAGTACGGTTACGGCTTTTTGTCCAGCTACCTCGGGGTGTCCGGCGCGTTCCTGCTGGCGCCGGTGTTGCTGTACCCGATTCTTAAGATCACCCGCACGTATCAATTATCGTCCCTTGCGGACCTGTTCGCCTTTCGCTTTCGCAGCACCTGGGCCGGCGCGCTGACCACGATTTTCATGCTGCTCGGCGTTTTGCCGCTGCTGGCCCTGCAGATTCAAGCGGTGGCCGACTCCATCAGCATCCTGACCCGCGAGCCGGTGCAGCACCGCGTCGCCCTGGCCTTTTGCGCGCTGATCACCCTGTTCACGATTTTCTTCGGTTCACGCCATATCGCTACGCGCGAGAAACACGAAGGCCTGGTGTTTGCGATTGCCTTCGAGTCGGTGATCAAGCTGATCGCCATCGGCGGCGTCGGCCTGTATGCGCTGTACGGCGTGTTCGATGGCCCGCAACAGCTTGAACTGTGGCTATTGCAAAACCAGACTGCCCTCGCCGCCTTGCACACGCCGTTACAGGAAGGCCCGTGGCGCACGCTGCTGCTGGTGTTCTTCGCCTCGGCGATTGTGATGCCGCACATGTACCACATGACGTTCACCGAGAACCTCAACCCGCGCTCATTAGTGAGTGCAAGCTGGGGCCTGCCGCTGTTCCTGCTGCTGATGAGCCTGGCGGTGCCGCTGATTTTGTGGGCAGGTCTCAAGCTGGGCGCGACCACCAACCCCGAATATTTCACGCTCGGCGTGGGCATTGCCGCCAACAGCAAATCCCTGGCGTTGCTGGCGTATGTCGGCGGTTTGTCGGCCGCCAGCGGGTTGATCATTGTCACCACGCTGGCGCTCTCGGGCATGGCGCTTAACCACCTGGTATTGCCGCTGTATCAGCCGCCCGCAGAGGGCAACATTTACCGCTGGCTGAAATGGACGCGCCGCGCGCTGATCGTCGCCATCATCATGGCCGGTTACGGTTTTTACCTGCTGCTGGGGGCCGGGCAAGACCTGGCCAACCTCGGCATCGTTGCCTTTGTCGCCACCTTGCAGTTCCTGCCGGGCGTGTTGTCAGTGCTGTACTGGCCGACCGCCAACCGGCGCGGTTTTATCGCCGGGTTGCTGGCCGGCATCCTGGTGTGGGTTGTGACCATGCTGCTGCCGCTGGTCGGCAACCTGCAGGGTTTCTACATTCCATTGCTGAACATGATCTACGTGCTGGACGACACCAGTTGGCACATGGCGGCGATTGCTTCGCTGGCTGCCAACGTACTGATGTTCACCTTGATCTCGCTGTTCACCAACGCCAGCCCCGAAGAAACCAGCGCCGCCGAAGCCTGCGCGGTGGACAACGTGCGGCGCCCGCAACGCCGCGAGCTGCATGCCGCTTCACCGCAGGAATTTGCCACGCAACTGGCCAAACCGCTGGGTGCGAAAGCCGCGCAAAAGGAGGTCGAACAAGCGCTGCGCGACCTCTACCTGCCGTTTGACGAGCGCCGCCCGTATGCGCTGCGCCGCCTGCGCGACCGTATCGAAGCCAACCTGTCCGGCCTGATGGGGCCAAGCGTGTCGCAAGACATGGTGGAAACCTTCTTGCCTTACAAAGCCGGCGGCGAAAACTACGTCACCGAAGACATTCATTTTATCGAGAGCCGGCTGGAGGATTACCACTCACGCCTGACCGGCCTCGCCGCCGAACTCGATGCGTTGCGCCGCTACCACCGCCAGACCCTGCAGGAACTGCCGATGGGCGTGTGTTCCCTGGCCAAGGACCAAGAGATTTTGATGTGGAACAAGGCCATGGAAGAACTCACCGGCATCGCCGCGCAGCGGGTGGTGGGTTCGCGCCTGAATACTTTGGGCGACCCGTGGAAAGAGCTGCTGCAAGGCTTTATCAACCTGCCCGACGAGCACTTGCACAAACAGCACCTGGCGCTGGACGGCCAGACCCGCTGGCTCAACCTGCACAAGGCGGCGATCGACGAGCCGCTGGCGCCCGGTAACAGCGGCCTGGTGTTGCTGGTGGAAGACCTGACCGACACGCAAATGCTCGAAGACAAGCTGGTGCACTCCGAGCGCCTGGCCAGCATTGGCCGCCTGGCAGCGGGTGTGGCGCATGAGATCGGCAACCCGATTACCGGTATCGCCTGCCTGGCGCAGAACCTTCGGGAAGAGCGCGAAGAGGACAGCGAAATCATCGAAATCAGCGGGCAAATCCTTGAGCAGACCAAGCGCGTTTCACGCATCGTGCAGTCGCTGATGAGCTTTGCGCATGCAGGCGCCCATCAGAATCAGGCTGAAGCGGTGTGCCTGGCCGAAGTGGCGCAGGATGCGATTGGGCTGCTGGCCTTGAACCGGCGCAATTTCGAGGTACAGTTCTTTAATTTGTGCGACCCGGACCACTGGGTCGACGGCGATTCACAACGCCTTGCCCAAGTGTTGATCAACCTGCTGTCCAACTCGCGCGACGCAACGCCCGCCGGTGGCGCGGTAAGGGTCAAGACCGAGGCTTTCGAGCACACGGTCGACCTGATCGTTGAAGATGAGGGCAGCGGAATTCCACAAAACATCATGGACCGGTTGTTCGAACCGTTCTTCACCACCAAGGACCCGGGCGAAGGGACAGGTCTGGGCCTTGCACTGGTCTATTCCATCGTTGAAGAGCATTATGGACAAATCACCATCGACAGCCCGGCTGACACCGAAAGCCAACGCGGCACCCGTATTCGGGTGACTTTGCCGCGTCATGTCGAAGCGACGTCCGCTGTGAACTGAGACCGTCGAGAGAGTTGAATCAATGCCGCACATTTTGATCGTCGAAGACGAAACCATTATCCGCTCTGCCTTGCGTCGCCTGCTTGAACGTAATCAGTACCAGGTCAGCGAAGCCGGCTCGGTGCAGGAAGCCCAAGAGCGATTCAGCATCCCCACGTTCGACCTGATTGTCAGCGACCTGCGCCTGCCGGGCGCACCGGGCACTGAGCTGATCAAGCTTGGGCAGGGCACGCCGGTGCTGATCATGACCAGCTACGCCAGCCTGCGTTCGGCAGTCGACTCGATGAAGATGGGCGCGGTCGACTACATCGCCAAGCCTTTCGACCACGACGAAATGCTCCAGGCCGTGGCGCGCATTCTGCGCGACCGCCAGTCGGCCGGCGGGGCAACCGCCGAGCAGCGGCCTGCGGGTAAAGCGGCCAACGGTGCAGACAAGCCAGGCGTGGATAACAGTAATGGCGAAATCGGCATTATTGGCTCCTGCCCACCGATGCAGGACCTGTACAGCAAGATCCGCAAAGTCGCACCCACCGACTCCAATGTATTGATTCAGGGCGAGTCGGGCACCGGTAAAGAACTGGTCGCCCGCGCCCTGCACAACCTGTCCAGGCGCGCCAAGGCGCCGATGATTTCGGTGAACTGCGCAGCGATCCCTGAATCATTGATCGAGTCCGAGCTGTTCGGCCACGAGAAAGGCGCGTTTACCGGTGCCAGCGCCGGGCGTGCAGGCTTGGTCGAAGCGGCCGACGGCGGCACCTTGTTCCTCGACGAAATCGGCGAGCTGCCGCTGGAAGCTCAGGCGCGCTTGCTGCGTGTGTTGCAGGAAGGCGAGATTCGCCGCGTAGGTTCGGTGCAGTCGCAGAAAGTCGATGTGCGGCTGATCGCGGCCACCCACCGCGACTTGAAAAGCCTGGCCAAGATCGGCCAGTTCCGTGAAGACTTGTACTACCGCTTGCACGTCATCGCGCTGAAGCTGCCGCCGCTGCGCGAGCGCGGCGCCGACGTCAACGAGATTGCCCACGCATTCCTGCTGCGCCAGAGCGCGCGCATCAACCGTACCGACCTCACGTTTGCTGCAGACGCCGAACAGGCTATTCGGCACTACGCGTGGCCGGGCAACGTGCGCGAGCTGGAGAACGCGGTCGAACGCGCGGTGATTTTGTCAGAGAGCCCGGAAATTTCCGCCGAGCTGCTGGGCATCGACATCGAACTCAGTGATTTGGAGGATGACGACTTTATCGGCCTGGCCCCGCAACAGGGCGGCGGTAGCAATACCAGCCATGAACCGACGGAAGATTTGTCACTGGAAGATTACTTCCAGCATTTCGTCCTTGAGCATCAGGACCACATGACCGAGACCGAACTTGCGCGCAAGCTTGGCGTAAGCCGCAAGTGCTTGTGGGAACGCCGCCAGCGCCTGGGCATTCCAAGGCGCAAGACCGGGGTGGCCAGCGAGACGTGAGGGTGCGCCCCCACAGGTAACACCTTCAGATGTGAAAAAACTGTTACCGCAGCTTTTTCGCGTAACAAAAGCCGGGGCTTACGGTAACGAAGCCCCGGCTTTTTTTCGCCCTTCAAAAACCCGAAAACCCAGCAAACCCCCGGTTTCACTGGGCGCTACAAAAGTTGGCACGCACCCTGCTATATGCTTGGTACAAGAACAATAACAAGCTTTGTACAAGACAATAAAAATAAGACGAATCGACTCACGCATAACAAAAACAACACGGCGGAGGCGCAGCTAACTGATTCTTTTGGAGAGGCGTTGCAATTGGGGCTTGCCCCGCAACCAGGCCGAGAACAACAAAAACTGCCCTAAGGCAGAGCCTGAACTGGTTGGATCGTAGATCAGCAACACAGCGACCAAAGCAATCCGTTTGCTCTTGGCTCCCGATTGGGAGTGCCATGAAGGTGAAGCTTCATGGCGAGGGCGATCAATAAAAACAAGAAGCCCGCAACCCATAATAAAAATAGAGCACGCAACTACTTCTGGGGGAGCTTCGGCTCCCCTTGTAGTTTCTGGCGTTTGCCCAATCTGCGCACTTCTTTAAGCTTCCAGCGCACGCCTTGCAGCTTGTTCCTACACCATCCCCTGACTAAATGCTAGAATCCCGGCCCATCATGCGGTCATTCTTCGTTATGGCCGAACATTCCTTCAAACAGTGCATCCCATGCTGAAGAAGTTGTTCCAGTCATTCCGTTCTCCCTTGCGTCGTACGCAACACATTCGCAGCACGCCTGAAGTGCTTAACAGCAATCAGCATTCATTGCAGCGTGCTCAATTCAGCCGCTACGCGGTGAACATCGTCGAACGTTTGCAGAACGCCGGCTACCAGGCTTATCTGGTGGGTGGTTGCGTGCGCGACATGCTGCTCAATATCACGCCCAAGGATTTTGACGTCGCCACCAGTGCCACGCCCGAGCAAGTGCGTGCCGAGTTCCGCAATGCGCGAATCATCGGCCGCCGCTTCAAACTCGTGCACATTCACTTTGGCCGCGAAATCATCGAGGTCGCGACCTTCCGCGCAGGGCACCCGCAAAACGATGAAGAGGAAGACACCAACCAGTCCTCTCGCAACGAGAGCGGCCGCATCCTGCGCGACAACGTTTACGGCAGCCTGGAAGAAGACGCGCAACGCCGCGACTTCACCATCAACGCCCTGTATTACGACCCGGTCAGCGAGCGCATCCTTGATTACGCGAATGGCGTACACGACATTCGCAACAACCTGATCCGCTTGATCGGCGACCCCACGCAGCGCTACCAGGAAGACCCGGTGCGCATGCTGCGAGCCGTGCGTTTTGCCGCCAAGTTGAATTTCGGCATCGAGAAACACACCGCCGCACCGATTCGCGAGCTGGCACCGATGCTGCGGGAAATTCCTTCGGCGCGCCTGTTTGAAGAAGTGCTGAAGTTGTTCCTCTCGGGCTATGCCGCCGACACGTTTGAAATGCTCGTCGACCTGCAGTTGTTCGATCCATTGTTCCCGGCCAGTGCCGAGGCATTGGAATACAACCCGACATACACCCATACCCTGATCAGCGAAGCGTTGATCAGCACCGACCTGCGCATCAAACAGAACAAGCCGGTCACCCCGGCGTTCCTGTTTGCCGCCCTGTTGTGGCCGGCCTTGCCCAAGCGCGTACTGCGCCTGCAAGACCGCGGCATGCCGCCCATTCCTGCGATGCAGGAAGCCGCTCACGAGCTGATCGCCGAGCAGTGCCAGCGCATCGCTATTCCAAAACGCTTCACCATGCCGATCCGCGAGATTTGGGACATGCAGGAACGCCTGCCCCGCCGCAGCGGCAAACGCGCCGACCTGCTGCTGGACAACCCGCGCTTCCGTGCCGGCTATGACTTTCTGCTGCTGCGCGAAAACGCCGGCGAGCAGACCGACGGCCTCGGTGAATGGTGGACCGACTATCAAGACGCGAATGACAGCCAGCGCCGCGACATGATTCGTGACCTCGGCAGCAAAGGCGATGGCGCCAGCGAAGGGCCGAAGAAGCGTCGTCGCAGCTCCACCAAGCGCAAACGCAGCGCTGCCGATGCGTCGGGCGCTGCGGGCGAATAAACGTGGAGCGTATCTACATCGGCATGGGCAGCAACCTGGCTGCCCCGGACCAGCAGTTACGCAGCGCCATTGACGCGCTGGCGTTGTTGCCTGGCACGCGCCTCGCCGGCGTGTCGGCGTTCTATCAAAGTGACTCCCTGCTCCCCGGCCAGCCGCGCTACACCAACGCGGTTGCCGCCGTGGATAGCCGCCTTGCGCCATTGGAACTGCTGGATGCGCTGCAAGCCATCGAGAATGACCAGGGCCGCGAGCGCCGGGAGCGCTGGGGGCCACGCACGCTGGATTTGGACATTCTGTTGTTTGGCGATCGCCTGATCGACGAACCGCGCCTCACAGTGCCGCATTACCAGATGCACCTGCGGGCGTTTGTGCTGTACCCGCTGGCTGAGCTGGCCCCCGCCGACCTGCAACTGCCTGACGGCCAAACGCTCAAAGAGCTGCTGACGGCCTGCCCGTTTGTCGGCCTGGAACGCCTGCGCACTGCTTGACTCGATCCTCTGTGAGAGCGGGGGTGGGGGGGGGGGGGGGGGGGGGGGTTGGTTTTTTTTTTTTTTAAAAAACACACGACACCGACCCCCCCCCCCCCCCAACAGGGGGGAGGGATAGGAAAGAGAGAAAAATAA
>NZ_JBLZPT010000022.1:27082-96535 GCF_049199985.1 Pseudomonas kitaguniensis
GTTGTTGCGCTAGTCCTTCTCCAGCTGGCGTGTGGGGTGCTGGGTGCGGTTGTTTATCTTCTCTTTTTTAATAACCCCGAGCTTGCCCCCCCCCCCCCCCCCCCCACTCCCCCATTGGGTCTGCATCCTGCTGAATCGCATCAGTAACAGCGGTAACACCGCCATCGTAACAATGCGGTAACACATCCAATTGACTTCCCAAGCCCTCATCACGACTATAGGCGTCCCGCCGCCGCCAACCCGGCGCTGAAGGGCGCAATCCAGGCCTTATAAGCACTGCTCTCAAGACAGTGCGCCTGTATAAACGAAGACTCACGCGCGTTACTCGCTGTTTCCAAGCGCCTGAACGAGGACCCTTTTCATGCCAGACGTTACCCTGACCACCTTGCAGAGCCTCAAGCTCAAAGGTGAAAAAATCACCATGCTGACCTGCTACGACGCCACCTTTGCCCACGCCAGTTGCCAGGCCGGCGTCGAAGTGTTGCTGGTAGGTGACTCACTGGGCATGGTTCTTCAAGGCAATGACAGCACCTTGCCCGTCACCACCGATGAGCTCGCCTACCACACCGCCAGCGTCAAACGCGGTAACGACGGTGCTTTTATCATCGCCGACCTGCCGTTCATGGGGTATGCCACCGTCGAACAGACGTTCCAGAACGCCGGCAAACTGATGCAAGCCGGGGCGCACATGATCAAGGTCGAAGGCGCCGCCTGGCTCGCCGAGTCGATCCGCCTGCTGGCTGAGCGCGGTGTGCCGGTATGCGCACACATGGGGCTGACACCGCAGTCGGTGAACATCCTCGGCGGCTACAAGGTTCAAGGCCGTAACGAAGCCCAGGCGCGCCAAATGCGAGCGGACGCGATTGCCCTGGAGCAAGCCGGTGCCGCGATGATTTTGCTGGAATGCGTGCCGAGCGAGCTGGCGGCAGAGATCACCCAAGCGGTCAAAGTACCGGTGATCGGGATTGGCGCGGGTTCCGCCACCGACGGCCAAGTGCTGGTGGTGCACGACATGCTCGGCCTGACACTGACCGGCCGTGCGCCGAAGTTCGTGAAGAACTTCATGGCTGGCCAAGACAGCATCCACGCCGCGCTGAGCGCCTACGTCAGTGAAGTCAAAGCCGTTACCTTCCCTGGCGCCGAACACGGATTTTCTGCATGAACACCGTTAAAACCGTACGAGAACTGCGGGCGGCCGTCGCCCACGCACGCAGTGCCGGCAAGCGCATCGGCTTTGTGCCTACCATGGGCAACCTGCACAGCGGCCACGCCACCCTTGTGAGCAAGGCGGCGCAGCAATCGGAGTTCGTGGTGTCGAGTATTTTCGTCAACCCGCTGCAGTTCGGCGCCGGCGAAGATTTGGATAAGTACCCGCGCACGCTCGCCGCCGACCAGGAAAAGCTCCTGCAAGCTGGCTGCAATCTGTTGTTCGCGCCAACCGTCGACGAAATGTACCCCGGTGGCATGAGCGGCCAAACCCGCGTCAGCGTGCCGCAACTGTCCGAAGGCCTGTGCGGTGCCAGCCGCCCCGGGCACTTCGAAGGCGTGGCCACGGTCGTCAACAAGCTGTTCAATATGGTCCAGCCGGACATGGCCGTATTTGGCCAGAAGGACTACCAGCAACTGGCGGTGATCCGCGCCATGGTGCATGACCTGAACCTGCCGATCCAGATCATCGGCGAGCCGACCGTGCGTGCCGCCGATGGCCTGGCGCTGTCATCGCGCAACGGTTACCTCAGCGAAGAGCAGCGCGCCATTGCCCCCGTGCTGTATCGCAGCCTCAGCCAGATGGCCGCCGCCATCAAGGCCGGTGATCACGATTTCGCCACGCTGCGGGCCGAGCAGGTCCAACTGATCGAAGCCGCCGGGTTGCGCATGGACTACCTCGAAGTGCGCCACGGCGTGCACCTGCGCCCGGCGACGCCTGAGGACCGTGATGTGGTGATCCTGGTGGCGGCGTACTTGGGCGCGACGCGCCTGATCGACAACCTGCACCTGAACCTGGCCTGATCCTGCCCGCGTTTTTCTGCAAAAAACTGCTCGCCGCTTGCCCTCCCTGCTGCGCCGGTATAAAAAAGTACCGGCTACAGCGCAGACAAAGCCAAGACATATCGACACGCTAGGTTTAATGTAATCGCCCGGCGCTCATGCTAGCGCTGTGCGGAACCCACTCTTGACGAAAGACTGGACGTTCCGGCACTTGAAGTGTCCTAAAGGCAGTCCCCGTAATAAAAGGAAACCCGCAGCGATGGCGTACTACCGCACTCCTCATGACGTTACCGCTCTGCCCGCCTGGCAAGCGCTCAATCAACATCGCCAAGCCATGCAGGATTTCAGCATGCGCGAAGCGTTCAATGCCGATCCCCAGCGCTTTTCACAGTTCACCTTGAGCAGCTGCGGGCTTTTCCTCGATTACTCGAAAAACCTGATCACCAGCGAAACCCGCGACTTGCTGGTAGGCCTGGCCAAGGAAGTCGACCTTAAAGGCGCCATCGACGCGCTGTACGCCGGCGAGCCCGTCAACTCATCCGAAGGCCGCCCGGCGCTGCACACTGCCTTGCGCCGCCCGGTGGGCGACAAGCTGTCGGTCAACGGCGTGAACATCATGCCGGACGTGCACAAGGTGCTGAACCAGATCACTGACTTGGTCGGCCGCATCCACGATGGCCTGTGGCGTGGTTACACCGAGAAGCCGATCACTGACGTGGTCAACATCGGCATCGGTGGCTCGTTCCTCGGCCCGGAGCTGGTCTCTGAAGCGCTGCTGTCTTACGCCCACAAAGGTGTGCGCTGCCATTACCTGGCGAACATCGACGGCAGCGAGTTCCACGAGCTGACGATGAAGCTGCGCGCCGAGACCACGCTGTTTATCGTCTCGTCGAAATCCTTCAATACCCTCGAAACCCTGAAAAACGCCCAGGCCGCTCGCGCCTGGTACTTGGCTCAGGGTGGTTCGGAAGCTGAGCTGTACCGCCACTTTATCGCGGTATCGAGCAATAACGCGGCGGCGGTGGCCTTCGGTATTCGCGAAGAAAACATCTTCCCGATGTGGGACTGGGTAGGCGGTCGTTACTCGCTGTGGTCGGCGATCGGTTTGCCTATCGCCCTGGCCATCGGCATGTCCAACTTCAAGGAACTGCTGTCCGGTGCCTACACCATGGACCAGCATTTCCAGAACGCCCCGTTCGAACAGAACATGCCCGTACTGCTGGGCCTGCTCGGCGTGTGGTACGGCAACTTCTGGGGCGCGCAGAGCCACGCGATCCTGCCGTATGACCATTACCTGCGTAACATCACCAAGCATTTGCAACAGTTGGACATGGAATCCAACGGCAAGAGCGTCCGCCAGGACGGTACGCCCGTGTCCACCGATACCGGCCCGGTGATCTGGGGCGGCGTGGGTTGCAATGGTCAGCACGCTTATCACCAGTTGCTGCACCAAGGCACCCAATTGATCCCGGCCGACTTCATCGTGCCGATCGTCAGCTTCAACCCGGTGTCCGACCACCACCAGTGGCTGTACGCCAACTGCCTGTCGCAGAGCCAGGCCTTGATGCTGGGTAAAACCCGTAGCGAAGCCGAAGCCGAACTGCGCGAAAAAGGCATACCGGAAGCCGAGGTGCAGAAGCTGGCACCGCACAAGGTTATTCCTGGCAACCGCCCAAGCAACACCCTCGTGGTGGAGCGCATCAGCCCGCGCCGTCTGGGCGCACTGGTCGCGATGTATGAACACAAAGTGTTTGTGCAAAGCGTGGTCTGGGGCATCAATGCCTTCGACCAATGGGGCGTTGAACTGGGCAAAGAGCTGGGCAAAGGCGTGTACAACCGCCTGACCGGCGCCGAAGAAACCCTGGCTGACGACGCGTCGACTCAGGGCTTGATCAACTACTTCCGCGGCCGTCACCGCGGCTGAAGCCTGCCAGCAAGGCCAACGTTCGTTTGGACGTTGGCCTTGAACCCTCCCCCACAGCGTGCATCTTGTGACGTGTCCCGAAAACAAGAACAAGCACCGCTCATGTTCGATCAGCACATTCCCCATCGCCGATGCCGTGCGCTGCGCAGCTCACAAGCCGACTACCCGTCGTCGCGGGGTATCCGCATGATGTCAAAGGCCAAGGCATCTACGCGTTTGTGACGTCGATGAACGCCGTCGAACCCGGCGCAGTGGACGGCCTGATCGACAAACGCCTGAAGCGCTAAGTTCGACGCAACGTGGCCATCGATGGACGGGGCTGATGTGGGCGGCGCCGCATAGCTGTTAAACTCCGCGCCCACATTTACCCTGTAAGGCGCGCTTCATGACTCCTTTGAATCAGGCGCTGCGCGCCGCTCTCAATCATCGCCAAGACCTGATCAACGAGTTGCATGCCCAAGGCACCGACTGCTACCGGCTGTTCCACGGCAGCCAGGAAGGCGCCGGCGGCCTGACCATCGACCGTTACGGCCCGCAACTGCTGGTGCAAAGCTTCCATCAATCGCTGGAAACAGCGGACCTGCTGGACCTGCACCAACAGATCAACCAGTTCATGGGCCTGGAGTTGTTGCTGGTGTACAACGACCGCTCGCGTGGCAACTCGCGAGTCGACCGTGAAGACACGGTGTACCGGGCGCAACCCGAGGCACTGCAAGACTTGATCGGCCATGAGTGGGGCCTCAATTACCGTGTCCGTGGGCGCCATGCCGGGCAGGACCCACTGCTGTTCCTCGACCTGCGCAACACGCGCGGCTGGGTCAAGGAGCACAGCGCCGGCAAAAGCGTGCTGAACCTGTTCGCCTACACCTGTGGGGTTGGCTTGAGCGCGGCAGCCGGCGGCGCCAGTGAGGTGTGCAACCTGGACTTTGCCGAGGGCAACCTGGCGGTCGGTCGTGAAAACGGCCTGCTGAACCCGAAATTGCCGGGTATGGCGTTTGTGCAGTCCGACTATTTCCCGGCGATTCGCCAACTCGCGGGCTTGCCGATCACCCAACGTCGCGGGCATAAGCTGCCGAGCTATCCACACCTTGAGCAACGTCAATATGACTTGGTGCTGCTTGACCCGCCAGCGTGGGCCAAGAGCGCCTTCGGCACCGTCGACCTGCTACGCGACTACCAGAGCTTACTAAAGCCTGCGCTGTTGGCGACTGCCGAAAATGGCGTGCTGATCTGCTGCAATAATTTGGCAAAAGTCAGCATGGATGATTGGCGTGAACAGGTGCTGCGCTGCGCCGAAAAAGCCGGCCGCCCGGTACGCGACTGGCAGATCATGGCACCTGGCGCTGACTTTCCGTCCCAGGACCAGCAGCCGCCACTGAAAACGCTGATTCTGCAACTGTAGGACTTGTCTCAAAAGGCCGGGTGCTTCGGAACCGAAAACCCGTGCCATACTCCAAGACACTCTCGTTTGACATAGTTGGCGTCACCCATGCCCAAAGGTTTGATTCGCACCACCGGCGCCTTGTTGGTCGCGCTTGCTCTGTACAGTTTGCTGGGCTTTTTGATTTTGCCGGGCATCGCCCTTCGCATTGCCAACCAACAGTTGGCCAATTACGCCACAGTGCCGGCGCGCATTGAGCGTATCGAGATCAACCCGTTCAGCCTTGAAGTGACCCTTTGGGGCCTGAAAATCGGCGAACCCGGCAAAGAACAACTGGGTTTTGAGCGCCTCTATGCCAACCTGCAGATCGACAGCCTGTGGACCCGTGCCCTGCACTTGGCCGATGTGCAGTTGGATAAACCCAAGACCGAGCTGCTGTTCGACAAATCCGGCCAACTGAACCTGGCGCAACTGTTCAAGCTGCCGCCAAGTGAGCCGACCCCGGCCGACCCGAACGCAAAACCGTTCCCATTGCGCATCGACAGCATCAAGCTGGCGGGCGGCTATGTGCACTTTCAAGACTTGCGCCCCAGTGAACCGATTGAATTCCTCTACGACACGCTCGACTTTGAGCTGAAAAACCTCAGCACGCTGCCGGAAGATAATGCCGACATGACCTTGGTGGCCGCAGGCCCGCAGGGTGGGCAAATTGACTGGAAAGGTAATTTCAGCCTGGTACCGATCACGTCCAAGGGCACGCTGAAAGTCACCGACGGCAAGATGAAAGCCTGGTGGCCGTACGTGCGTGACGCGGTGCCATTGGTGCTGGAAAACGGTGTACTGAATTTCAGCACCGACTACACCTTCAGCCTCGACAAACAAACCGAATTGAAGCTGACCAACACCGCCGCGAGCATCGCGCCCTTCGCGATCAAAGCGCCGGATGGTCGCCCGCTGGCACGCCTGGAACGCCTGGACATCAGCGAAACCACAGTAGATTTGGCCAAGCAGCAGGTCATTGTCGGCAAGATTCGCAGCAATAAACTGGAAACATGGGCCGCCCGCGAAGCCGATGGCCAACTGGACTGGCAGAAACTGTTTGCCAGCCAACCGAGCAAACCTTCCAGGGCGCCGGAACCGGCCACCGCCCCGGCAACCGCCGATTCGCCCAAAGCCGCACCTGCGGCGCCGAGCAAACCGTGGCAAGTGCTGCTCAAAGATGTGCAGTTGCGCAACTATCAGGTGCACTTGGCCGACCGTCAGGCCAACCCGGCAGTAGCGCTGGAACTGGGGCCGCTGAATGTCGACGTGCAGAACTTCGACAGTCTCAACCAGAGCCCGTTTAACCTGAAGCTCGACACCGGCCTGGGCAAGCAAGGCAAAATTCAGGCTACCGGCGCGGTCAACCTCAACCCGGTCAGTGCCAAGCTCAACGTCACCACCCAAGACATCGACCTACGGGTAGCGCAGGCGTATATCAGCCCGTTTATTCGGCTGGAACTGCGCAGTGGCATGCTCGGCAGCAACCTCGATGTGAACCTGAAAAGCATTGACCCGCTGGCACTTCAGGTCACCGGCAATGCTCAGGTCGATCAGTTGCACACCCTTGACACCCTCAAGACCCGCGACTTCCTCAAGTGGCAGCGCCTGGTGCTTGAAGGCGTGAACTATCAACACGGCGACAGCGTGTCGATCGACAAGGTCAACCTGCTGCAACCCTATGTGCGTTTCATGATCAACGATGACCGCACGACCAACATCGACGACTTGCTGATCCCGCAGCCCGCCGACACTGGCCGCTCACCGGCAGCCAAACCTGCCGCCAGTAAAGACAAGCCTTTGGGCATTCACATTGGGCAAATCGCGATCAACGACGGCTCGGCCAACTTTGCCGACTTCAGCCTCACGCCGAACTTCGCCACGGCCGTTCAACAACTCAACGGGCAGATCGGCACTATTGATAGTCGTCAGGCCAAACCGGCCAGCGTCGATATCAACGGCAAGGTGGATCGCTATGCGCCGGTGACTATCAAAGGTGCTGTGAACCCATTTAACCCAATGGCGGCGCTGGATATTGCCACCAGCTTCAAGCGCGTCGAACTGACTACGTTGACGCCTTACTCCGGCAAGTTCGCGGGCTTCCGTATCCGCAAGGGCCGCCTGAACCTCGACCTGCACTACGTGATCACCAAAGGCCAGTTGAAGGCGCAGAACAAAGTGGTGATTGAACAGCTGCAACTGGGTGACAAGGTCGACAGCGCCGATGCGGTGGACTTGCCGATTCGCCTGGCGATTGCACTGCTCAAAGACAGCGACGGCAAAATCTCGCTGGAGTTGCCGGTGACGGGTGACCTGAATAACCCGCAATTCAGCGTGATGCCGATTGTGTGGCAAACCCTGCGGAACCTGGTGGTGCGCGCGGCTACGTCGCCATTCAAGTTCATTGGCGGGCTGGTCAGCGGTGGCGGCTCGGAAGACCTCGGTACGGTGTCTTTCGCCGCGGGCTCCAGCGATTTGAGCAAGGACGCCGAAGGCGCGCTTAACACCCTGGCCAAGGCGCTGAAAGAGCGCCCTACCCTGCGCCTGGAAATCGAAGGCACTGCGGCTGCCAGCAGCGATGGCCCGTTCATCGCCGCCGAACGTCTTGAGCGTGAATACCAATACAACTACTACAAAATACTTCAGCGCCGCGGGGACAAAGTGCCGGCCCAGGCATCGCTGCTGGAAGTACCTGAAAAAGAAAAAGCGCCGTTGCTGGAGGGTATCTACCGCACCCGCCTGAAACAACAACCTCCGGCGCAGTGGAAAGACCTGAGCAGTGACGAGCGCACCGCGAAGCTGCGTGACGGCGTGATCAAGTTTTGGAGCGCCAGTGACGTGCTGCTGCGCCAACTCGGCCAGGACCGGGCCAGTACCATCAAGGACTACCTGGTGGACAAGGGCCAGTTACAAGATGACCGGGTGTACTTCATTGATGCCAACCTGGGGCAAGCCGAGAAGGATGGCCGAGTCATTACGCCACTGCACCTGGACGCCGAGTAATCGGCGTCTGGCTGTGGGGCTTGCGCCCTGTGGCGAGCAAGCGCGCTCGCCACAGCAGCCTTGTGACCTTGAGTTGAGGGTTACAGGAATACCTGCCCCAGAATAGAACAGGCCCCGACACAAGTGCCGGGGCCTGTAATGACCACATCCGTGTGGTCGGTCGCATGAACTCCAGAGGTGCGTTGGGTGGAAATCTAACTCACCCTAAGCCGCCGCCGTTCGATTCAAACGAATAATGTAGCGTTACTCTGCTTTCAGGCCATCGGCCGATACAGCTTTAACGCCTTTGATTTTCTTGGTGATATTCACCGCGGTGGTTTTCTGTGCTTCGGTCACTGCGACAGAAGAGGACAGGGAAACTACACCTTTGTTGGTTTCAACTTTGATGTCGGTACCAGGAATGCCTTTCTCGGTGACCAGATCAGCTTTCACTTTAGTGGTGATCCAAGTGTCCGAGGTGGCGTCTTTGGATTTGTCGATGTTGTCAGCCTTAACAGCGCCGCCAGCCAGCAGGCCGTCAGCCGAAACTGCGGTTACACCTTTGATGCGCTTGGTGATCGCTACAGCGGTGGCTTTCTGCGAGTCGGAGATTGCTACTGTCGAGGACAGGGAAACCACGCCTTTGTTGGTCTCAACCTTGATGTCCGAACCAGGAATGCCTTTCTCGGTCAGCAGATCAGCTTTAACTTTAGTAGTGATCCAAGTGTCCGAAGTCGACTCTTTGGCCTGGGTCATTTCGCCGGCTGCCAAAGTCATAGGCGCCTGGGAAGGCTGGGCGAAGGCAGCGTTAGCCATGGCCAGGGTCAGAGCAGTAGCAGTTGCGGTAGCGAGAGCGAACTTCTTCATACGAGTAACTCCTGTTTTATTGAAAGACTGCAGTGTGTGAACCTTGATGCTGCAGCGTTAACAGGGATATTGCAGGCACTGTGCCAAGTTACTTTGCAGATAAAAATTCTTATAAAACAACAAGTTAGAAAAATCATGGATTTTCGAAATCGTGCAACTTGCATGAAGGCAGCCATGACTGCATGCAAGTTGCGGTTTTTAGATATAACTAAGCGCCTGATTTTTAGACATTTTCTGCAGGCGTAAAAAAAGGACCCCGAAGGGTCCTCTTTTCAGCGTGAAGCTTGCGGGTGATTAAACGCCCGAAGCCTTGGCTGCTGCTACGTCCTTGATGGACAGCTTGATACGGCCGCGGTTGTCCACGTCCAGTACCAGCACTTCCACTTCCTGGCCTTCTTTCAGAATGTCGGTCACTTTCTCTACGCGAGCATCGCTCAGCATGGAGATGTGAACCAGACCGTCTTTGCCCGGCAGGATGTTGACGAATGCGCCGAAGTCGACGATGCGCTCAACCTTACCTACGTAGATCTTGCCGATCTCGGCCTCAGCGGTGATGCCCAGAACGCGCTGACGCGCAGCTTCTGCAGCTTCTTTGGTTTCGCCGAAGATTTTGATCGAGCCGTCGTCTTCGATGTCGATCGAAGCCTTGGTCTCTTCACAGATCGCACGGATGGTCGCGCCGCCTTTACCGATAACATCACGGATTTTGTCGGTGTCGATTTTCATCGCGATCATGGTCGGAGCATTTTCCGACAGCTCGGTACGCGATTGACCAATGATCTGGTTCATCTGGCCGAGGATATTCAGGCGCGCTTCCAGGGCTTGGCCCAGAGCGATCTCCATGATTTCTTCGGTGATGCCTTTGATCTTGATGTCCATCTGCAGCGCGGTAACACCCTTGGCGGTACCGGCTACTTTGAAGTCCATGTCGCCCAAGTGGTCTTCGTCACCCAGGATGTCGGTCAGGATGGCGAATTTCTCGCCTTCTTTAACCAGGCCCATGGCGATACCGGCAACCGGTGCCTTCATCGGAACACCAGCGTCCATCAGCGCCAGGGAAGCGCCGCAGACCGAAGCCATGGAGCTGGAACCGTTGGACTCGGTGATTTCCGACACAACACGAATGGTGTACGGGAACACGTCGGCAGCCGGCAGCATGGCGGCAATCGAACGACGAGCCAGGCGGCCGTGACCGATTTCGCGACGACCAGCACCACCCATGCGACCACACTCACCTACCGAGAACGGAGGGAAGTTGTAGTGCAGCATGAACGGGTCTTTTTTCTCGCCTTCCAGGGTGTCCAGCAGTTGGGCGTCACGGGCAGTACCCAGAGTGGCAACGACCAGGGCCTGCGTTTCGCCACGGGTGAACAGCGCCGAACCGTGAGTCTTCGGCAAAACGCCGACTTCGATGTTCAGCGGGCGTACGGTCTTGGTGTCGCGACCGTCGATACGTGGCTTGCCGTTAACGATGTTTTCGCGAACGGTGCGGTATTCGATTTCGCCGAAAGCAGCTTTGACTTCGCTGGAAGAAGGCTGGCCTTCTTCACCGGACAGCTTGGCAACAACCTGGTCCTTCAACTCGCCCAGGCGAGCGTAACGGTCGGCCTTGACGGTGATGGCATAAGCCTGGGAGATCGCGTCGCCGAACTCGGCACGGATAGCGCCCAGCAATGCAGTGGCTTCTGGCTGTGGCGCCCAGGCCCATGTCGGCTTGGCAGCTTCAGCAGCCAATTCTTTAACGGCGTTGATCACAACCTGGAACTCGTCGTGAGCAAACAGAACCGCGCCCAGCATCTGGTCTTCGGTCAGCTCTTTGGCTTCCGATTCAACCATCAATACAGCTTCCGAGGTACCGGCAACGACCATGTCCAGGCTCGATGCTTTCTGTTGCTCGTAAGTCGGGTTCAGCAGGTAGCCGGTGCTTTCATGGAAAGCAACACGGGCAGCGCCGATCGGGCCATCGAAAGGAATACCGGAGATTGCCAGCGCAGCCGAGGTACCGATCATCGCAGCGATGTCCGGATCGGTTTTCTTGCTGGTGGAAACGACGGTGCAGACAACCTGCACTTCGTTCATGAAACCTTCCGGGAACAGCGGACGGATCGGACGATCGATCAGTCGGGAAGTCAGGGTTTCTTTCTCGGAAGGACGACCTTCGCGCTTGAAGAAACCGCCAGGGATCTTACCGGCAGCGTAAGTTTTTTCCTGGTAGTGAACGGAAAGAGGGAAAAAGCCTTTGCTTGGGTCCGCGTGCTTGGCACCCACAACGGTCACCAATACGGTGACGTCGTCGTCAACGGTAACCAGCACTGCGCCGGAGGCTTGACGGGCGATACGGCCTGTCTCGAGGGTAACGGTCGACTGACCGAACTGGAATTTTTTGATAACCGGGTTCACGGTGTCCTACCTTCTTTGTGGCTCTTGGGGAACTTGTCTTCTTGCGAAATTCTTGGGCAATGTCGGGAATCGGCCCGATCCTGGTCCAGGGTAAAACGTATATCCAGATAAAACTTGAGGCTGGGAGCCTGCCATGAACCAGCGGGAATCCCACTGACACACGACAGACAACCAACCTCTAGCGCAATCGCTTATTAGCGACGCAGACCCAGGCGAGCGATCAGAGCCTGGTAACGGCCCAGATCTTTACCTTTCAGGTAGTCCAGCAGCTTACGGCGCTGGTTTACCATGCGGATCAGACCACGACGGGAGTGGTGATCTTTACCGTTGGCCTTGAAGTGACCTTGCAGCTTGTTGATGTTGTGGGTCAGCAGTGCAACTTGCACTTCTGGCGAACCAGTGTCACCAACAGCTTGCTGATAGTCAGCTACGATTTGTGCTTTTTCTTGAACGTCGAGAGCCATGAGGCAATCCTTTTTTTCAGGAAACCACCCAAAGGGTGATCTCAACAGGCCAGGGACAAATCCCTGTATCTAAAAATGAGTGTTGACCGTGCCTGTTAACAGCCACACTCGTCCGGTCATTCTGACCGAATCAGTCGACGTGGCGCGATGCGCCCGTCTTCGCTCACTTCACCGATACCGATAAAGCGACCGTTGTGATCTTGTACCCGCACCATGCCGAACTTCGGCGCATCCGGGGCGCGTACCGGTTGGCCGTTAAGCCAGTAGAACGCGCTGTGCTCCGAGAAGTGCAGCAATGGCCAATCGAGCAAACCGCTGTCCGATGGCATCAGGAAGCGATCAACCGCTTCATTGCCGCCCTCGGCGTGTACGGCTTCCAACTCTTCCAGCGTGACGGTCTGCGCCAGGCTGAAAGGGCCAGCCTGTGTGCGTCGCAGTTCTGCAACATACGCGCCGCAACCGAGCTGTTCACCAATATCTTCCACCAGGGTACGGATATAGGTACCTTTGCTGCAGTCCACGGCCAAGCGGGCAGTGTCGCCTTCACAGGCGAGCAATTCCAAGCGCGCAATAGTAACAGAACGCGGTTCACGCTCCACTACTTCGCCCGCACGTGCCAGTTTGTAAAGTGGCTGCCCATCACGCTTGAGCGCGGAGTACATCGGCGGTATCTGGCTGATTTTCCCGCGAAAACCGGGTAAAGCAGCTTCAATATCAGCACGACCAACGGTCACGTCGCGAACCTGCAAAACATCACCTTCGGCATCCGCCGTGGTGGTGGTTTTGCCCAGTTGCATCAGGGTTTCGTAACCCTTGTCGGAATCGAGCAGGTACTGCGAGAACTTGGTCGCCTCGCCAAAGCACAACGGCAGTACGCCGGTGGCCAGCGGGTCGAGGCTACCGGTGTGCCCGGCCTTCTCGGCATTGAGCAGCCAGCGAACCTTCTGCAAGGCAGCATTGGAGGTAAAACCAATGGGCTTGTCGAGCAGGATGATGCCGCTGACGTTGCGACGGATACGTTTGACCTGAGCCA
Organism: Pseudomonas kitaguniensis; assembly: GCF_049199985.1. Classification (NCBI taxonomy): domain Bacteria; kingdom Pseudomonadati; phylum Pseudomonadota; class Gammaproteobacteria; order Pseudomonadales; family Pseudomonadaceae; genus Pseudomonas; species Pseudomonas kitaguniensis. The sequence continues at coordinate 40,162 of NZ_JBLZPT010000022.1, forward strand.
CCGCTTACTCCTTGGCGTCTTCAGGTGTGGACGGGTGCTGATTGTCTTCCGCCACGGCGCGCTCGATCAGTGCCGACAGGTGCGCACCCCGTACGACGCTTTCGTCGTAGTGGAAATGCAACTGGGGAACACTGCGCAGCTTCATTTCACGGGCCAACTGCATGCGCAGGAAACCTGCGGCGGAATTGAGCACCTTGATGCTTTGCGCGATTTCTTCGCTGCTGTCCTGCCCCATCACGGTGATGAAGATCTTGGCGTGACCTACGTCACGGCTCACTTCAACGGCGGTGATGGTAACCAGGCCAACGCGTGGATCTTTGACTTCGCGACGGATCAGTTGGGCCAGCTCGCGCTGCATCTGATCGCCGATACGCTGGGTACGGCTGTATTCTTTTGCCATGTCTTGTTACCTGTTACTGCCACACGGTGAAACCCGTGGGGTCTGAAAGCGGCAAACGCCCGGCCTGACAAAAGCCAGACCGGGCGTTGCGTTTAGAGTCCGAACGCTGCGCGGGGCATTTGCATGCCCACACACTGCGTGGCTCCTGAAGTGCGAGAGTTAGAGGCTGCGAGCAACCTGGACCTTCTCGTAAACTTCGATCTTGTCGCCAGCTTTGACGTCGTTGTAGCTCTTGACGCCGATACCGCATTCCATGCCGGCACGCACTTCGGAAGCGTCGTCTTTGAAGCGGCGCAGGGATTCCAGCTCGCCTTCGAAGATAACGATGTCTTCACGCAGTACGCGGATTGGACGGTTACGGTGCACAACACCTTCGATAACCATGCAACCTGCGATCGCGCCGAACTTCGGCGAGCGGAACACGTCACGCACCTCGGCGATACCCAGGATATTCTCCCGAACGTCGCTGCCAAGCATGCCGGTAAGGGCTTTCTTGACGTCTTCGATGATGTCGTAGATGACGTTGTAATAACGCATGTCCAGGCCTTCCTGCTCGACGATCTTGCGAGCGCCAGCATCGGCACGCACGTTGAAGCCAAACAGTACAGCGTTGGAAGCGAGTGCCAGGTTGGCGTCGGATTCGGTGATACCACCTACGCCGCCACCGACAACACGCACTTGCACTTCGTCGTTACCCAGGCCATTCAAGGCGCCGTTCAACGCTTCGAGAGAACCACGGACGTCAGATTTGAGGACGATGTTAAGCGTCTTCTTCTCTGCCTGGCCCATGTTTTCGAAGATGTTTTCCAGCTTGCCGGCGTGAGCGCGAGCCAATTTGACTTCGCGGAACTTGCCTTGACGGAACAGAGCCACTTCACGGGCTTTCTTCTCGTCCGACAGCACGCTCATCTCGTCGCCAGCGTCCGGGGTACCGTCCAGGCCGAGAATCTCGACAGGGATGGATGGACCGGCTTCCTTGATTGGCTTGCCGTTCTCGTCGAGCATGGCACGTACGCGGCCATAGTTCGAACCGACCAGCACCATGTCGCCTTGGCGCAGAGTACCGTCTTGAACCAGAACAGTTGCAACCGGGCCACGACCTTTGTCGAGACGCGACTCAACCACAACACCGCGACCTGGGGCCGAAGGGGTTGCTTTCAGTTCGAGTACTTCAGCTTGCAGCAGGACCGCTTCGAGCAATTCGTCTACACCGGTACCGACTTTCGCCGAAACCGAAACGAATGGCGTATCACCGCCCCACTCTTCGGACGTCACGCCGTGAACCGACAGCTCGCTACGGATGCGATCAAGATCGGCGCCCGGTTTGTCGATTTTGTTCACTGCAACAACCAGTGGAACACCAGCAGCCTTGGCGTGCTGGACAGCTTCAATGGTCTGCGGCATTACGCCGTCGTCCGCTGCAACTACCAGAATCACGATGTCAGTCGCCTTGGCACCACGGGCACGCATTGCGGTAAACGCGGCGTGACCCGGGGTGTCGAGGAAGGTGACCATGCCGCGTTCGGTTTCAACGTGGTACGCACCGATGTGCTGGGTGATACCGCCGGCTTCGCCAGCAGCTACCTTGGCACGACGAATGTAGTCGAGCAGCGACGTTTTACCATGGTCAACGTGGCCCATTACGGTCACGACTGGCGCACGGGAGAACGTCTCACCTTCAAACTTCAGGGACTCGGCCAGGGAGTCTTCCAGGGCAGTGTCGCTGACCAGGGTCACTTTGTGGCCCAGTTCTTCGGCTACCAGTTGAGCAGTTTCCTGATCAAGCACCTGGTTGATGGTCGCTGGCGTACCCAGTTTGAACATGAACTTGATGATTTCAGCCGCTTTGACCGACATCTGATTGGCGAGATCGCCAACAGAAATGGTCTCGCCGATCTGCACATCACGCACGACAGGGCCGGTTGGGCTCTGGAAACCGTGAGCGTTGCGCTTTTTCAGCTTGGCCTTGCCGCGACCACCACGACGGAAGCTGTCGCTTTCTTCGTCGGTGGTACGTGGAGCAACGCGTGGAGCAGGCGCTTTTTCTTTGACCGAAGCACGATGCGGAGCGTTTTTACGCTCACCATCACCACCGCCACTGCGACGATTGTTGTCGTCGGCACGAGGTTTGTCCGGACGACGAGGTTCGTCGCGCTTGCGGGCGTCTGCTGCAGGCGCTGGAGCGGCGGCAACCGGAGCGGCCTCACGCACAGTTTCAACAGGAGCGCTTGGCGCGGCAACTGCGTCAGCAGCAGGTTGCGCGGCAGTAGGCTGGCGACGCGCTTCTTCTTCGGCGCGACGCTTGGTTTCTTCTTCAGCCTTCTGACGAGCAGCATTTTCTACTGCACGACGTTCTTCCAGATCGCGTTTGCGCTCGGCTTCGATTTCTTCCGGGCTGCGTTGTACGAAGACTTTCTTCTTGCGTACTTCAACGCTGATGCTTTTGCTACCAGCAACACGCAGGGTGCTGGTGGTTTTGCGCTGCAATGTAATCTTGCGCGGTTCTTCCACTTTCGCCTTGTGGCTGCTCTTCAAGTGAGTCAGCAAAGACTGCTTCTCACTGTCGCTCACACCTTCGTCGGCGGCGGTGTGCGGCAGACCTGCCTCACGCATCTGCTGCAACAGGCGCTCTACCGGTGTTTTGACCTCATCGGCCAGTTGTTTCACCGTGACTTGCGTCATGCACTTCTCTCCTCAGGCCGCGCCTAGTTACTCGAACCAATGGGCTCGGGCGGCCATGATCAACTTGCCGGCACGATCATCGTCAATGCCGTCGATGTCGAGCAGATCGTCAATAGACTGCTCGGCCAGGTCTTCGCGGGTAATTACGCCGCGCACCGCCAGTTCCATCGCCAAATCCTTGTCCATACCCTCAAGCGAGAGTAGGTCTTCGGCCGGATGGGCGTCTGCCAGCTTTTCCTCAGTAGCGATGGCTTTAGTCAACAAACGATCCTTGGCCCGAGCGCGAAGCTCGTTGACGGTGTCTTCGTCAAAGCCGTCGATGTTGAGCATTTCTTCCAACGGTACGTAGGCAATCTCTTCCAGGCTGGTGAAGCCTTCATCTACCAGCACCTGCGCCAAATCTTCGTCGACTTCCAGCTCGTCGATGAAGTTGCGCAGGATGTCACCGGTTTCAGCTTGCTGCTTAGCCTGGATGTCCGATTCGGTCATCACGTTCAGGGTCCAGCCGGTCAGTTGGCTGGCCAGACGCACGTTCTGACCACCTCGACCAATGGCCTGAGCCAGATTGTCTGCGCCAACGGCGATGTCCATTGCATGGGCATCTTCGTCAACGATAATTGCCGCCACTTCAGCCGGCGACATGGCGTTGATCACGAACTGCGCCGGGTTATCGTCCCACAGCACGATGTCCACACGCTCACCACCCAATTCGCCCGACACTGCCTGGACGCGCGAACCGCGCATACCAATGCAAGCGCCCTGCGGGTCGATGCGTTTGTCCTTGGACCGAACCGCGATCTTGGCGCGCGAACCCGGGTCGCGGGACGCAGCCATGACTTCGATCAGGCCTTCGGCAATTTCCGGCACTTCGATACGGAACAGCTCGATCAACATTTCCGGCGCGGTACGCGACAGGATCAGTTGAGGGCCGCGGTTCTCTGTGCGGATTTCCTTGAGCAGCGCACGCAAACGCACGCCAACACGGAAAGTTTCGCGAGAAATGATGTCTTCGCGAGCCAACAACGCTTCGGCGTTGTTACCCAAATCGACGATCACGTTATCGCGGGTGACTTTTTTCACGGTGCCGGAGATGATCTCACCCAGGCGCTCGCGATAAGCGTCAACGACTTGAGCGCGTTCAGCTTCGCGAACCTTCTGCACGATGACCTGTTTGGCGGTCTGTGCAGCAATGCGGCCGAACTCGATAGACTCGATCTTTTCTTCGACTACATCACCAACGCTGGAGCCAGGGTGCGTTTCGGCAACCTTGCTTGGCCAGGTTTCGATGGCCGGATCATCAAGATCGGCTTCTTCGACGACCGTCCAACGACGGAAAGTCTCATAGGCACCGGTGTGGCGGTTGATTTCCACACGCAGATCCACTTCGTCTTCAAAACGCTTTTTGGTAGCAGTGGCCAGAGCCAGCTCCAGCGCTTCAAAAATCACGTTTGCCGGTACGCCCTTTTCATTGGATACCGACTCAACAACCAGCAGTACTTCTTTGCTCATCGTACGCCTCGCCTTTCGCAAGCCATTGGATCCGCGGGATCCGCGTCTCAGTCAAAACTGGGAATAATGTTGGCCTTGTCGATCATATCGATCGGCAACAGGAACTCATGGTCTTCTACCTGCACCACGACATCCTGCTCTTCTACACCGCGCAGAAGGCCCTGAAAATTGCGTCGCCCTTCGAATGGCGATCGCAGCTTGATCTTCACTTGTTCACCGGCAAATTTTGCAAACTGATCAATAGTGAACAGTGGGCGTTCCATGCCTGGCGAGGAAACTTCGAGGGTATATTCAACAGCGATTGGATCTTCAACATCCAGCACACCGCTGATCTGACGGCTGACAATGGCACAATCGTCCACCAGCACGCCGCCCTCTTTATCGATATAAACGCGCAACATTGAGTGGCGACCTTGAGCCGAAAACTCAATACCCCAGCATTCATAGCCTAGGGCCACGATCACCGGGGCCAGCAAGGCCTGCAACTCTTCTAGCTTGCTCGACACCTGAACCCCCTCGTGCATGTATGTGCATGCTGTGCAAAATAAAAAAATGGGCGAAACGCCCATCCTTGAAACGCCGTCGAACAGCGGCGTTGAAAGTGTCCAGCTAACAAAAAGCCCCTTAAAAGGGGCTCCGCTAAAACTGGTTGCGGGGGCCGGATTTGAACCGACGACCTTCGGGTTATGAGCCCGACGAGCTACCAGACTGCTCCACCCCGCGACAAAGCTGGGGCGGAAGTATACGACCGATCCCTTACAGGGTCAATGTAACCTTCCACCTACAAGAAAGCCCGCAACAGCGGGCTCTCCTGATAATTGGTACCGAGAAGGGGACTCGAACCCCTACACCCTATGGGCACAACCACCTCAAGGTTGCGTGTCTACCAATTCCACCACCTCGGCAATACAGCGCTTACAACCCTTCTTACTTTTGCTCTTGAGCTGGAGGTACGTCAGTCGCTGGAGTAGCCGACTTTTGCTCTTGAAGCACCGGGACATCATCAGAAGCCGGTTTTGCTTTAGGTACTTCCAACACTGCTGGGTTTGGCAAACCTACTTGAGTCAGCACATGAGCTTTCTCTTTAGCAAAGTAACCTAACCCTAAGCTGGTTATGAAGAAACCGGCGGCAAGTATAGCAGTAAACTTACTAAGAAAGGTAGAGGAACCTTGGCTTCCGAATACAGTATTTGAAGCACCTGCACCGAAAGACGCACCAGCATCCGCACCTTTACCCTGTTGCAGCAAAACCAGGGCAACTACGCCCAGGGCAGCCAACAGATGAAAAACGACTACGACTGTTTCCAGCATTTTTTCAGTTTCCCGCGGCGCGACAAATCGCACCGAACTCATCTGCATTCAGGGAAGCTCCACCAATGAGCCCCCCATCGATATCCGGCATGCCGAACAGTTCGACCGCATTGGCCGCCTTCACGCTGCCGCCGTATAGAAGCCGCACACCTTGTGCGACCTCAGAATTCTCTGCCGCCAACTGAGCGCGGATGGCTGCGTGCACATCCTGCGCCTGTTGCGGTGTAGCAGTCAGCCCGGTACCAATGGCCCAGACCGGCTCGTAAGCAATTACTGCGCTTGCAAACGCAGCCACACCCAGCTCCTCGATGATGCTGCCCAGCTGACGCGAGACAACTTCAAGCGTTTTGCCCGACTCACGCTGCTCAAGGGTCTCCCCTATGCACAATATCGGAGTCAGACCACAAGCCTGTGCAGCTGCGAACTTGCGGTTGAGCGTTTCATCACGCTCGCCCATCACCTGACGGCGCTCGGAGTGCCCGACAAGTACATAGGCACAACCCGCATCAACCAGCTGACTCGGCGAAATCTCACCGGTCAACGCACCTTGCATGGGCTCTACCGCAGAATTCTGCGCGCCGACCTGGATCGACTTGCCTTCCAAACCATCAACCACTTGGCTGATATGCAAGCAAGGCGGAAAAACCGCAACATCAACACTGCCAGGCAAGGCCAAGTGACGAAGGCCATTGATCAGCTCAGCGACACTGGCGCGGGTACCGTGCATCTTCCAGTTACCAGCTACCATAGTGCGACGCATGCTGTACCTCGTCGGTCAAAGTGGGCGCAGATGTTACCCAACCGCATCATCACTGGCAAGCCGAATTCAGGCGCAAACTTCAGTTACCAGTTTTGCCAGGTCTTCGGCATGGCCGCGAACCTGTGTTTCGTCTTCACCTTCGACCATGACGCGCACCAGAGGCTCTGTGCCAGACTTGCGCAACAACACCCGCCCACGCCCCGCCATTGCCAGGTTCACACGCTCGCAAGCCTCTTTGACGGCAGGGTGTTCGATCGGATTTTCGCCGCCGGCAAAACGCACATTCAACAGCACTTGCGGGCACTTGCGCAGCGCTTGGCGCGCCTGAGCCAGGCTCTCCTCGCGACGACGCAACGCCAACAGCACTTGCAGCGCCGCAATAATTGCGTCACCCGTGGTGGTGTGCTGGAAGCACACAATGTGCCCCGAATTCTCGCCGCCGACCAACCAGTTACGCTCCAGCAGCTCCGCGATCACATAACGGTCACCGACGTTGGCACGGACAAAGGGAATCCCAAGGTCTGCCAATGCCAGCTCAAGCCCAAGGTTACTCATCAATGTTCCGACGACACCGCCGTGCAGCTTGTTCCGCTCATGCAGGTCGCGAGCGATGATGAACAGCAGGTCATCACCGTCAACCACAGTACCGGTGTGGTCGACCATCAGCACGCGATCGCCGTCGCCATCAAAGGCGATGCCCAAATCGGCATGCTCGGCCAGAACCGCCGCCTGCAACTGCTCCATGTGAGTGGAGCCGCAGTTATCATTGATGTTCAAGCCGTTTGGCTGAGCGGAGAGCACGGTTACCTGCGCGCCCAGCTCTTTGAATACGCTCGGCGCGACCTTGTAAGTCGCACCATGGGCGCAGTCGACTACGATCTTCAAACCGGCAAAATTGGTGCTGCTGGGCACGCTGCTTTTGCAGAATTCGATATAACGACCAGACGCGTCGTTGATCCGCGATACTTTGCCCAGCTTGCTCGACTCCACCACCGTCATCGGTGCATCCAGCAACTCTTCGATCATCAGCTCGATCTCGTCCGGCAGCTTGGTGCCTTGACCCGAGAAGAACTTGATACCGTTGTCATCATGCGGGTTGTGCGAGGCACTGATCACAATACCGGCTTCAGCGTGGAAGGTACGCGTCAGGTAGGCGATCGCAGGCGTCGGCATTGGGCCGAGCAGCATTACATCAGCACCTGCGGCGGACAAGCCGGCCTCCAGAGCCGACTCAAACATGTACCCCGAAATCCGGGTGTCCTTGCCGACCAGAATGCGGCACGCGCCCATGCTGCGAAACGCCATGCCCGCTGCCCAGCCCAATTTGAGCATAAAGTCAGGGGTGATCGGGAATTCGCCGACCCGACCACGGATACCGTCGGTGCCAAAATATTTCTTTGTCATAAGTACTCCATCATTCTTATTCGGCTGATTCTACAGCAGCGATCATACGCACTAGATCGACCGTCTCGGCCACGTCATGCACACGTAAAATACGTGCGCCCTTGGTCACGGCAAGCGCCGCAAGCGCCAAGCCGCCGTATAGCCGCTCACCCACTGGACGGTTCAAGGCCTGCCCTATCATGCTCTTGCGCGAGACGCCGACCAACAAGGGCCGGCCCAAAGCCTGCAAGGACTCCAGGTGCTTGAACAGGCTTAAATTATGTTGAAGGGTCTTGGCAAAGCCAAACCCGGGATCAAGGATGATCTTTTCGGCAGCAATTCCTGCCTTGGCGCATTGAGCCATTCTTTGCGCAAGAAACCCACTCACCTCGCCAACAAGGTCGTCGTAATGCGGGCTGTCCTGCATGTTGCCGGGCTCACCGAGCATGTGCATCAGGCACACCGGCAAACCGGTTGCTGCTGCAGCACCCAGGGCACCGTCGCGTTGAAGCGAGCGCACATCGTTGATCAACCCCGCCCCCAGGCGCGCTGTCTCGCGCATCACTGCAGGGGTTGATGTATCAACCGAGATGATCACATCCAATTCACGCGCGATACGCTCGACGACCGGCGCCACCCGCTCCAGTTCCTCCAAAGGAGAAACCACGCGGGCGCCGGGCCGGGTCGACTCACCACCGACATCAATCAACGTAGCGCCAGCCGCGACCATTGCCTCGGCATGACGCAATGCGGCATCCAGCTGACCGAATCGGCCACCGTCGGAGAATGAATCGGGGGTTACGTTAAGAATGCCCATGACATGTGTATGGGCCAAATCAAGAACCCGGTTGCCGCAAGGCAACCGGGTTGAGGACAACGCAGAAGTCATTTCAAACCTTAGTGATCAGCTGCAGGGCCACCGATCGGGGCTTCAGGGCGTTCGTTCGAAACCACCGGCGGAGTGCCCGATGTACCCGAGCCACCTTCCCAGTCGCGAGGTTCACGCGGTGTACGGCCTGCCATGATGTCGTCAATCTGATCGGCATCAATGGTCTCGTACTTCATCAGCGCGTCAGCCATGGCATCCAGCTTGTCGCGGTTGTCGGTCAGGATCTGCTTGGCCGTGCCGTAGCATTGGTCAATGATACTGCGCACTTCGGAGTCGATCAGCTTGGCTGTCTCACCGGAGAAGCTGGCGCTTTGACCGCCACCCCCACGCCCAAGGAACACTTCGCCTTCTTCCTCGGCATACATCAAAGGACCGAGTTTTTCCGACAAGCCCCACTTGGTCACCATGTTTCGTGCAATCTGGCTGGCACGCATGATGTCGTTGGAAGCACCTGTGGTCACACCGTCGAAACCAAGGGTCATCTCTTCAGCAATTCGGCCACCGTACAACGAACAGATCTGGCTGATCAGTGCACGCTTGGAGAGGCTGTAACGATCCTCTTCCGGCAGGAACATGGTCACACCCAGCGCCCGACCACGAGGAATGATCGACACTTTGTAGACCGGGTCATGCTCAGGCACAACGCGACCAACAATGGCGTGACCCGCTTCGTGATAGGCGGTGTTTTGCTTCTCTTTCTCGGACATGACCATCGATTTGCGCTCGGCGCCCATCATGATCTTGTCTTTGGCCAGCTCAAACTCTTTCATTTCAACAATGCGCTTGCCGGTACGGGCTGCGAACAACGAAGCCTCGTTCACCAGGTTAGCCAAGTCAGCACCGGAGAAACCAGGCGTACCACGGGCAATGACGGCAGGAGCCACGTCGTCACCCATTGGCACTTTGCGCATGTGCACTTTCAAAATCTGTTCGCGGCCACGAATGTCCGGCAAACCCACCACCACCTGACGGTCGAAACGGCCTGGACGCAGCAATGCAGGGTCCAGTACGTCCGGACGGTTGGTTGCGGCAATGACGATGATGCCGTCATTCATTTCGAAGCCGTCCATCTCAACCAGCAACTGGTTGAGGGTCTGCTCACGCTCATCATGACCGCCGCCCATGCCAGCACCACGATGGCGACCCACTGCGTCGATCTCATCGATGAAGATGATGCATGGCGCGTGCTTCTTGGCCTGCTCAAACATGTCGCGAACACGGCTCGCACCCACACCGACGAACATTTCGACGAAATCAGAACCGGAAATGGTGAAAAAAGGCACCTTGGCTTCGCCAGCAATCGCCTTGGCCAGCAAGGTTTTACCGGTACCCGGAGGACCCACCATCAGCACACCGCGAGGAATGCGGCCGCCCAGACGCTGGAACTTGCCTGGATCGCGCAGGAACTCGACCAACTCACCGACTTCTTCCTTGGCTTCATCGCAACCAGCAACGTCAGCCAAGGTGGTCTTAACCTGATCTTCGGAGAGCAGGCGTGCCTTGCTCTTGCCGAAGCTCATGGGTCCGCCCTTGCCCCCCGCACCACCTTGCATCTGGCGCATGAAGAACATGAACACGGCGATAATCACCAGGATCGGGAAGCTGGCAACCAGCAACTGGGTCCAGATGCTCTGGCGCTCAGGCTGCTTGCCTTCAACAACCACGTGGTTATCCACCAGGTCGCCGATCAGGCCATTGTCCGGGATATTCGGGCGGATGGTCTTGAAGCTGTCGCCATCGTTACGCTTGCCGGTGATCACGAAGCCATCAACCGCTACGCGTTCGACCTTGCCATCCTTAACTTGCTGGATGAAGTCGGAATAGTTGAGGGTCTGCGGCTCGTTAGGGCTGGAGAAGTTGTTCATCACCGTCACCAGGACAGCCGCGATGATCAACCACAGGATCAGATTCTTTGCCATATCGTTCAATTAACTACCCTCTGAAGCAAGCTCCGCTACTGGCGCGCGCTTCGCATGATATTCACCGGCCTAACTTACTACATTACCTACAACACTGGCAGGCGCCGTCTGTAACCCTTTGTGAAACTTTGACTACACAATATTCGTAAAGCTTCGTGACGAAAGCGATATAAAAAAACCTATCGCCTCCCTTCAAATCCTCAAAGACGCTCATCACTGGCGGCGCCTTCGATGCCACGGAAACCGCGGCCCAGCAAATATTGCTCGCGAGACCGGCCGCGTGAAGAGTCCGGTTTGCGCATCTGTACCTTGTCGAACAGCTTGCGAATATTCTTGTGATACTCGTCGAAGCCTTCACCCTGGAAAACCTTGACCAAAAAATCACCGCCCGGACGCAGTACTCGACCCGCCAAGTCCAGTGCAAGTTCACACAGGAACATCGCTCGTGGCATATCAACGGCCGGTAATCCACTCATATTGGGGGCCATGTCGGAAATCACAAGGTCTACCTGCGAATTTCCCACCGCCGCGAGAATTTCAGCCAGGACCGCATCCTGAGTGAAGTCCCCGTGAACAAAGGTCACATCAGAGATGCTGTCCATTTCCAGAATATCGGAAGCGATCAAACGCCCTTGACCACCAATCAGACGACTGGTCACCTGCGACCAACCGCCGGGCGCGGCGCCAAGATCGATAACCGTCATGCCAGGGCGGATCAGTTTGTCCTTTTCCTGCAGCTCAAGCAGCTTGTAACTCGCACGGGAGCGGTAGCCGTCCTTTTGCGCCATTTTGACGTAAGGGTCGTTGAAATGCTCTTGCAGCCACTTAAGGCTAGTTTTGGAACGGGCCACGGGCCACCTCGAAAATAAAACGGGTCGTGATTAACTGGGCGGTCCCGGACTCGCTCGGGTAAACTGGCCGCCGCTTTTTACAAGATCAGACGCAGGGGTCAGATTATGCCGCTCACTCAAGAGCAGAAGAAACAGTACAAATCCATTGGCCATCATCTGAAACCAGTTTTGATTGTGGCAGACAACGGTTTGACTGAAGGTGTGTTAGCCGAACTTGAACGCGCATTGGGCGATCACGAACTGATCAAAATCAAGGTCAACATCCTTGACCGCGAAGCGCGCCTGGCCGCCATTGCAGAACTGTGCAAGGTCGGCAAAGCAGACCTGGTTCAGGTCATCGGCAAGATGGCACTGCTGTATCGCAAGAACTTCAGTGCCAACAAGCAGTTGTCGAACGTTCATCGCTTCAAGTGATAACGCTCAAATGACAACAAGGGTTACGGGCGCGCTTCGCGTGCCCCGCCACTCCATCCCGGCGCCGGTTGCATAACCAGCACCAAGCCTGCAAACCCTAGCACAAGATAGCTGAAGAGCTGCCAGCGCAACGCTTGCGGCAGCCATACATGCACCACGCAAAACATTGCGCATGCATACAGCGCCATCAACAGCAGTTGGCCGCGAATATCCCGCCACAAACTCTCCATGCCCTCGGCCTTTATCAGCACCAGCACCTGGAGCGTGACGCACGCCGCCGCAAAGCTCACCAGCAGCACGCTCAGCAATCCATCGATCTCATCGATCAGCAACGGCGCCAAACCAATCAGGCCCAGCGCTGGCAATATGCCAATGTGTAACAACCACACGCCGCCAACCCAAAGCATCTGGGCAAGTTGCCAAAGCATGGCGCCCGCACGCAGCGGGCGCCGTCTTTCAGAGGTGACGAACTTCAACAATCTCGTACTCGATTACGCCACCAGGGGTTTTCACAGCCACCACATCACCCTCTTCCTTGGCAATCAAGGCACGCGCGAGCGGTGAGCCCACAGAGATCTTGCCAAGTTTGAAGTCAGCTTCGTCTTCACCCACGATGTGGTAAACAACGCGCTCGTCAGTCTCGACGTTGGCGATTTCCACCGTGGTGCCGAAAATCACTTTGCCGGTCTTCGGGATGGTGGTGACGTCAATGATCACCGCATTCTGCATACGGCCTTCGATGTCACGGATGCGCGCCTCAACCATACCCTGCTGCTCGCGAGCAGCGTGGTATTCGGCGTTTTCCTTCAGGTCGCCCAGCTCGCGGGCCGTACCGATGTCCTGGCTCAGCTTCGGACGGACGACCTTGGTCAGGTGGGCGTGCTCCTCTTCCAGGGCTTTGGCGCCCTGGACGGTCATTGGGTATTTGATCATGCCTTCAATCCTGCGTGTAGATCCTGCAAGCGACGCACGGTCTTTTCCGGACCGAACTTGAGCGCTTCGCAGATGGCTTCGCCAGCAGCAATAGTCGTGGTGCAGTAGATCTTGTGCTGCAAGGCATTACGACGAATGGAGTACGAGTCCGCGATCGACTGACGACCTTCGGTGGTGTTGATGATCAGCGTGACTTCGTCATTTTTGATCATGTCGACCACGTGCGGACGGCCTTCCGTCACCTTGTTAACGCGGCGCACTTTCAGGCCGGCAGCTTCGATCACCTTGGCTGTCCCGGCGGTGGCCACGACTTCAAAGCCCAAGTTGATCAGATCACGCGCCACACCTGCAACCAGTGGTTTGTCGTCATCACGCACGCTGATAAACGCAGTACCACCGGTCGGCAGCACTTCGCTGGCACCCATCTGGGCTTTGGCGAACGCTTCACCGAAGGTATCGCCAACACCCATCACTTCACCGGTGGACTTCATCTCTGGGCCCAGGATCGGGTCCACGCCAGGGAATTTGGCGAATGGGAACACCGCCTCTTTCACGCTGTAGAAGTTCGGGATGATTTCTTTGGTGAAACCGATTTCCTTCAGGGTCTTACCGGCCATCACACGGGCAGCGATCATCGCCAGGGACACACCGATGCACTTGGAAACAAATGGTACGGTACGCGAAGCGCGCGGGTTGACTTCGATGACGTAGATGTCTTCGCCTTGCAGCGCCAACTGAACGTTCATCAGGCCGACCACGCCCAGCTCCAGGGCCATTTTCTTGACCTGTTCGCGCATCTCGTCCTGGATGTGCGCCGGCAGCGAGTAAGGCGGCAGCGAGCAGGCGGAGTCACCGGAGTGAACGCCCGCCTGTTCGATGTGCTGCATGATCGCGCCGATCACCACGTCAGTGCCGTCGCAAACCGCGTCCACGTCCATCTCGATGGCGCAATTGAGGAAGTGGTCGAGCAGCACCGGGCTGTCGTTGGACACTTTTACCGCATCACGCAGGTAGCGCTTGAGTTCATCTTCTTCGTAGACGATTTCCATCGCACGGCCGCCCAATACGTAGGACGGACGCACCACAAGCGGGTAGCCGATCTTGCTGGCCGCGCGGATAGCTTCGTCTTCGCTGCGCACGGTGGCGTTAGGCGGCTGACGCAGGTTCAGGCGCTCAACCATTTGCTGGAAGCGCTCACGGTCTTCGGCACGGTCGATGGCATCCGGGCTGGTGCCGATGATCGGCACGCCGGCGGCTTCCAGTGCGCGAGCCAGTTTCAGCGGAGTTTGGCCGCCGTACTGCACGATCACGCCTTTTGGCTTCTCGACGCGGCAGATTTCCAGCACGTCTTCCAGGGTTACCGGCTCGAAGTACAGACGGTCGGAAGTGTCGTAGTCGGTGGAAACGGTTTCCGGGTTGCAGTTGACCATGATGGTCTCGTACCCGTCTTCGCGCAGCGCGAGGGCGGCATGTACGCAGCAGTAATCGAACTCGATGCCTTGGCCGATACGGTTTGGCCCGCCACCCAGGATCATGATCTTGTCGCGGCCCGACGGCGCGGCTTCGCACTCTTCCTCGTAAGTGGAGTACATGTACGCAGTGTCGGTGGCGAACTCGGCGGCGCAGGTGTCAACGCGCTTGTAGACCGGGAAAATATCCAGCTTGTGGCGATGCGTGCGCAGGTTTTTCTCGGTCACACCCAGCAGCTTGGCCAGGCGCATATCGGAGAAACCTTTGCGCTTGAGGCGGAACATCAGGTCGCGGTCGATAGACGACAGGCCGAGGGTCTTGACCTTCTCTTCTTCCTTGATCAGGTCTTCGATCTGCACCAGGAACCAAGGGTCAATCATGTTCATGCCGAAGATGTCTTCGACAGTCATGCCCGCGCGGAAGGCGTCAGCGACGTACCAGATGCGCTCGGCGCCCGGCACGGTCAGCTCGCGCTTGAGCACGCTCATGCTTTCCGGGTTGCTCAGGTCGAGCTTCTCGTCCAGACCGCAAACGCCCACTTCCAGGCCACGCAGGGCTTTCTGCAGGGATTCCTGGAAGGTCCGGCCGATGGCCATGACTTCACCCACCGACTTCATCTGAGTGGTCAGGCGCGCATCGGCTTTCGGGAATTTTTCGAAAGCAAAGCGTGGCAGCTTGGTCACGACGTAGTCGATAGACGGCTCGAACGACGCTGGCGTAGCGCCGCCAGTGATTTCGTTTTGCAGCTCGTCCAAGGTGTAACCGATCGCCAGCTTGGCCGCGATACGCGCAATCGGGAAGCCGGTAGCTTTCGATGCCAGCGCCGAAGAACGCGATACACGCGGATTCATCTCGATCACAACCATACGACCAGTGTCCGGGCAGATGCCGAACTGAACGTTGGAGCCGCCGGTTTCAACGCCGATCTCACGCAGTACCGCCAACGAGGCGTTACGCATGATCTGGTATTCCTTGTCCGTCAGGGTTTGCGCCGGAGCAACGGTGATCGAGTCACCGGTGTGCACGCCCATCGGGTCGAAGTTTTCGATGGAGCAGACGATGATGCAGTTGTCCTTCTTATCGCGGACAACCTCCATCTCGTACTCTTTCCAGCCGATCAGGGATTCGTCGATCAGCAGCTCTTTGGTCGGCGACAGGTCCAGACCACGCGCGCAGATTTCTTCGAACTCTTCACGGTTGTAAGCAATACCGCCACCGGTGCCGCCCATGGTGAAGGACGGACGAATGATGCACGGAAAGCCGAGCTTTTCGAGAACCGCGTTGGCCTCGTCCATGCTGTGGGCGATACCGGAGCGCGGGCAGTCAAGGCCGATGGACTTCATGGCCTTGTCGAAACGCGAACGGTCTTCAGCCTTGTCGATGGTGTCGGCATTCGCGCCGATCATCTCTACGCCGAACTTCTCCAGAACGCCTTCGCGCTCCAGGTCGAGGGCGCAGTTCAGTGCAGTCTGGCCGCCCATGGTTGGCAGCAGCGCGTCCGGGCGCTCCTTCTCGATGATCTTGGCAACCGTCTGCCACTTGATCGGCTCGATGTAGGTGGCGTCGGCCATGTCCGGGTCGGTCATGATGGTGGCCGGGTTGGAGTTCACCAGGATAACGCGGTAGCCCTCTTCGCGCAGGGCTTTACAGGCCTGGGCGCCGGAGTAGTCGAATTCACAGGCCTGGCCGATAACAATCGGGCCAGCGCCGAGAATCAGGATGCTTTTTATGTCTGTACGTTTTGGCATGGGTTTGTCACTCAAATCCGCAGGTCAGTCGGCAAGCCGTCTTGAACAATCCTTGAAAAGCCTGAGGGGGCCACCGGTTTCCCGGGCCACCCTCAGGCCACTCAGTTAGCGTCGCTTGGCCATCTCATTGATGAACCGGTCGAACAGCGGCGCTACGTCGTTCGGGCCAGGGCTTGCTTCAGGGTGGCCCTGGAAGCTGAACGCGCTCTTGTCGGTGCGCTCGATGCCTTGCAGGGAACCGTCGAACAGCGACTTGTGAATGGCGCGGACGTTCGCCGGCAAGGTCGCTTCATCTACCGCAAAACCGTGGTTCTGGCTGGTGATCATCACAACGCCGGTGTCCAGGTCTTGCACAGGGTGATTGGCGCCGTGGTGGCCGTGCCCCATTTTCAGGGTCTTGGCGCCGGAGGCCAGGGCCAACAACTGGTGACCCAGGCAAATACCGAACACCGGAATCTCGGTCTCCAGCACTGCCTTGATCGCCGTGATGGCGTAGTCGCAAGGCTCAGGGTCACCCGGGCCGTTGGACAGGAACACACCGTCCGGCTGCATGGCCAGTACGTCGCTGGCCGGGGTTTGCGCCGGCACCACGGTCACGCGGCAACCACGTTCAACCAGCATGCGCAGGATGTTGTACTTGATGCCGTAGTCGTAGGCCACGACATGGTACGGCAAGTCAGCGGCCTCGATGGTTGCGTGGCTGTCGGTCTTCAAGTCCCAGACAGTGGAGCGCCACTCGTACTGCTCTTGGGTGCTGACAACTTTCGCCAAGTCCATGCCTTTCAGGCCAGGAAAACCTTGCGCTGCGGCAATCGCCGCTTCTTCGGAAATATTGTCACCCGCCATGATGCAGCCGTTCTGCGAGCCTTTTTCACGCAGGATGCGTGTCAGGCGGCGCGTATCGATACCGGCGATTGCCACCACATTGTTGGCTTTCAGGTAATCGGACAGCGACATCGTGTTACGCCAGTTGCTCGCAACCAGTGGCAGGTCGCGAATGACCAGACCGGCCGACCAGACACGATCAGACTCGACGTCTTCCGGTGTAGTACCGGTGTTGCCGATGTGCGGATAGGTCAGGGTAACAATCTGTTGGGCGTAGGAAGGATCGGTAAGGATTTCCTGATAGCCGGTCATGGCGGTGTTAAACACCACCTCTCCAACGGTTTGACCGTCGGCTCCAATGGCTTCGCCGCGAAAAATGCTGCCATCAGCAAGGGCGAGTATGGCTGGCTTAGTCAAGAAGACCTCCCGTAAATAAAGCCTGAAAGGGCGATCGCAGGTTGTAAAAAAGCGGAGTGACGTATGGACACGTCACCCCGCTTCTTCACTGAATTATTCTGCGCGCTTTTAGTGGACACACTAAAGCTGTAGCTTACAGAAAAAGGCTTTTTTGGTCCACCGCTAATGAGCCTTAAAGGCAGGGGAATGCGACAGAACATCGCTTAGCGGGTAAAAACGGGGCCTCAGGATAATCCCAAGGCCCTGTTTTAGCTACTGATTAGTGCAGGTCCAGCACATCGCGCATGTCATACAGACCCGGCGTGCGGCCTTCCAACCACAGCGCGGCACGCACCGCACCTTTGGCGAACGTCATGCGGCTGGAAGCCTTGTGTGTGATCTCGAGGCGCTCGCCTTCAGTGGCGAACAACACCGTGTGGTCGCCGACCACATCACCACCGCGCACCGTCGCAAAACCAATGGTGTCACGCGCACGTTCACCGGTATGACCTTCACGGCCATACACCGCGACTTTCGACAGGTCACGCCCTAACGCATCGGCAATCGCCTCACCCATGCGCAGCGCGGTGCCCGACGGCGCATCGATCTTGTGCCGATGATGCGTCTCGATGATTTCGATGTCCGCCTCATCACCCAACACCCGCGCCGCCAGATCCAGCAACTTGAGGGACAGGTTCACGCCGACACTGAAGTTGGCCGCGAACACCACCGGAATATCCTTGCCCGCCTCAACCAGCAACTGTTTCTGCTCGGCATTCAAGCCCGTGGTGCCGATCACCATGGCCTTGCCCGCCTTGCGGCAGAACGCCAGGTTTTTCAGCATCACGTCCGGCAGCGTGAAATCGATCAGCACGTCAAATTCGTCAGCCACCTGCGCCAGGCTGCTCGACAATGAAACGCCGATGCGCCCCAGCGAGGCCAGCTCACCGGCGTCAGCACCGATCAACGTGCTGCCTGGCCGGACGATCGCCGCCGTCAGCCCCGAGGCAGGTGAGCGCTGCTGCACCGCCTCGACCAACGCCTTGCCCATGCGCCCGGCAGCGCCCATTACGGCTATACGTCGCATATTCACGTCCTTACAGGTCGCCAAAGAAGCGCTTTACACCGTCGAAGAAGCCGGTGGTTTTCGGCGAATGGGAGTCATCGCCTTCCAGTGAGCTGCGGAACTCTTCAAGCAGTTCGCGCTGACGACGGCCCAGATTGACCGGTGTTTCGACCGCAACACGGCACATCAAGTCGCCCGCACCGCCACCCCGCACCGGCGCAACGCCTTTGCCACGGATGCGGAACTGTTTGCCGGTTTGCGTACCTTCGGGAATCTTGAGTTTTACCCGGCCATCAAGGGTCGGAATATCCAACTCACCACCCAAGGCGGCGTCGACAAAGCTGATCGGCACTTCGCAGAACAGGTGCTTGCCATCGCGCTGGAAGATCGAGTGCTCACGCACATTGATCACCACGTACAGGTCGCCGGTAGGCCCACCCTGAACGCCCGCCTCACCTTCACCCGACAGGCGAATGCGATCACCGGTGTCAACACCCGCAGGCACTTTCACCGACAGCGTTTTGTACTCTTCGACACGGCCTTCGCCGTGGCACGAGTCGCACGGATCGGAAATGATCTTGCCTTGGCCATGGCAACGCGGGCACGTCTGCTGCACGGAGAAAAAACCCTGCTGCATACGCACCTGACCGATACCGCCGCACGTCGGGCAGGTAATCGGCGCAGAACCTTTTTTAGCACCCGAACCATCGCACGGCTTGCAATTGACCAGCGTCGGCACACGAATGTTGACGGTGGTGCCGCGTACGGCCTCCTCCAGGTTCAGTTCCAGCGTGTAGCGCAAATCGCTGCCACGCTGGGCACCGCCACGCTGACCACCCCGACCACCGCCGAAGAAGTCGCTGAATACATCACCGAAAATATCGGAGAAGTTCTGACCGCCAAAACCGGCACCGCCGCCGCCCATGCTTGGGTCAACGCCAGCATGGCCATACTGATCGTAGGCCGCGCGCTTGTTTGGATCACTCAGGCATTCGTAGGCCTCGTTGGCCTCTTTGAACAGATCTTCGGATTCTTTGCTATCCGGATTACGGTCCGGGTGGTGCTTCATCGCCAGACGGCGGTAGGCCTTTTTCAGGTCCGCCTCGCTGGAGCCGCGCTCCACACCCAATACTTCGTAATAGTCACGCTTTGCCATAAGTCTTTGCACTCTTAAGGACGTTCAGCCAGGCCCTCCTGAGCCTGGCCAAACTCGCTGAGCCCCAATACAGGCCCGGACCCAACTCACGTCAATTCAACGATCCTGGTCATTACTGTTTTCAGCCAGCAACCCGGCCAAAAACGCGGTGACTGTCGCCAGGGAAGCAGGAGCATTCCCGATCACACCGCCAACATCCGAACGCTGTCGCATGTTGTAAAAATTCACATACCCCAGACACGCCAACGCGGGAGCAAGCTCCCGCGCGGCGACATCCTACCAGTCACCGCTTGATAGCGGTCAACCGGGCGACCAACTTACTTCTGGTCTTTGACTTCTTCGAACTCGGCATCCACAACGTCGTCGTGCTTGGCTTCAGGCTCTGCGTGTTGCGCAGCACCGTCTGCCGGCTGACCTTGCTCGGCGTACATTTTTTGAGCGACCGGTGCGGAGACTTTCGACAGCTCCTCAACCTTGGCCTCGATGGCAGCCTTGTCGTCGCCTTTAACAGCGGCTTCCAGGGCGACCACGGCGGCCTCAATGGCAACCTTCTCTTCAGCGCTCACTTTGTCGCCAGCATCAGCGATCATTTTGCGCGTCGAGTGCACCAGTGCGTCACCCTGGTTACGGGCAGCGGCCAGCTCTTCGAACTTGCGGTCTTCCTCGGAGTTGGCTTCAGCATCACGAATCATCTGCTGAATTTCTTCCTCGGACAGGCCGGAGTTGGCCTTGATCACGATCGACTGAGTTTTGCCGGTGGCCTTGTCTTTGGCGCCTACGTGCAGAATGCCGTTGGCGTCGATGTCGAAGGTCACTTCAATTTGTGGCACGCCACGAGGTGCTGGTGGAATCTCAGCCAGGTCGAACTTGCCCAAGGACTTGTTCTGGCCTGCTTGCTTACGCTCACCTTGCAGCACGTGAATAGTCACAGCGCCTTGGTTGTCGTCAGCGGTCGAGAACACCTGAGATTTCTTGGTAGGAATCGTGGTGTTTTTCTCGATCAGCGCAGTCATCACGCCACCCATGGTTTCGATACCCAGGGTCAGCGGGCTGACGTCCAGCAGCAGCACGTCTTTAACGTCGCCGGCCAGTACAGCGCCCTGGATAGCAGCACCCATGGCAACCGCTTCGTCCGGGTTCACGTCTTTACGCGCTTCTTTACCGAAGAACTCGGTTACCAACTTCTGAACCAGTGGCATACGGGTCTGACCGCCGACCAGGATCACGTCGTTGATCGCGCCAACGTCGATACCGGAGTCTTTCAGCGCAATGCGGCAAGGCTCGATGGTGCGTTGAACCAGGTCTTCAACCAGCGCTTCCAGCTTGGCGCGCGAGATTTTCACGTTCAAGTGCTTTGGACCGGTAGCGTCTGCAGTGATGTACGGCAGGTTCACGTCGGTCGACTGAGCAGACGACAGCTCGATCTTGGCTTTTTCAGCGGCTTCTTTCAGGCGCTGCATGGCCAGCGGGTCACCCTTAAGGTTCATGCCGCTTTCTTTCTTGAATTCGTCAACGAGGTAGTCGATCAGACGAATGTCGAAGTCTTCGCCACCCAGGAAGGTGTCACCGTTGGTAGCCAACACTTCAAACTGGTGCTCGCCATCCACTTCAGCGATCTCGATGACCGAGACGTCGAACGTGCCGCCACCCAGGTCATAAACGATCACAGTGTGGTCGCCCTTGGCCTTGTCCATGCCGTAAGCCAGCGCGGCTGCGGTAGGTTCGTTGATGATACGTTTTACGTCCAGGCCCGCGATGCGGCCGGCGTCTTTAGTTGCCTGGCGCTGGCTGTCGTTGAAGTAGGCAGGAACGGTAATCACCGCTTCAGTCACTGCTTCACCGAGGTAGTCTTCGGCGGTCTTCTTCATCTTTTTCAAGATTTCAGCCGAGATTTGCGGCGGCGACATTTTCTGGCCGTTTACTTCAACCCAGGCGTCACCGTTGTCAGCCTTGGAGATTTTGTAAGGGACCATCTTGATGTCTTTTTGCACGACTTCTTCGTCGAACTTGCGACCGATCAGACGCTTCACCGCATACAGGGTGTTATTCGGGTTGGTCACAGCCTGACGCTTGGCCGATTGGCCAACCAGAATTTCGCCGTCGTTGGCGTAAGCCACGATGGACGGGGTGGTGCGTGCACCTTCGGCGTTCTCGATAACTTTCGATTTGCCATTTTCCATAACGGAGACGCAGGAGTTGGTGGTCCCCAGGTCGATACCGATAATTTTGCCCATGTTTTTACTCTCCCGAAACTTGAATTTGGTTGCCGCAGCAGTGGTGGCTAACTGCGGTAGCACTTAAACGCTTGACTTATAGATGGGGCCGTTACGACTGATTTCAAGCCTGCTCATCAATAGAAGGTGCAACAGGTGCAGGAGCCTTGCTCACTACCACCATTGCCGGGCGCAGCAAGCGACCGTTGAGCTGATAACCCTTCTGGAACACCTTCAAAACACTGTTGGGCTCCAGGTCGTGGCTTTCTTGCATCGCCATTGCCTGGTGATGCTCAGCGTTGAACGGTTCGCCGCCTTGCGGATCAATCGCTTCCAACTGATAACGCTTCAGGGTGTCCTGGAACATTTTCAGGGTCAGCTCGATCCCTTCACGCATTGGGCGGATGTTTTCGTCATCCGCGTTGGACAACTCAAGGCCACGTTCCAGGCTGTCAATGATCGGCAGCAGGTCGGAGGCGAATTTTTCCAGCGCGAATTTGTGCGCTTTCTCGACGTCCTGCTCGGCACGGCGACGGACGTTCTGCAGATCGGCGGCAACACGCAAAGATTGATCCTGCGCAGCGGCCAATTGCTCTTCGAGCACTTGCACACGGGTCGCCAGCTCATCGCCGACAGCCGAATTGGCGTCCGGAGTTTGCGTATCCTGCGTCTGTTCGTCAGCCATAGATCTCTCCTTTCAAATCATGCGCGAACTCAACTCGCGCTTCTGTTCCGGTATATGGGGCCACAATTTCCAGGTTCAAGGGCGCAGGCGTTACCAAAAGTCTTTCTGCCGTCTTGGGTCAATTCCTGCCCGGTCATTCTTTATTGCGCTAACAAACCCGCTCGTTCAAGCAAATCGAGCTAAGCGCCAGGATTGTCAGCTAAGAACAAAACACTGTATAAATAACCAGACCTAACACCTGGGAGCGGCCGCCATGCTCGTGCACCTGTCTGTACACAACTACGCCATCGTTGAACATCTGGATCTCGAACTGGATCGCGGGATGAGCGTAATCACAGGCGAAACCGGCGCCGGCAAGTCGATCATGCTCGACGCTCTGGGCCTGACCCTCGGCGATCGCGCCGACAGCGGCGTGGTGCGCCCCGGTGCGGACAAGGCCGATATTCTCGCCACCTTTGACCTGGCGGACATTCCCGAGGCCGAAGCCTGGCTGGCCGAGCGCGACCTTAATAATGAAGGCCCGTGCATCCTGCGCCGAGTCATCACGGCGGAAGGGCGTTCACGCGGCTATATCAACGGCACGCCCTGCCCGCTTGGCGACTTGAAAGCGCTGGGCGAACTGCTGATCGACATCCACAGCCAGCATGAGCATCAGTCCCTGCTGAAAACCGACACCCATCGCCGCCTGCTCGATGAATATGCCGGCGCCACCGATCTGGCCCGCCAGGTGCAACTGGCTGCCCAGCGCTGGCGCCAGACCCGGCAAGAGCTGGAGCGGCTCTCGAATTCCGGTGACGAGCAGCGCGCTCGCCATCAATTGCTCAGCTATCAACTTGAAGAGCTGGAAAGCCTCGGCCTCGGTGAAACCGAGCTGGAACAGTTGGAGCAGGAACACAAGAACCTCACCAACGCCGAGACCCTGCTGGGCATTTGCCGCCAAGTGGTAGAGCAATGCAGCGAGAGCGATTCGGGCAACGTGCTTAACGCGCTGACGGCCAGCCTGCATCGCCTGGCCAGCGTGAACAATTCTTCTGGTTCGCTGAGCGAAGCTACGACGCTGCTGACCAGCGCGCAGATCCAGGTTGAAGAAGCCGTGGGCGAGCTGAATCGCTTCCTCGACCACTTCGATGCCGACCCGGCCCGCCTGCAGGAAATAGAAGAACGCCTGGACACGATTTACACGCTGGCGCGCAAACATCGCATCCAACCCACCGAAGTGGCGACGATGCAGCAAAAATTGCTGGATGAAATCGAAACCCTTAATGCCAACGACGAATCCATCGAGCGGCTGGCCGACGAACTCGCCTCTTTTGCCCGGCACTACCAGGAAAAAGCCCGCGAACTGAGCGAACTGCGCCAGAAAGCGGCCACCTGCCTTGCCGGCGCTGTGGAGCTGGAAATTCAGCGCTTGGGCATGCCCGGCGGGCGCTTCACTATCGAGCTGCACGCCAACACCAGCAATGAGCTGCAACCCCATGGTCTGGAACAGGTGGAATTGCTGGTCAGCGCCAACCCTGGCCAGCCGCTCAAAGCGCTAGCGAAAGTAGCGTCGGGTGGCGAGCTGTCACGGATCAGCCTGGCCATTCAGGTGATTACCGCGCAGACGTCTCGTGTACCGACACTGGTATTCGATGAGGTGGACGTGGGTATTGGCGGGCCAACCGCAGAGATCGTCGGTCAGTTGCTGCGCCGGCTGGGTGATCGCGGGCAAGTGCTTACCGTCACCCACTTGCCGCAGGTGGCGGCCCAAGGGCATCAACATCTGTTCGTTCACAAGGTGCGCGGCAGCGATGCCACGCACACCGCCGTGGCCAAGCTGAACAAGTCGGAGCGCGTTGAAGAAGTGGCGCGGATGCTGGGGGGTATCGACCTGACCAAGGAGTCCCTGGCCCACGCGAAAAAAATGGTCGTTGCAGCGAAAGCTTAAGCCGACAATTTCTTCTATACAGAAAGCACGAAGGCGACCTAAAGGTCGCCTTCGATCATTGTGCAGAGCGAATCTGCAGCATTTTTACTTTTTCTTACGGATGTACAGCACCAGATTATGATCGACTAAATCGAAGCCATGCTCTTCGGCAATTGCCTTCTGAAGCTTCTCGATTTCCGGGCTGGTGAACTCGATAACCTCATTGGTATCCAGGTCAACCATGTGGTCGTGATGACCACCGTCCGCCAATTCGAACACCGCGTGACCGCCGTCGAAATTATGGCGAACCACCAGCCCAGCGGCTTCAAACTGGGTCAGCACACGGTAAACCGTGGCCAGGCCAACGTCCTCGTTAGACTCCATCAGCGCCTTGTAAACATCTTCGGCACTCATGTGGCGCTGCTCAGCAGAATCGAGCATTTGTAGAATCTTGACTCGTGGCAGAGTCACTTTAAGACCGGCTTTGCGTAGTTCGCTATTTTCAACCATGGTTAGCTTTCTCGCGGATGCTGCTTCGCAGCTTCTCTTAATACGGGTATGATCGGCGTTTACGTTGTCCCAGCCAAGATAGTGGAAGTCGCCCACCGATGCAAAACACCAAGCTCTTGCTAACCAGTTTCACCTTTGTGGGACTGCTCGCACTCGCCGGTTGTTCATTCCCCGGGGTTTACAAAATCGACATCCAGCAGGGCAATGTCGTCACGCAGGATATGATAGACCAGTTACGCCCCGGAATGACCCGACGGCAAGTACGGTTTATCATGGGTAACCCCCTGCTGACCGACACTTTCCACGCCGATCGCTGGGATTATCTCTACAGCATCCAGCCTGGTGGCGGTGAACGCCAACAGGAGCGTGTCAGCGTCATTTTCAATGGCACTGACCAGCTTGTCAGCCTGTCCGGTGACTTCATGCCCGGTGTAAGCCGTGATGAAGCCTTGCTGGGCAAGGATAACGGCGGCAACGTAACTGCACCTGCGCCCGCGCCGGTACAGGAAACCGAGCAGCAGAAGTCCGAAGTGCCGGCCAAGCCAGGTTCCTTGCTGGATCAAATCCAGAAGGACGTCGACGGTGTACAAACCGTTCCGGTGCCGTCGCCACAGCCTCTGGACACCAGCCCGCAGTAAGTTTGCGGCGCTCGATAAAAAGCCCGGCATGCCGGGCTTTTTGTTGCCTGCAGATTGGCAGACTTATGCGTTTTGTTGCTTGGCCATCGCCGCCTTGGCCGCGCGTAGCCTGCGCACTTCTTTAGGGTCTACCAGCAAAGGCCGGTAAATCTCGATTCGATCCCCCGGCTGCACAGCGCGCACATCCGCGTCCGCAACCACTTTGCCGAATATGCCCAAAGGGCAATCGGCCAACACCAATTGCGGAAATTGCTCGGCAATGCCCGACGCCTGCGCGGCCGCCCTCAGGCTTGTGCCCGGCGGCACCGCCAGCGCCAACACGACTTGACGATCCTCGGCGGCGTACACCACCTCAACCTCAACCATGCAGCTGCTTGGCCCGCTGACAAAACGCATCCACCAACGTATTGGCCGCCTGGTTAAATAGAGGGCCCAACGTCGCCCGCACAATCGGACCGGCGTAATCAAACGACAGGTCCAGGCTTATCTTGCAGGCCTTGTCCGTCAGCGCCTTGAATACCCACACCCCATGCAGCTGGGTAAACGGCCCTTCTTGCAGGTTCATTTCAATCGATTGCCCAGGCACCAGGATATTGCGCGTTACAAAGTGCTGACTGAGACCCGCCTTGGCGACCCCCACACTGGCAACCATATGCTCATCACCGCCCTCCAGCACTTCGGCGGTAGAGCACCAAGGCAGAAATTCCGGGTAACGCGCCACGTCGTTGACCAGGTCATAGAGCGCCTGCGCCGGATAAGGCAGTAAGGCCGAACGTTGAATATGCGTCGTCATGTGAGCGTTATTTCCACATCTGGGCGGCAAACATCGCGAAAGAACAGCCCCATCCGCGAGAGAAAAAAACCAAAGAACTGCCGGTATTGTCCGGGATTCATCCAACACGCTCAAGCACGCAGGTTGACCGTAGCCGACACGCTCGCAACTCCCTATAATGCCGCCCCTATGGCTAAACAAAAGAAACACCCCACAGGGACCATCGCGCAAAATAAAAAGGCGCGACACGATTACTTCATCGAACATCGTTTCGAGGCTGGTCTGGTCCTGGCCGGCTGGGAAGTAAAGAGTCTGCGCGCCAGCAAGCTGCAACTGGTCGACAGCTACGTATTGCTCAAAGATGGCGAGGCATGGCTGCTTGGCAGTCATATTACCCCGCTGACTACCGCGAGCACCCACGTGATTGCCGACCCGGTGCGCACGCGCAAGTTATTGCTCAATGCGCGCGAACTCGAAAAGCTCGCCGCGGCCGTGCAGCAGAAAGGCTATGCCTGCATCTGCCTGTCCTGGTACTGGAGCAAGCACTTGGTCAAGTGCGAAATTGCACTGGGCAAAGGTAAAAAGGAATACGACAAGCGTGATACCGAACGCGAGCGCGACTCCAACCGTGAGTTGCATCGCGCCGTACGCAACAAGGGCAAGGAAGACTAGCCCTTGTGACGCTGTGGCCTTGGGCTACCTGCCCCGGGCTACAGGCTTCCAGCCACGCGCTGAACCTCTGCGGAGGATCCATGAGCCTGCCTGCTGCTTTCCTCAGCGACGTCGCACAGCTGATCCCGAAGGATCGGCGTTTCGATGACCCGCTTTCCACTCTCGCATTCGGCACCGACGCCAGCTTTTACCGACTGATCCCACAGTGTGTCATTCGCGTGGAATCGGAACACGAAGTCGTAACGCTGTTGCAACTGGCCCAACGTGACCACGTGCCCGTGACCTTCCGCGCGGCCGGCACCAGCTTGTCCGGCCAAGCCATCAGCGACTCGGTATTGATAGTGCTGGGTGACCACTGGAACGGCCGCGAGATTCGCGGGCAAGGCACTCAGATCCGCCTGCAACCCGGTGTTATAGGCGCCCAAGCCAACGCCTGGCTCGCGCCGTTCGGGCGCAAGATCGGGCCGGACCCCGCGTCGATCAATGCCTGCAAAATCGGCGGCATCGTCGCCAACAATGCCAGCGGCATGTGTTGCGGTACCGCGCAAAACACCTACCACACCCTGGCAGGCATGCGCCTGGTACTCGCTGATGGCAGCTGCGTAGACACCGAAGACCCGGACAGCGTCAGCGCATTTCGCAAACAACATGGTGAGTTGCTTGAGCGCCTGGCGACCATCGGCCGCGAAACACGTGAAAACGCTGAATTAGCCGCAAAAATTCGCCACAAGTATCGTCTGAAAAATACCACTGGCTTGTCACTCAATGCCTTGGTGGACTTTGATGAGCCACTGGATATTCTCAGCCACCTGTTAGTGGGCTCCGAAGGCACCCTGGGTTTTATCAGCGCAGTGACCTACGACACGGTGATTGATCACCCGAACAAAGCGTCGGCGCTGATTGTGTTTCCAGATGTAGAGACCTGCTGCAACGCGGTCACCGTGTTGAAAACTCAAGCGGTCTCGGCCGTTGAGCTGTTGGACCGGCGCAGCATGCGCTCGGTGCAGAACAAGCCGGGCATGCCTGCTTTCGTGCAGCACCTATCGGAAAAAGCCTGCGCACTGCTGATCGAATCCCGCGCCGCGTCGCCTGCATTGCTGCAGGCGCAACGGGCGCAAATCATGGATTCGCTGGCGACCTTCCCGGTGGAAAAACAGGTCGACTTCACCGAAGACCCATTGGAAAACGCCCGCCTGTGGGCGATCCGCAAAGACACCTTCCCTGCCGTCGGCGCCGTGCGCAAAACCGGAACCACGGTGATCATCGAGGACGTGACCTTCCCGGTCGAGCAACTGGCGATCGGCGTGAACCGGCTGATCGAGCTGTTCGACAAACATCACTATGACGAGGCGATCCTTTTCGGACACGCCCTGGAAGGCAATCTGCATTTCGTGTTCACCCAAGGCTTCAACAGCAGCGAAGAAATCGCACGTTATCAAGCGTTCATGGACGACGTGGCGCAACTGGTGGCCGTTGAGTTCGGCGGCTCGCTGAAAGCCGAACACGGCACCGGCCGCAATATGGCGCCTTTTGTCGAGCTGGAATGGGGCAGCGACGCGTATCAATTGATGTGGCAGCTCAAACGCCTGCTCGACCCCAACGGCATTCTCAACCCCGATGTGGTGCTTAGCCAAGACCCGCACATTCACCTCAAGCACCTCAAACCACTGCCCGCAGCCGACGAGCTTGTGGATAAGTGCATCGAATGTGGTTTCTGCGAGCCGGTATGCCCTTCCAAAGGCCTGACATTGAGCCCACGCCAACGCATCGTAATCTGGCGCGACATTCAGGCCAAGAAGCGTGCGGGCGTCGACACCACCGAGCTGGAAGCGGCCTACCACTATCAAGGCATCGACACCTGCGCTGCCACCGGCTTATGCGCCCAACGCTGCCCTGTAGGGATTAATACCGGCGACCTGGTGAAAAAGCTGCGCGCACGCGATGCCGACCGTACGAAAACCGCCGATTGGCTGGCCAGCCATTTCGCCACCGCCATGCAAGGCGCGCGCTTTACCCTGCATGTCGCCAATGGCGCGCGCATGCTCTTGGGCGCCCCGCGCCTGGCGAAGCTGTCAACCACGCTGACCACACTGTCCAAGGGGCAAATCCTGCAATGGACCAGCGCCATGCCGCAGCCGGAAAAAGCCATTCGCTTCAGCCCAACACTCACAGACGAGCGCCCGCGCGTGGTGTATTTGGCGGCTTGCGTCTCACGCGTCATGGGCCCGGCAGCCGGCGATAAAGAGCAGATGTCGCTGTACGACAAAACCCGTGGCCTGCTGGAAAAGGCCGGTTACCACATTGTGCTCCCCGACAACCTCGACGGCCTGTGCTGCGGCCAGCCCTTCGCCTCCAAAGGCTACGCCGAGCAGGCCGAACACAAGCGCCAGGAACTGCTTGGCGCACTGCTGCAGGCCAGCCGTGGCGGCCTCGACCCAATCTACTGCGACACCAGCCCGTGCACTCTGCGGCTGGTGCAAGACCTCGGCGAAACGCGCCTCGACCTCTATGACCCGGTGCGTTTTATCCGCACCCACCTGATGCAGCGCCTCGACTTCACGCCCCAGGAAGCGCCCATCGCCGTGCACGTCACCTGCAGCACCCAACATTTGGGCGAAAGCCAGGCGCTGATCGACCTCGTGCGACGCTGCGCGAAAACCGTGGTCGTCCCCGAAGGCATTCACTGCTGCGGCTTCGCCGGCGACAAAGGCTTTACCACGCCGCAACTCAACGCCCACGCCCTGCGCTCACTCAAAGACGCCGTGCAATTTTGCAGCGAAGGCATCTCCACCAGCCGTACCTGCGAGATTGGCCTGAGCCAGCATGGCGGCATCGATTACCACGGGCTGGTGTACCTGGTGGACCGGGTAACCCAAGCCCGACGCATTAAACCTGCAAAAAAACAGAACCCCTGCGCGCCAGCGTAGTCATCTGCATAGGCCTCGGCGAACGAGGCTCATAGTGATGTCGCTGGCAGCCACTGAACGCCAGCAGCGTCGAGCCCTATTTCGCAAGGAGATACCCTATGAAGCGTTCCGCTCTTGCTGGCTTGTTCATTACCGCTGCCATGCTGGCCTCACCTGCTTTTGCAGCCGCTGACAAAGATCTGTGCCAGATCAACCTGGACAAAATCAACAACGGTAAAGCCCTGCTCGCCACCGACACCAGTGGCAAAAGTGGCGAGATCGACACTGCGGTCTCCCAAGCCAAAGCCGCGCACGCAGCCGGCGATGACAAGAAATGCATCGAGATCACCTCCAAAGCCATTCAAGATATGCAGAACAGCGAGAAAGGCGGCCAATAAGCCAGCCTGGGCTCACGGCCAACCTTCGGGTTGGCCTTCTGTGACCGTATGGCGTACACTGCACAGGCTTGTCACTCACTATGAAACAACGAGTTACAAGCACGGGGCCGTTTAGGATTCGACGCCGGTCGCGAAACTTTAGGTGCATGCCGAGTTGGTAACAGAACTCGTAAATCCACTGTTGCAACTTCTTATAGTTGCCAATGACGAAAACTACGGCCAGGAATTCGCTATCGCTGCGTAAGCAGCCTTAGACCTGAGCTTCTGGTACCTTCGGGTCCAGCAATCACCAGGGGATGTCTGTAAACCCAAAGTGATTGTCATATAGAACAGAATCGCCGTGCAGTACGTTGTGGACGAAGCGGCTAAAACTTACACAACTCGCCCAAAGCACCCTGCCCTTCGGGTCGCTGAGGGTTAACTTAATAGAAACGGCTACGCATGTAGTACCGACAGCGGAGTACTGGCGGACGGGGGTTCAAATCCCCCCGGCTCCACCAATTCGAAGCATCGACAGAACCCGCCTAGTGCGGGTTTTGCCGTTTCTGGAGATTAAAAACTCCCCAGCAGCCAAGCCTTCGGATTATTCCTACGAAATGCCGAGCCATCGGTGAACTGGCTCCACACCCCACACCCAGCTAACCTCCCCTGGTCGCTGCAAAACTCAGCGACCGGGTTTAGCAGCTCGGTTAATATCAAGGCCTGCAAGGCCACCATTCTTTCGAGCGATGCTTTCAGCATCTGCTGGTTTGCATTATGGCGGCTGTGCGTGGGGCACTTTCGGGTGCGCTGGGTTCCTTGATTCCTGGTCTGCTAACCCGCGTACGGTCGCCACCCTTTTCGTTTAGCAGCGATGTATGGCGACTCCATCAATCAAGGAGTTTCAGTCATGAAGAAAATCACCCCAAATCCCCCTGTCATCAACATCTTTACGATTGCCCAAGACATCGACCCCGAGACCCTGCTGATCCATGCCAGCGAGACCCTCGCGTCTTTGAACGCCATGACTACCGACCTGGCTTTCAAGCTTGAAGATTCACACCGTCAAAAACTATTGGCCAGCCAACAATTGATCGTCCTGAGCGAGCTTTTGATTGAGCGCGTGTTGAACATGCAGCCGTTCACCCGCGAACCACCTCAGCCATGAAGTCCAAAGCCCTCCGTGCTGTCCTGCCTTTGTAACCGTAACGGCCGCGCCGCTGATCCCACCTTCTAATGCAACAAAACCGAAACATGACTGCGCCATATTACAACCCATAAAGAGTAGTAATATTTCGGAGCAGTCAATGCCGTTATTCCTGCCTGAGCATTGGGTATGGGACTTCTGGTTCATCCAATACGAAGACCATACGCATCTGTTCTATCTATCCGCCCCGCGCGGCCTCAACGCCCCCAACCTGCGCCACTGGAACGTGCGGATCGGCCATGCGCGGTCTGCGGACTTGCGCAATTGGGAAATCCTGCCGGATGCACTCTGGCCGGCAGCCACGCCGAGCAGGGACGATTACACCACATGGTCGGGCTGTGTGGTTCGCGCTGAGGCAGGGCATTACGAGCGGCTGGCCTTGATGCGCCGCTACGTCATAATTAATACACATAAGGCGTAGTAATATATTTGTTCCGGCCTCCGATTACGACTAAGCACGTTGTTCATAGATGGGTATTGCCATGCTTTCGCATTGTTTATTGCGCCGCCCGCCGTCGCTCCGGGGCGGGCCAGCCACGGGTGCACTGTTGTCGCCGGCGGTATTTGCTGCGCTGCCGATACCCGACGCTAACCGCCCCGCCGTTAGATGGCAGGTGTATGTGTTTGGCGTGGTCATGGCGGTGGGCACTCATATCGCGCTGTGGGCGTGGTTGCAAACCGAGCGACCGGCCAAGCCACTGGAAGAACCCGCCAAGCCCCTTGCGATCGCTATGCAGATGGTCGCGCCGCCGCCTGCAACGGTCGCGCCCGCGCCTGAACCGGAGCAGCCACCTCCACCACCTCCGCCGCCAGTGGAACAGCCGCCACCGATAGCCAAGCCGCGTCCGCAACCCAAGCCTGTTGCCAAGACGACGCCCCGACCTGCCGAGCCCAGGCCTGTCGCCGCCCCTGCGCCGCCAAATGCTGTGCCCACCAAGGATGCCGCGCCAAAGCCTATCGCGGCGCCTGCACCGCTGCCGGTCACCGGCCCCGTGGGCCGAGCGGGCTACCTGAATAACCCGGCGCCGGCCTACCCGCCTGCGGCAGCGCGCAGGCATCAGGAAGGCACCACGCAATTGCGCGTGCACGTTATGCCCAATGGGCGACCCGACACTGTGCAGATCGCTGCCAGTAGCGGCTCGCCTGCGCTGGACGAGGCGGCATTGGCCGCCGTTCGCCAGTGGACGTTCATTCCCGCTAAACGGGGCGATACGGCCATTGATGGCTGGGTCACCGTGCCGCTTGAATTCAAACTATCTCGTTGAGGTTTTGCCATGACCGATTATTCAACCCTGATTCACCAGGCTTCCATGGGCATTTTGCTGCTGTTTTCGTTGGCTACCTGGGCGTTGCTGATTGCCAAATGGGTTCAACTGATCAAGCTGCGCCGCCAGAACCAACGCTACACCGAACGCTTCTGGTCGACCGCCAGCTTCAAGGCGTCTGTGACCGCCGAAGAGCATCAGGGGCAACTGGCGCGGTTAGCCGGCGCCACGCAACTGGCGCTCAGCAAGGGCCGCGAGGGGCCTTGCCCGGTGGATGGCTGGAGCCGTCAGGAAGTGCTCCAGCGCTCACTGCAAAAGCAGATTCACAGTGAGCGGCATGTGATGGAGCACGGGATGATCGTGCTGGCGTCGATTGGCAGCACCGCGCCCTTCATCGGGCTGTTTGGCACCGTGTTCGGCATCATCCATGCGCTGCAAGCGATCAGCACCGCCAAGTCCGCCAGTATCGCGGTGGTGGCGGCGCCGATCGGCGAGGCGCTGATCGCCACGGGCGTGGGTATCGCGGTGGCTGTGCCGGCGGTGTTGGCCTACAACCTTCTCGGTCGTCGCCTGAAACTGATAACGGCCGACCTCGACAGCTTCGCGCTTAACCTGATGAACCGCGCGCAGCGCCATGGCTTCGACCTAGGCGACGGGCACCTCAACGACACCCAGCGCCAACTGAGCGGAGCAGCCTGACATGGCCTTCACTACGAGCAGCGACGAGAGCACCATCAGCGACATCAACATCACCCCTTTGGTCGATGTGATGCTGGTTCTGCTGGTGGTCTTCATCGTGACGGCGCCTTTGCTGAATAACGCGATCCCGCTGAATCTGCCGCAGACCGTCGCCACGGCGACCCTGGACGACAGCAAGCCGGTGGCGATCAGTATCGATGCCGCAGGCAGCGTGTTCATTGATGAAAAACAGATGCCGCTTGATGGGCTCGAGCAAGCATTGGTCGCCCTTAAATCCCAAGACCCCGAGGTTGCGCTGACACTGCGTGCCGACACGCTCACGGGTTACGGCCGCGTCGCTCAAGTGCTCGCGCTGGTGCAGAGGGCCGACATCGCCCGGCTGTCGGTGATCACGCAAAGTCAGTAACACCCGGCTGGAACGACTTACTGGCAACTCCCTGAGTTGCACACGTTTTTTACGTTGGCCCGTGCTGACTTCAGCGGTTATAGACCATGCGTTTTAGAACAGTTTTAGCGGCTGCAATACTGACGGCGGCGAGTGCAGGCTCGGCATGCGCCGCCGATGCCGGCGTCGAATTCTGGTATGGGCATACCGGTGCTGCCAGTGCGGCGATCCAGACCCTGTGCGAGCGCTTCAACTCGACCCACGCAGAGTTGCTGCCAATGCGCTGCATCGCTCAGGGCTCCTATGAGCAGAACCTGCAAAAAACCGTGGCTGCCTACCGCTCGGGTAAAGCCCCGGCGCTGGTTGAAATCTACGATGTGGCCACGCCGGAGATGCTCAACAGCGCCGCGGTTCTGAGCCTGGAAGAGTTCCTGCAAGCGTGGCACAAAGTGCCTCAAGACCGCTTGTTGTCCGCCGTGGCCGCGTACTACAACAATGCCGATGGCACGCTCTGGGCGCAGCCGTTTGCGACGTCCACGGCGGTGCTTTACAGCCATGCCGATCAGCTCGCGGCGGCGGGAATCACCCAAGCGCCGGATACGTGGGAAGCCTTCGGCGCGGCCTTGGTCGCCCTGAAAGCGCATGGCAGCAAATGCCCCTCGGTCACAGATTTTGGCCCCTGGGTGTGGCTCGAACAAAGCAGCGCCGTGATGGGCGCGCCCTTGCTGAGTAAAGACGCCACGCAGTGGGTATTCGATCAAGGCCTGCACCTGCGCCTCATGCAATCGGTTGCGCAGTGGATGGCCGATGGTTTGCTGATTGATCAGGCCGCCACCCGCAGCGGCGGCCAGGAGCTGGCGTTCGCGTCCGGCGACTGCGCGCTGCTGGTGGGCTCGACCGGCGCGTCGAAGCTGATCTACAGCGCTGATTCCGGTGACGTGAACGCCAATTTTTTACCGGTATTCGCTGGTCAGCAACGCGCCGCGTCGCTCCCAGGTGGGGCGGCGTTGTGGGTGTTGCGCGGGCAAAGTGAGGCTCAGTACCAGACCGTTGCCGAGTTTCTGATGTTTCTGCGAGAGGTGTCGGTACAGACGCTGTTCAGCCAGGCAACCGGTTATTTGCCGGTCACACAGGGCGCTGCCGCTGCCGCCCTTGCGCAACTGCCTGCCCGTAATGCAACCGTGGTCGGCCTTAATGCCTTGGCGCTGGGTCATGAAGCAAAGGCATTCGAGGTACGCCCAGGGTTTACCACCTTGCTGCGACTCGCCTGGCAACAACAGGTATGGAGTGCGCTCGCCCGGCAAAAAACGATGGCAGATGCGTTGCACGAGGCGGCGCAAAAGGGTGACGCATTGCTGCGTTTGTTCGAGAACACCTACGGCCCCAGCGCGACAAACAAAGGCGTCAAACCATGAGCCATAACGCGCAGTTCTCCCAGCGCTTCTTGCCGTTGCTGCTCGCATTCCCGCAATTGCTGGCGGTGCTACTGTTCTTCTATTGGCCGACCGTGCAGGCGTTCTGGTGGTCATTTCATTATGTGCAGCCGTTTGGCGGCAGCGAAATCTTCGCAGGGTTGGCCAACTACATCAGGGTGCTTAACGACCCGAGCGTGCTCTCATCGCTGGGCACAACCTTGGTCTTCAGCCTGTTCAGCACGTTGCTCGCCTTGGCTATGGCGCTGGTGCTGGCCGCCTGCCTGCAACTGAAAGTTCGCGGCTACAAGATTTTCAGCAATGTGCTGATCTGGCCCTATGCGGTGTCGGGGGCGACGCTGGGGATCATCTTCCAGGTGCTGGCCAACCCGATCTTCGGCCCGCTGGCATGGATCAATCACTGGGTGCCCGAAGCCTGGGCACCGTCTGCCAAAGGCTGGCAGGCGATGACGCTGTTGGTGTTTGCCTACGCCTGGTGCCAGTTGCCCTTCAACATCGTGATGATCGTCGCCAGCTTGCAATCGGTACCCGAGGATTGCCTGGCGGCGGCAGCACTCGATGGCGCGAGCCCATGGCAGCGGTTGCGTGACATCCAACTGCCGATGGTCGCGCCTTATCTGTTCTTCGTGTTCGTTGTCGGGCTGCTGGACAGCCTGTCCAACAGCTTTGGCCTGGTCGAGCGACTCACGCACGGCGGGCCGGGCAATGCCACCGAAATCCTCGCGTTCAAGATCTATCAGGATGGTTTTGTCGGCATCGATCTGGCCGGTTCTTCAACCCTGTCGGTGCTGATGCTGGTGGTGGTGGTCGTGCTCAGTGTCACTCAGTACCGCTACCTGGCTTGGCGCAATCGCCGGAGAGAACACCATGGTTGAACGTCACCCGCTCTCGACCGCACTGGCCTACGCCCTGCTGCTGCTGGGCGCTGTGTTTGCGCTCGGGCCGCTGTACCTGGCGCTGTGCGCGGCGTCGGTGAGCAACGAGCAAATTCTTGCGCATGGCATGCCCTGGCTGCCAGGCAGCCAGTTGTTCGTCAACGTGGGCGAGGTGCTGCACACACTCGACGTAGTCACGTTGATGGGCAACAGCCTGATCGTGACGGGCATGGTGGTGGTCGGCAAATTGGCGTTATCGGCACTGACCGCATTTGCCGTGGTGTATTTCAAGACGCCGTTCAAATCACTGATCTTTGTGGCGGTGCTCGGCACCCTGCTGTTACCGGTGGAGGTGCGGATTATCCCGACCTACGCGGTCGCAGGCGATGTGCTGGGGCCACTGCGCGCACTGCTCGACCTGCTCGGGATTGCGGCGATCCCGGTGCCGCACATCAACTTGCTCGACACGTATCCGGGGCTTGCGCTGCCATTGATCGCGTCGGCGACCGGCACGTTTTTGTTCCGCCAGTTCTATCAAACGCTGCCCTCCGATCTGGTAGAGGCCGCCCGCCTGGATGGCGCCAGCCCCTGGCGGTTTTTCGTCGACATTCTGCTGCCGCTGTCAAAAACCAATTTCGCGGCGCTCGGCACGCTGGTGTTTATTTCGGCCTGGAAGGACTACCTGTGGCCATTGGTGGCCACCAACCGCACCAGCATGCGCACGCTGGTACTCGGCGCGGCCAATTTTGCGCCCGCCGATGCCACTCAACTTCCACAGTGGTCGCTGCTGATGGCCGCCACTTTGCTCAGTCTGATTCCGCCCATTCTGGTCATCGCTGTGATGCAGCGCTGGTTCGTCAAAGGGCTTGTAGGGGTAGGTAAATGACTCGGTCTACAGTCGACAGCGCAGCGCCGGCCATTCGTGTCAGTGGGCTATCAAGGCGCTACAGCAAGCACGGCCCAGCGATTCTTGATGGGCTGGAAGTGGAATTCCCCGCCGGGCAGTTCAGCGTCATCCTCGGCCCGTCGGGGTGCGGCAAGTCGACCCTGTTACGGCTGGTCGCCGGCCTCGACAAGCCGGATGCGGGCAGCATTCATATCGGCAGTGTCGACGTTACCCGGCGCCCGCCCAACGAGCGCCAGTGCGCCATGGTGTTCCAGAACTATGCGCTGTACCCGCACATGACGGTCGAAGACAACCTCGGCTACGGGCTGAAATTGTCGGGGGTTGGCCGCGAAGAACGCTTGGCGCGTGTGCAGGCCATCGCCAGCACGCTTGGGCTGCACGCCTTACTGGCCAGAAAGCCCGGGCAATTGTCTGGCGGCCAGCGCCAGCGCGTCGCCATTGGCCGGGCGCTGGTGCGTAACCCGCCGGTGCTGCTGTTCGATGAGCCGTTGTGCAACCTCGACAGCGGCCTTCGCCAAGAGATGCGCGCAGAGTTGCGGCGCATCCACCAAGACACCGGCGCCACCGTGCTGTACGTGACGCATGACCAGACCGAGGCGATGACCCTGGCTGACCGCGTAGTTGTGCTCAACAAGGGCCGGGTGGAACAGATCGACACGCCCCACGCGCTCTATAAACGCCCGGGTTCTACGGTGGTTGCGCGCTTTTTCGGCGCCACGCCGATGAACCTGATCGAGGTGGCGTGCAGCCCTGAAGGCCTGTTGATTTTGGGCGACGGCCAAGTCCTGCCGTTCAGGTCCCCGGCCACTGTCACAACCCCTCGCCCGCTGGTGCTGGGGGTGCGTGCCGAACACCTGAAAGTCGCCGCCACCGGCGTGGTCGCCACTGTTAACGCGGTGGAGGACTTGGGCAGCCACCGCGTCATTCATTGCCGGGTCGCGGGGCAGCCGGTGCTGGTCAGTCACTCGGAGTCGCCGGCGGTGCACGTTGGCGCAACCATCAGCCTGTGGTTTCCGGCCGACGAAGCCTTGCTGTTCGACGGCGCCAGCGGTCAACGAATTTCCTGATCTTCCATTGAGGATGACGTTTACACATGAACGATAAAACACGCGTGGTTCAAAGCAACTTGATTGCGCACCGTGGCGCGAGTGCGTTCGCCCCGGAAAATACGCTGACCGCCATTGAAATCGCTGCGCGGATGGGCGCGCAGTGGGTCGAGATTGACGTCAAGCTCACCCGCGATGGCGCCCTTGTAGTCATCCATGACGACACGCTGGATCGCACCACCTCCGGGCACGGTGCAGTAGTGCTCAACACGCTTGAGCAGATTCGTTCACTGGATGCGGGCCGATGGTTTTCCAACACCTACGCCGGCGTGACTGTGCCCACCTTCGAAGAAGTGGTCGACACCGCGATTTGCCTGGGGCTGGGCCTGCAGGTGGAGCTTAAGCCGACCATCGGTGATGACCTGGAAACCGCTGAGGCGGTGATTCCGTTATTGCGCCAGAAATGGCCGCTCGGCCCGCACCGGCTGTTCGTGTCGAGCTTTTCGACGCGCGCGCTCGGCAAGGCGCGGGCGCTATGGGAAGAGGTTCCGCTGTGCCTGGCCAGCCTGGTTGCGCCGGCGGATCCGGCTGCGCTGCTGGCGGAATATGATTGCCAGATCCTGCATGTGGTCGACCCGTTTCTGGACGAGGGCCATTTGAGGCGTCTGCGCGACAGCGAAGTCGAGTTTGCCGTGGCGACGGTGAATGACCCACAGCGTGCGCGCTATCTGTTAAGCCGTGGCGCCCAATCGGTGCTGACCGATTATCCCAACCTGTTGGACATCAACGTACGTCAGGGAGCTATCTGATGAGTCTGGAGTATCGGCTGCACGTCACTGAACGCCTGGCCGCCAGCGCCGCGAACATTGCGCTGGGCTACTTCCACAACCTCGCTTCGCTGTCGGTGATGGTCAAGCATCCTCAAGACCTGGTGTCATGTGCCGACCTGGAGGTCGAGAACCATCTGCGCGCGCAACTCACGCGCGAGTTTCCAGGCGAAGCGTTACTCGGCGAAGAACTGGGCGGTGACCTGCAGGGGCGTGGCTGGGTGATCGACCCGATCGATGGCACCGCCAACTTCGTCAGCGGGTCGCCGTTGTGGGGCATTTCGATTGCCTATGTCGAAGGCGACGAGTCGCTGGTGGGGGCCGTGGCCTACCCCGCGCTGGGTTGCACGCTGAGCGCCGCCAAGGGCTTTGGGCTGCGCAAGAACGGCGTGTATACCGCGCGAACCGCGCAGTGCGAGGGGCTGAAAGTGGCCGCCATTGGCGAGAACCGGCACTGGCGCCCGGAACACATCGGCGCCATGGAATTGCAGTTTCGCCAGGCCGGCTGGGGTGTTGCAGGTTATCGCTGCGCGACCATCGGCCTGGGTTTCGCAGCACTCGGCTACACAAGCGGCTACGTGGAACGCTACACCAGCGTGTGGGATATCGCCGCCGGGCGTTTGCTCTGCAGCGAAGCAGGCCTGAGCATTTCTACCCAAGGGCTTGCCGTACCCTTCGGGCTCACACTCGTGGCGGGCACCCAACCACTGTGTGACCTGGCCCACACTGTTCTGTCGGCGCCCGCATGAAAATTTTATGAATTCGACCCCCTGCGCCATCAGAGGCTTTAGACTGCCGCGCTAGCGCAAAATCTACTCATTGCACAGTTGAAGCCGACACACTCATGGACGCAGAACACCTTCTACAGCGCGATTACCACCCCAGCCTGAACGAGCGCAAAATTCTCGATATTTTGCGGCGCAGCGGTGGAATCACCCGAGCCGCCGTGTCGGCAGAAATGGACCTGGCGCAACAGTCCGTGCACCGCATCATCGAAGACTTGATCAGCCGAGGTTTTATTCGCACGGGTCAAGCCGTGAAGAACGGCCGCGGTCAACCGAGCCTGCGCCTGGAACTCGCCAACGAGGCGGTTTATGTACTGGGCATCTCCATCAATACGGATTCGGCGGTGGTGTGCATCGCCGACTTTGCGTGCAACGTGCTGGAAGAAGTCACGCTGCGCACCCCGCCGCTGAGCTTGAATTCGACGCTGGAAGCACTCGGCAAAGTCATTGACCGCATGCTCCTGCGCAATGGGCTAAGCCGCGATCATCTGCTGGGTGTCGGCGTGGCGATTGCCGGCTACTTTATCGACGAGGGCCGCGTCAACGCCCCCGAGCCGCTGCAAGACTGGTCACTGATCGACCTGCGCCCGCTGCTGGAACAGGCGCTTGATATGCCGGTGTGGTTGAAGAACAACGCCACCACCGGGGCGATTGGCGAAAGCCTTATCGGCGTAGGCGCCTGGGCGAGCAACTTCGTGTACCTGTCGTTCAATTATGGCTTCGGCACCGGCATCGTCATCGACGGCAAGCCGTACTTCGGCAGCAATGGCAATGCGGGCGAAGTCATGCTGTACACCCACGATGAAGTCGAGCGGCGCCCTGCGCTGCGCTACTTGATGGATGCGCTGCACAAGCAGGCTATTCAGATCGACTCCATCGAAGACCTGCGCAACCGGTTCGACATTAACTGGCCGGGTGTCGATGAGTGGGTCGAGCATGTACGGCCCGGGCTGGATCGTTTGATCAATACCCTGACCGGCTTGTTCGACCCGCAAGCCATCGTATTCGGCGGGCAGGTGCCTGCCGAACTCGGGCGGCGACTGATCGACAATGTGAGCTTCTGGGGCTCACCGCGCTATGGAACGCCCGCGCCCCGGCCCAAGCTGTTACTGACCGAAAGCAACGGTGATGCCGCCGCCATTGGTGCTGCATTGATCCCGTTGAAAGAGCGCTTTTTTCTCTAGCCCGCCAGGCGCTGCGGTGCCTGGTGCACGCTCGCTTCAATAGCCAAAAAAAGCCCCCAACGCGCGAAGGCGATTGGGGGCTTTTTTACGGGGGCAGTTGAATCAAAACCGTGTCGAGAGTGTAACGAAGGCGCTGCGCGGCGTTCCCACTTGCAGTATTTGCAAGTCTCCATTCGGGTCGGCGGCCGCACTGGCATCGGTGTTCAGCGTTGAGATGTAGCGTTTGTCGAACAGGTTGATCGCGTTCAATGACACCGACGTGTCCTTCAGCCCCGCGAATGCACCCAAGTCGTACGCCATGCTCGCATTGGCCAGCCAGTAAGCGGGCACGCTCTGGTCATTGGTGTAAGTGTAATAACGCTTGGCCATGTAACTCCCCTGCACGCCCGCGCTCCAGCGGTTCCAGTTCCAGTCCACGCTGCTGGAGTACATGATTTTGGGGGTATCGACGACCGTTTTACCTTTTACATTCACCGTCTGCGCGTTGCTGGTGTAGTTGTCATCGTAAGTACTGTGGTTGTACGAGAGTGAGTTGGACCAGCGCCAATGTTCGTCAGGCATTAATGCAAAGGCGAACTCGGCGCCTCGGCTGGTCACCGAGCCCACGTTGGCCACGCCATTGGCGCAGATCACGATACCGGTGCAATTGGCGATGGCGATCAGGCGGTTGTCGAACTGGGTGTTATAGGCTGTGGCCGAGGCAATGTAGTGTTGGGTCGTGCGTCGAACACCCACTTCAACCGTCTTCGAAGTTTCCGGCTTCAGGCCATGAAAGCCGTTGAGCGCGTCCACCGTTGTCTGGGTAGTGCTGAAGGGGCTGTAGGCGCCGGACGGGAACGCCGACATGTTCTCCGAGTAAGAAGCAAACACCTCGTCCTGGTCATTCAACTTGTACGTCGCGCCCATCTGAGGCAGGAAGTGATCACTGGCTTGCAACGATCCGCTGGCGTAGCCGCCCGCCTTGCCTACCGCAGTGGTGTTGGTCACGCTGCTTTTGGCGCCGAACTCAAGTTTTAAGCGGTCGTCCATTAACGTGTAGGTATCGCGCAAATAGAACTGACGCGTCAGGTCGTTGTACGACTGATCGAATACGGTGGCCGACACTGCGTAATCATTGGTGGTGACGATATGGTTCTGTGGCGAGTGCCCGGTGGTGTCGTAGATGTAGCGGCTTATATCGTTCTTGTTGGACTGGATCCAGAACCCGCCCTCGATCTCGTGCTGGCCGAGGAACCAGGTGAGTGAGGTCTGAAAACCACTTCGGTCGATCCCGTATTTAGTGCTGCGCAACGAGTTGGCGGGCACTATTGTGGTCCCGGTATTGTAGGTGAACGGGTAGTACGAGTTGCCATAACCGGAGTTATGGTGATGGTAAACGGTGGTATCCAGCACAAGGTTATCCGACAGGCTGAAATTGCCGTTCAGAATATCCAGCTCGTCGTAGCGCAAGCTGCTGGCGTTGTAGACACCTTCTGAAGCGCTTTTGACGCCGCCGCTATAGATACCATTGGCGGCATTCACCGCGCGGGTCCAGTCGGGGGTGTAATAGGTGTATTTGTAGCCCAGCCGCTCCAACATGCCCTTGGACAGCGACAGCAGGTTGGCCTCTTCATGGTCTGAGGTGCTGTGGAAGAAGCTGACGCGGTTATCACCGAACTTATACACAACCTTGGCGTTTATCGCGTCGGACTTCTGCGGGTTGTCATTGCCCTTCCAGGCGTCAGCGTCGTATTTTTCACCCGAGACATACGCCGACAAGCCGTTGTATTCACCGGTATCAACACGCAAAAACGTGCGATTAGTGGCGTAGCTGCCGAGGGTCTGCGACAACCGCCCACCGAACTCTTTATCCGGGTCGGCGGTGGTTAGCTGGATGGTCCCACCCAAGTCGCTGTTCGACGCGGTGCCCAGCGAACCGATACCCGCGGCAACCACCGTAGAACCGACGTTTTCCGGGATCACCGCGCGCGAGATGCTCAGCCCGTTGTAGTTGCCGAAACTCATATTGCCCAGGGTTACGCCGTCCAGGGTGTAGCCCAAGTGGTGCATATCGAAACCGCGCAAACTTATGCGCTGGCTGCCCTCTTCACGCCCTAACGGGTCGCCGGACTGGAAGTTCACGCCCGACATGCTCTGCAAGGTTTTCAGCGGGTTGGTACCGGCGGCGTAGCGTTTTACGGTGGTTTCATCCACACGCTGAACCTGGCGCGTTTCGCCCTGGCCGATCACGGACACCGTGCCAAGGGTGGGCGCTGCTGTCGAGGCGGGGGCATCGGTGCTGTCTGCCGCCTGGGCCATCGCACTGACGAGTCCAAGCGCACAAAATGGCACCCAGAATTTGACGGCTACCTGCAAGCGCGCTGGCTTGCATGGAGTGTATTTCGTGCTCATCGACAGCCTTCCTCAGAAAGTAGAAGTACCAACGTGTTTGCCTTGGGCGGTGTGTGCGGACCGGTATCCGCTGGGGAGGCATATTAATACACTTATTGTGTAGTAATTATTACCGGCGCTGTGACCGCAAAGGTGAGGCGTAGCTTCCTGGCAGGCCTGGTTTTTGGACGAGGGCTAGCCGAACGCGATAAACGTGGTTTACTTTTGGTCGAGAGTGTCGTTAAGGGGCAAGCGCGTGTGCAGATTAAATTCGCTCGAAGCAGACCTGATGCGCGTCATACAGAACAACTTCCCTATCACCGTCGCCGCGGTAGAGATCATTACCAAAGGCGTAAACTACACAGTCAGAGTGACTAGCAATACGACGTACTACTTAAAAATATTTTCCCCTTCAAGAAGCCCGGCCGACCTCTCGTTTGAGTTGTCCGTGATGGATACCCTCAGGGCGAATAATATCGGCGTAGCAACGGTCGTCCGCTCACGTCAAGGCGCGGCCTGCGTTGCAATCAAACTGGCTGGCGAAACCAGACTGGCTATCTTGTATAACAATGTTGGCGGTCGACCTTTAACAAACAACAGCGCTGATATATTTTCATATACGAGCACACTTGCCGAGCTGCACAACCTGCCAACCACTGATATTTCGCAGCGTGCCCCGCGCATTCTGTGCCTGGAAAAAGAATGCAGCAGAATCCAGAAAAGCCTGAAAAGCACCTCGGCTATACCTGCGCCTATGCGTTCAAAAATTGCCCGCAACTGCCGTTCAATTCAGGACCAGGCTTTACACGACTGTGCAGTGTTGTGCCATGGCGACGCCTGGCTAGGCAATGCTAAATACGCAGACGGGCGCGTTTATTTTATTGACTTTGAAGACGCCCTGTTTGCAAACAGAAATTTCGACTTGGGCGCGATGGCCTATTCACTCACGGCCAGAGATTGCAACATCAATCCATGCATTCATTGGTTATTGCAGGGCTACAACAGTCGCTCCGCCACTAGCGCGA
Source organism: Pseudomonas kitaguniensis (assembly GCF_049199985.1). Classification (NCBI taxonomy): domain Bacteria; kingdom Pseudomonadati; phylum Pseudomonadota; class Gammaproteobacteria; order Pseudomonadales; family Pseudomonadaceae; genus Pseudomonas; species Pseudomonas kitaguniensis. Next base: position 84,561 of record NZ_JBLZPT010000022.1, read on the forward strand.
CGTTAAACACCATCAAACCATATATTCAATTACGCTCACTCGCGGTGTGTTGCTTCCTGCTTGGGCACACACGTATGGACGAGCAACTTATACCTACGCTACTGAACCGTGTTGAATACTTCATGGGCGATAAGTTCGAGGCTGACATTGAGTGTATGCGCGCAAATGAGCCCTGCAGAAACCCACATCCGTTCACGAAATATTAAGAATCGCCTACCTATACTAGCCGATTGCCTAGGCCGTTCCCCCGAGCGGTCTCTTGCCTCGGTAGCCAGAACCATGATGCGTCCCGCTCCTCTGCTGCTCCTTCTCGCTGGTGTGTTGTTCTTCTTTGCGCTGGGTAGCCATCAACTGCAAGGCTCCACCGAAGCCCGCGTCGCCGGGATCGCCATGGCCATGCACTTGGACAATGACTGGGTGATCCCGCGTTTGTTTGGTGAGCCCTTCCTGGAAAAACCACCGCTGAGCCTATGGCTGGACGCCGGCGCCATTCGCCTGTTTGGCGCAACGACCTGGGCCGTGCGCCTGGCGTCGGCGTTTGCGGGGCTAATCAGTGTGATGCTGTTTTACGCAATGCTGCGCACATTCGGGCGGCCGAAGACGATGGCGTTTTGCGCATCGTTGATCCTGGCGACCATGGCCAGTTACTGGGGCAATGTGCGCGGTGTGGGTGAAGATTCGCTGCTCAGCCTGGGCGTGACCACGGCGCTGCTGGCGTTCTACCAGGCCGTACGGCCCGAGTCTGAGCGCCAAGGCTCCAACGCTTGGGCGTGGGCGTTGTTTACCGCAGGCATGGCCATCGCCACCTTGAGCAAAGGTGTGCTGGGCCTGGCGATGCCGGGCATTGTGATTTTTGTGTACCTGGCCTGCACCAGCGTGATGGATAAACGCGTGCGCCTCGGCGACTGGCTCAAGCCCGCCGTGTTCACCTTGCTGGCACTGGCGCCGCTGCTGATCTGGCTGGGCTTTCTATTTGAGCGCGGCGGCCTGCAGGCTGTTGCCGAAGTGTTGTGGACCAACAGCGTCGGGCGCTTCAGCGGCTCGTTTGTAGAAGCAGGGCATTACGAGCCCTTCTATTACTACCTGCTGAAACTGCCGGAAGCCTTTCTGCCGTGGAACATTCTGGTGTACCTGGGCCTGTGGCACTTCCGCAAAAGCCTGGTGCGTAACCGCTACCGGCTGTTCTTCAGTGTATGGCTGGTGGCGCAATTCACCCTGCTGACCCTGGCCTCAAGCAAGCGCGTGGTGTACTTGATGGCAATGACGCCCGCCGCCGCCGTGCTCGCTGCGGAATATGCCGGGGTGCTGTTGGCGTGGTTCAAGGCGCACAAACCGGCGCTGTACCGCTACCACCGCGGCGCAATCGTCGGCGCGTTCACCCTGGCAATCCTCAGCTACATGACGGCCGCGTTCTGGTTTGCACCCAAAGCCGACAAACGTGAGTCGTTCGTGCCAGTGATCAGCCAGGCCAAAACCTTTCAAACCGAAGGCAGAGACGTGGTGATGTACCGGCCCAACGAGCGTATAGCCGGGGCCAGCGTGTTCTACCTGCAGGCGCACTTGCCGATGCTGCAAAACGAAGCCGAGTTGCGCAGTTTTCTCAGCGCCAGGCCCGGCAACGTCGCGCTGCTGGATAACACTGAACAACTGAGTGAGAAGGTCAGCGTGATCAAACAGATGGCAATCGGTCGCCAGCCTTACTACTTCGTCGAGCAGTAAGGCCGGCGCTAGGCATCAGTGCTTGGTCAGCTTGTCGAGGTAACCCATGGCGAACGCCGAGACCACAAAGGTCATGTGGATGATCACGTACCACATCAAATGCTGCGGATCGACGTTCTTGGCGTCCATGAAGATACGCAGCAGGTGAATCGAGGAAATCGCCACGATGGACGCCGCCACTTTCATCTTCAGCGACGAAGAATCCATAGTGCCCAGCCAGTTGAGCTTTTCTTTGCTCTCATCGATGTCCAGTTGCGAGACAAAGTTCTCGTAGCCGGAAATCATCACCATCACCAGCAAGCCGCCGACAAGTGCCATGTCGATCAACGACAGCAGCACCAAAATCAGTTCCGACTCGGCCATCGAGAACACACTCGGCAGCAGGTGAATCACTTCCTGAAAGAATTTAAGCGCCAGCGCCAGCAACCCCAGGGACAAGCCGAAATAGATCGGCGCCAGCAGCCAACGCGAGGCGTACATAGCATTTTCGATAAAGCGTTCCATTGGAATCTCACACAGCGAGGCTAAAAAAGGCCGCGAGTATACCAGCCGCTATGAAACACCTGTAACCGCTACCTTTAACCTGCATAAAACTGACCTTGCCGGCATCTGTAAGAAGATTTTTCTGCTAGTGTCGAAGCCATCAAATCAGCTCGATGCTGTTGAACAGGAAGACCCAGATGACGGATGTGCGATCCCCTTTGGCCAGTATCGGCCTGTGCGCGGTGTTGCTGATGGTCAGCGGCTGCTCGCCCAAAGAAGAGCAGAAACAGGCAACCCTTCAAGAGAAAACCGCGAAGTTCGAACAGTCGCTCGACGCCATACAAGACCCCAAGCTCAGAGACGCCATCGCCGACCTCGGCGGCTCGCTGCTGTTGTTGGAACGGGCGCGGGCCCGGCTGGCGACCAAGCCTGTCGAAGCCGAATACGGCGAAGACAGCCTGGCCTTGCTCAAGCACTACCCTACGCCGCAATCCTTGGTCGACACGTACATCAATGGCCTGTTCGTACTGCGCAAACCCTCGCACTCCGACTACCTGACCGATTTGCAGCCGGTGTTCCCGTTCAGCTTCAACACACCCGACCAATTCCCGTTTCCACATGGGCTGGAATGGCAGTCGGTGACGCTGAGCAATAACAAAGTGATCCCGTTCCAGCCGGAATGGTCGGAAACCGACCCCGGTATCCAACTGAGCCCCAGCAGCTCCAACCTGACCAACCCCGATGACCTGACGGTGACCTACCCGTTCATCGAAGGTGTCGAGACCGAGAACAAGAGCCAGCCACAGCCCGTCAGCCTCAAGGGCGCGGTTGAAGTGGTTGCGCCCGGCAGAGTGCTGACGTTCGACCTGTCGAAAAAAGACGTGGGCCACACACGCACCGAGGGCAATATCACCCTCAAGTTGCTGCTGCTTGAGAAAAATTACGCCGAAATCGAGCTGACAAACAGCGAGCCGCTGGCCCCGGAAGTCGGCGACGAGTCGCCCAACCCCTTGCTGGTGCAGGCACGCGACAGCACCGGGCAATTTCTGACCCGCTCAGGCTCAATTAACGAGAACGCCGCACAAGTGGCGTTTTACCAGAAACAATTGGCCGACATGCAAAAGCAGACCGCCTGGTCGGAGGCGTTTGAAAAACAACTGACCGACGAGCGAAAAGCCTTCGAGCACACGCAAAGCAGCCATTACGCCAAGGTGTACTTCAACGGCCTGATCGACAACCTGCAGGTCGACGTACTGGACTTTTCCAAGGCCACGCTGACCCACAAGGACCTCGACCTGCCGGTGCTGCGTTTCGACAAGAACAGCCTGCAAAACACCGTACAAGCCCTGCCGATGCCGGTCACGGTGTACGACGACGGCGCCGCCAGTTGGCTCAAAGACGCTGCGATGACCGAGGAGCAGCTGAAAAAAAGCGTGACCATCAGCCAGTCAACCGAAGACGCCAGCGCTGCGAAAATCGTGTTCGACCACCCCTTTACCTTCAATGACGACTTGGTGGGCGCCGAGCGCAACAACAGCGATGCGCCTATCACGTTCTTCACGGCAGACGACAAGGGCCAACGCGGTGAGCCTATCGAGCTGCCGGCCGAGGCCTTTGAGTTGAACGCTGCCAGCGGCACGCTCACGTACGACCTCAACCTGTTCCCGGAAAACCCCGCCTTTGTGGTGGGCTCGGTGCCGTTGTTTCTGGCCACCATCAACAAAGCCACGATTGACGTGAGCAAACTGCCCAAAGGCCTGTCGCTGAAAGACAACGCGCTGATCGTCGATCAAAAAGACTTCCCTGCCGACAGCTGGCGCTTCTACGCCAAAGACGCCAGCGGCAACTACCTCAAAGAGATCCTTGGCGTTAGCCATCGCGCCGAGGAATACGGCACGGCGCTGTTTGATGTGCATTACTTCTACGGCCAGCCAAGCAGCCTGGAAAGTTACCAGCGTACCGACCTGGATACCGTGCAATACGGTTTTGAAGTGAAGCTGGACAAGCCTGAAAGCAAATAACGCTCAGGCTATGGCGGCAGAAAGACGCGTAGCGTCCAGGGTGGCATTCCCACGCAGAGCATGGGAATGCTGTTTTTCAGTGGTGAGTATCGCTGAGCGCCGGCGAGCGCGCGCGGTTGAGGCAGCGCAGATGTGCTTGCAGGTGCAGGCACCAGATTGGCGGGTCGTCGGCTTGCGCATAACCGTGCTGGGTCAGGCTGTCGACGATTGACTCAAGCATACTTTCTGCGCCGAAAGGCCCATGAAACGGGCCTTGTGACTTGATCGCGGAAGGCTGTTCGCCGGTCATTCCGGCGGCGAATAACAGCGTCCACAGCCCGTTGTCCCCCGCGAGAGGGCGAATGCAGCATTCGATACGGGTGACCAGGCCCAGGCACTGGCGGGTAAGGCAAAGGTTGCGCGGCACGGCGGCGACCCTCGGTAAGCTGGCTCTAGCCTTTAATCAAAGAATAGGGGAAAACTGCGACAAGCCAAGGCCGCAGGGACCAACGGGCGTCGGCCCCTGTGGTGATCGCCAATGTGTGGTGAGTGAGCCCACTCACTCACCACAGCAAGCAGGCCCGCCGACGTCAGCTTGGCTGGGCTTGCGCCAGCGCCTGTTGCGCCAGCTCCTTTTCGGCTTCCTTCAGGTCTTCCTCACTGATCATCTCGGCAATCGCGCGCAAACGCTCTACCACGCGGGCGTTCACGGTGCCCTCCGGGAACTGCCCTTCGGCGTCCGGCTCACCGGCAGGCTCACCCACCAACAGGCTCAACGCCTCATCCGCCTGACGCACGGCATAGATGTGGAACTGCCCATCGCGAACCGCCTGCAGCACCTTCTCGTCGAGCATCAACGTGTTGACGTTGGCTTGCGGAATAATCGCCCCTTGCTCGCCGGTCAACCCGCGCGCTTCGCACAGGCGGAAGAAGCCTTCGATCTTCTCGTTGACCCCGCCTACCGCCTGCACTTCACCAAACTGGTTGATCGAACCGGTGATGGCAAAACACTGCTTGAGCGGCGTCTTCGACAGCGCCGAAATCAATGTGCACGCTTCGCCCAACGACGCACTGTCACCGTCCACGTAACCGTAGGACTGCTCCAGCGCGATGCTCGCCGAAATCGCCAGCGGGAATTCCTGGGCATAGCGGCTGCCCAGGTAACCGGTGAGGATCATCACGCCCTTGGAGTGAATCGGCTGGCCGAGGTTAACTTCACGCTCGATGTCGACAATGCCGCTGCCGCCCGGGTACACCGTGGCGGAAATACGCGCCGGCACGCCAAACGCCGAATCACCGACCTCCAGCACCGTCAGCCCGTTGCACTTGCCCACGGCCGCACCGGCGGTGTCGATGAGGATGACGCCGGCGAGCATGTCGTCGAGAATCCGCGCCGACACACGCCCGGTGCGCGTGGCCTTGGCCTTCAGCGCGCGCTCGATATGCCCGGCGTCAGTCATCTCGTCGCCGGCCAGGTGGCGAATAAAATCCGCCTCGCTGACCAGTTGGAACAAGTCGCCAATGCGCGCCGACAAACGGCCCTGATGTTCCGCCAAGCGTGCGCTGTACGTCGCCAAGCGCGCCACCGCGTCCGAGGTCAGCGGCGCCATGCCTTCTTCCGAAGTACGGGTTTTGAGCAACTGGGCGAACTGCTCCAGGCTTTCGTCGACCATCGGGATGTCTTCGTCGAAATCCACCAGTACGCGGAACATCTCCTGGAAGTCCGGATCGGCGTCTTGCAACGCGTAGTAAAGCTGGCGCGAGCCGATGATGATGACCTTGACCTGCAACGCAATCATCTGCGGGTTGAGGGTCACGGTGGCCAAACGGCCCAGCTCGCCCAGTGGCGATTCCATCTTCAGTTTGCGCGACTGCAACGAGCGCTTGAGCGCGTCCCACACAAACGGCTCGCTGAGCATTTTTTCGGCTTCAAGAATCAGGAAGCCGCCATTGGCACGGTGCAAAGCGCCGGGGCGCAACTGGCGATACGTGGTGTACAGCGCGCCCTGGTCGGTGCTGTATTCGATACGGCCGAACAGGTTGTCGTAGGTCGGGTGCGGTTCAAACACCACCGGCGCGCCGCCGTTGACCGGGTGGCCCACCACCAGGCTCGGGCAGTATTGCTCTTCCAGCAACTTGCGCGCCTGCGCGTCGGTCTTGGCGTCATCCACCAATTGCTCGACCACGGTTTTGAGCAGGTACACCTGCATGGCTTGCAGATAGCCGCAAACACCGGCGTTTTCTGCGTACTTTTCCGACAATGGCGCCAACAAAGGTTGCAGGGCCAGGGTGATGGTTTCTTCGTTGAACTGGCGCAGTTGGTTGTTCGACTCACGTTTCCACTGCGGCAGGCTCGCCAGTTCTTCGTTGAGGCGCTCCTCCAGCTCGGAAATGTCGCTGTGGAACCGCTCGCGATCGGCCTCCGGCAGTTGCGAAAACTCCGCTTCGTCCAGCGCCTTGCCCTCAAGCATCGGGGTGAAGGCGATGTTGGAGCTGTCGCGGTACAGCGCCACGTCTTTTTCCAGGGCCAGGCGCTCGATCACGTCCAGGGCCTTGTCGTAACGCTGGTTGAAAGAGCGGTCGATGGCGCTTTTGCGTTGTTGATACGTCGGGTGTTCAAACACCGCCGGGAAGGTCGCGACCAGGTTGTCGACCAAACCGTTGATGTCGGCGATGAACGCCGCCGCACAGCCGCCTGGCAATTCCAGCGCGCGCGGTTCACGCGGCTCATCAAAATTATTCACGTAGACCCAGTCCGACGGGGTCTGCAGGCGTTTACCTTCGGCTTTCAGGTAGCGTTTAACGAACGAAAAGCGGCCGGTACCGGGCTCGCCCATCACAAACACGTTGTAACCGGGGCGTGGCATGGCCACACCGAACTGCAAGGCTTCAACCGCACGTTCCTGGCCAAGCACACCGCGAAAGGGCTCCAAATCATTGGTGGTCGAGAAGCTGAACTGTTCAGCGGAAAAAGGGCGAGTCAGCGCTTCGGGCGCTAGACGCAAGCTGGCAGCAACAGGATCAGGCATCGGGCTTCCTTACATCAGGCGGGGCAGATAACGGCATTCTGGCTCTCGGTTACGCGCTCTGGCAAGGCGCGCTTTTTGGTAAAGCGCAGACACGGCATGCGTCCTACAAAAAAATCGCGATAACACTGATTGTTTTATAAAAAATAACGGAACCCAAGGAACCTGCCTAAACTCCAAATTGCGCGGGCTGGACTAATAACCGGCCCCTAGGGCGCTACGACGCGCCTGAACCCCTTGTCCATTGGTTTGCACACTAAGAGAACAAAGCTATGAAACGGATCCTTCTTGGTACTCTCTTCACCGTTGTCTCCCTCAATGCAATGGCAGAATCACCAGGTGGCCCGAACTGCGGTTGGGGCAACATGTTGTTCGAAGGCCAGCGCGGCACTCCGGCTCACTTCCTCGCTTCCACCACCAACGGCACCTCGGGTAACGCCACCTTCGGCATGACCTCTGGCACCAACGGTTGCAGCACCAACAGCGCCCTGACCTACGGCGGCAAGTCCTGGATTGCCATGAATGGCATGATGAACGAGCTGTCCGAAGACATGGCCAAAGGCAATGGCGAAGCGCTGACCACCTACGCGGTGGTACTGGGCGTTGCACCGGAAGACCGCGAGCACTTTGCGGCCGTGACTCACGAGCACTTCCAGCAAATCTTCAGCAAAGCTGACGTGACCGCTGATGACGTGCACAACAACACCCTGGCAGTACTGAAAAGTGACACCCGCCTGGCGAAATACGCTACTCAGGCTTAAGCTCGACCCGCCCGCGCCCTCCAGGGCGCGGGTTTTATTTTTGGGCCCGCCTCCCCTTTGGGTCTCACTTTTTCCGACTTAAGTTGCCCCTATGCTCAAACGCTTTGCCTGGTTGGCACTCCTCGGCTGCGCCCCGCTGTACGCGGCCCCGCAAATTGATGATCAACGTTTGCAGCAATTGGCCAACGACCCGTTCTGGCTGTCTTTGGGCCATTATGAAGCTGGCAAAATAAGTGGCTGGCGCAGCTATGTCAGCGACAAGAAGTTTTTCCTCGCCGCCGAGGGTGCTCACCACCCGGACGCCGAACTCAAGGCCACCGTCGAAGCGCTATACGCTCCGGTCACCCAGGGCGAAAAACACGCCCAATGCGTCTACCCCGCACGTACCCGCTGGCTCAAGGATCAGTTGCAACTGACCGATTTGCCCGCCGTGGACTGCAAAGAATTCAAGCAATGGTTCAAAGACGTCGCGCCGCACAGCGCGGTGATGATCTTCCCGGCGGCCTACCTCAATAGCCCGTCGTCGATGTTCGGCCACACGCTGCTGCGCATCGACCAGGCCGACGTGCAAAGCAACAAGACCGCCCTGCTCAGCTACGCAATCAACTTCGGCGCCTACATCGAGGGCTCCGACAACAGCATTCTTTACGCCTGGAAAGGCCTGATGGGCGGCTATCCCGGCCTGTTCGCGCTGGTGCCTTACCAGGAAAAACTCTCGGAATACCGCAGCCTCGAAAACCGTGACCTGTGGGAGTACCGCCTTAACCTCACGCAGGTCGAGACCGAGCGCATGGTTGAGCACGTGTGGGAGCTGAAGCAGGTCCAGTTCGATTATTTTTTCTTCGACGAAAACTGCTCCTACCGCCTGCTGGAACTGCTGCAAGTGGCCCGGCCCAGCCTGCGCTTGACTGAGCAATTCCCGCTGACCGCGATTCCGACCGACACAGTAAAAGCCGTGAAAGAAGCCGGTTTGGTCGAGAAGATCGACTATCGCCCTTCGCGTGAGCGCGAACTGCTGGAGCGCGCCAAACCGCTGCAAAGTGATGAACAACAGTGGGTGCTGAAAATCAGCGATGACCAGAAGCAATTGCAGGAGCCCGCTTTCAAAGCCCTGCCCCGCGAGCGTCAGGCGCTGATTATCGATGCGGCTTACCGCCTCGGCCGCTACCGCGCCAATGGCCTGGAGCGCGACACCGAACGCTCCCAACGCAGCTTCGAACTGCTGCGCGCGATCAACCAGAACCCCGCGCCCGACCTAAAAATTGAACAGCCCGGCCTGCCCGAGAACGGGCACGAATCACGCACCTGGCAAGCCGGCATCGGCACGCGTGGCGACAAAGCCTTCGGCGAATACGGCCTGCGCATGGCCTACCACGACCTCAACGACAACGCCGAAGGCTTCCCGCTGGGCGCGCAGATCGAAATTCTGCAAATGAAACTGCGCCAGTACGAAGGCAATCACTGGCAATTGCAGCAACTGGACCTCGCCACCATTCGCTCGCTGACGCCGCGCAACGCCCTGCTGCAACCCTGGTCATGGCAAGTCACCGGCGGTTTGGAACGCGTACCGGGCAAACACGACGACGAAACCCTGGTGGCCCACGTCAACGGCGGCGCCGGCGGCACCTGGCAACTGACCGACGACATGCTCGGCTTCGCCCTCGGCACCGTGCGCGTGGAACACAACAACGACTTCAGCGAAGCCATCTCCCCGGCCGCCGGGTTTAACACCGGCGTGCTGTGGAAAAACCCGCTGGGCAATTTGAGTCTGGAGGCCAAGGGCGACTTCTTCACCAATGGCGAAGTGCGCCGCAGTGTCAGCCTGAACCAGCAGTGGGAATTGTCGCGCAACCTCGGGCTGCGCCTGAGCGCCCAGCGCGAATACAGCCACCTTTCGACGCCAGTGAATGAAGTGATGCTCGAAGTGAAGTGGTATCACTACTAACCCGCACCTGTGACGCTCCGCGTCACGCACTCAAAGCGGACGCGTAGCGTCCAGGGCAGCATTCCCACGCAGTGCGTGGGAATGATCGGAGCAGCCAACGTATTCCAATTGTGGCGAGCGGGCTGCTCGCCACAGTGAGGAGGTTGGTTGGCTTTATTTTGCGGGGGTCATTGCTTGGGTCAGGTCATCGACGACTGCTTTGCCCATCTCGCATAAAAAATGCGCCGCCCAGGCGTATTGTTCGCCGCGTACGTCCATGGCGGCTTCCATGGCGAGTTTCTTGGAGTAGTAAAGCAGCGTGGAGGCGTGTTCCAGGGCTTCGCCGATGGGCATGCCCGAATTGACGCGGAACAGTGGTTTTTGATTTTCGCCGTAGTCGCCGAAGGTAACGACGCCGAGGGTGGTGATTGAAGCCAGAGGTGGATCGGGAACGAGTTTGGTCATGGTGTTTCTCTTAGGTTAGGAAGAAGAAACTGCCAGACATGTCGCTAAACATGAAAAGGTGGCAGCTGTACGCGGGTTAGCGAACCGGTAACCTAGAAACCCGGTAGACCCGAAGGTCTCCCGCGCACAGCCGCCATAACACGATAAGGCAGACAAAAAATGCCAGCCAAAATAGTTGCGGAGGTCGTATCTACGTTTCTCGGGTCGCTAAACCCAATCGCTGTTTTGCAGCGACCCGAGGAGGCTAGACACTCAAACCCTACGGCGCAATAGCCCAGCGATTCTCTAGGAAACGTCCTGCAAGTTAAAGGGAATCGTCGCTGATGGCGCTTTAACCCAACACATTTCTCACTCCCCTTTCACACCGCTCCAACAAATCCTTATCTAGACTCCCCGTATAAGCCGTGAAACGGCCAGGGAGTACGCCATGTGGCGGTCTGCGGTAATGCTGTGTGCGGTGGTGTGGTTGTCGGGTTGCCAGTCAACCCATCAGGATTTGCTGGCAAAAGGTTACCCACCGGCGTTTGCCGATGGTTTTGATGATGGCTGTAGCAGCGGTCGCCAGGCCGCTGGGGTAATTACCGGCGAGTTTCGCAAGAACGTGCCGCGTTATCTGCAAGACCGCGTATACGCCGAAGGCTGGGAAGATGGCTTTCGCCAGTGCAAAGCCATGCGCGAAAACGAAACGTTGCGCGACTACAAAGACAATCACTGGGACGACCGCGAGCGTGCCTGGCAGCATGAAAAAGACCGCGACGCCGGCAGGGCTTATCGCTCGCAATAACATTCATCGAAACTAAAGCGCGACGCACGTGGCCCAAACTCCATAGAAGGAGTACGTCATGAGCCGAGCTTTTGTAAATGAAGACAACGCCGCCGCCCAAGCCGATCAGCCGGTGGAGCGTCAAGTCAGCGAGCAACCCAACCACCTGACGGCGCAAGGGTTGGCGCAGCTGCAGGCCAGGGTTGCGCAGTTGCAGCAGGCGCACAGCGCCGAATCCGCCAAGGGTGAGCAGGCCGACAAGCAGCGCCAGGCTGATCTTGAGCGGGATTTACGCTACTTCAACCAGCGTGTGCAGAGTGCGCAGGTGGTGGCGCCCGCCACGTCCACCGACAAGGTGCAGATTGGCAGTTGGATCACCTTCGCCAATGAACAGGATGAGCAGCAGCGCATTCAGTTGGTCGGTGAAGACCAGGCCGATGCCGGCGCGGGCCTGATCAATTGGGGCTCGCCGCTGGGCCGCGCGTTGCTGGGTGCGCAGATTGGCGACGAGGTGCTGTGGAAACGCCCCGTCGGCGACCAGTTGATCGAAGTGCTGCGTGTAGAGCCCGAGGCTTAGCGACCAACTGTGGGAGCGGGCTTGCTCGCGATGCAAGCACCTCGGACCATCAGGTACACCGGGTTGATGCCATCGCGAGCAAGCCCGCTCCAACAGGTCTCGCTGAAGATTGGCGACGAGGTGCTGTAGAAACGGCCAGTCGGCGACCAATTGATCGAAGTGCTGCGTGTAGAGCCCGAGGCATAGCGACCAACTGTGGGAGCGGGCTCGCTCGCGATGCAGGCACCTCGGACCATCAGGTACACCGGGTTGATGCC